>NZ_JASPGT010000001.1:0-380602 GCF_030228885.1 Corynebacterium sp. MSK195 | reverse complement strand
CATGCGCTAAACCCCACCAACACAAAATGTCGTTTAGCCCGACACGCCGCAAAACAACACATTCTGTCGTTTAGGCCACTTGTGATCAGGCACATGCAGACATAGAAAAAGCCGCTCCATTTCTGGAGCGGCTATGTGGAGCGGATGACGAGACTCGAACTCGCGACCCTCACCTTGGCAAGGTGATGCGCTACCAACTGCGCTACATCCGCGTGGCAAACATAAGTTTGCCACGGGTTCTAAAAGGAACCCTGTGCGCGATACTGGGATTGAACCAGTGACCTCTTCCGTGTCAGGGAAGCGCTCTCCCACTGAGCTAATCGCGCTTAATGCCCGAAGGCATTAAGAAGTTGAGGTGGAAACGGGAATCGAACCCGTGTGCACGGTTTTGCAGACCGTTGCCTCACCACTCGGCCATTCCACCGTGGCGATACCGCCTCACACAATACAGTGCTGGAGCGGATGACGAGACTCGAACTCGCGACCCTCACCTTGGCAAGGTGATGCGCTACCAACTGCGCTACATCCGCATGCGAAACCAGGCCCGGTTTCTAGGACAAAGTCCTTGTGCGCGATACTGGGATTGAACCAGTGACCTCTTCCGTGTCAGGGAAGCGCTCTCCCACTGAGCTAATCGCGCGCTATTCATTTAGAATCACTCTTCACGGGCAAACCCTTAGAAAAGCGTGGAGCGGATGACGAGACTCGAACTCGCGACCCTCACCTTGGCAAGGTGATGCGCTACCAACTGCGCTACATCCGCATTGCCCCGCGAACTTTGTACCGTTGCGGTGCGAGAAGAAACATTATCGTGCTCCGCGTCAGTTTCCAAATCCCCAGCCCAGCGGCGTTCTTTCCGGCGCCGATTTTTACATTCGGGCCAACTAAATCTCACCGGTGTGATTCTCCAAGAGCATTGAACAGCAGGCCGCCTCCCTCTGATGTGCACCCTCCCTCTGATGTGCACCACTGCCCAGCCAATTAGGTGTTTGAATTTGGTGCGGTGTAGATTTAGCCACCGCAAGGTCCTATAGCTCAGTGGGAGAGCGTTCCGTTCACACCGGAAAGGTCACTGGTTCAATCCCAGTTAGGACCACAATTTCCCGCCCACCGCTCCACTCCATAGGGGCTTGGGCGGGTTTCTTTATATGCCTGTAAAGTGTCCCGACGTGTTGTGGATTCTCTTAGGCATTATCGCCGGACTCGTTCTGCCCGTTCAGACCCTGGTTAATACGCGCCTTCGCGCATCTACTGGCACGCCGTTTTCCTCTTCGCTCATCTCGTTTGCCGTGGGCACATTGACGTTGCTTGTCGTCGCGACAGCCGTCACCGGCGGCGAGTTTGGCATTTCCCGCGTCTTTGGGGAACCGCTGTGGATTTGGTTCGGTGGCCTGCTCGGCGTGGTTGCGCTTACTGGAAATATCCTGCTGTTTCCTCATCTGGGTGCGGTCCAGACCGTAGTTCTTCCCATCGCGGGTCAAATCATGATGGGCCTTGTCATCGACCACTTTGGGCTGTTTGACTCCCCCACTTCCCCACTTTCCCTGATTCGCGCTCTAGGGGCACTAGTTGTTCTCGGTGGAGTGATTTCTATCGTCGCTAGCCCCGGCGCGCCGACGAAGCAAGAAGACAGCGCTATGGCGTTGTGGCTTTGGCGCCTCGCCGGCTTTGTCTTTGGTTGCTTTACCGCATGCCAATCCGCCATCAACGGCCACCTGGGGCAGATCACCGGATCGCCCGTTAGTGCGGCTTTGGTGTCTTTTAGTATTGGCGTTTCCGCGCTCGTAATGCTCAATATTGTTTTGCGCTGGCGCCCTCGCATTGAGCGTCCCGAGGGTAAGGCTAATCCGTGGTGGATGTGGGCAGGCGGCGCCTTGGGAGCCATGTTTGTCTTTGGCAACGCGGCCTTAGTACCACAGATTGGCACTGGGCTTACTGTGGTGGCAACCCTTCTCGGTTCCATGGTGGGCTCCGTGCTCATTGATCGGATGCGGGGTGCGCGCGTCGCCATGCGCCAGGTAGCCGGCATTGCAGTGATCTTGGTTGGTGTAATACTCATCCGCTTGGTGTAAGCCCCACTCCTGTGGCTATGCCCGGTACTTTGCCGTGCTGGGTATCTGGTGCCTTGACTAGGCTGGGAAGACATGGATATCTCTTCGCTATTGGGCCCCGATTCCGGTGAAGTATTCACCGTCCGCACAAATATGGTCAGCACACTGACTGGATCGGCAACCATGAACCACGTTTCCGAAGACATGGGAAATGACACTGATGGGCAGCTTTTTGCTGCGCTACGTAACTGGGCAGACGTCGTGCTGGTGGGTGCGCAAACGGTGCGCGCGGAGGACTACTCCGGAGTAAAACCTAACGGGGATGGTTCGCGGCCGGCTCCGATTGCGGTGCCTTCCCGCAGCCTTGAGTTTGATGTCACCTCGGACTTCTTCACGGATTTTACTACCCCTCCCATCATCCTGGTCCCCCATAGCAGCAGGGACGATCAAGAGCTCGCAAAGCGCATCGCGACCATCGAATCCACAGGCGCGGAAATCTGCGATGCTGGCGAAGGAACCGTGCAGGATTACATTTCCGTCTTGCAGGACCGCGGGTTTAAGCGCGTGCTGTGCGAGGGCGGGCCAGGAATGATAGGGCAGCTGGTAGACATCGATGCCATCGACCAGATGTATTTGACCCTGGACCCACATCTATCTACCGGCGTGGAAACTCCCATGGCGACCTTTAAGGGCGAGCATTCCCATCGCCGCATGCAGTTAGAAAATGTCGCGGCTGATCAGGATGGCACGGTGTTTCTGCGGTATTCCCGCGCCCGCTAGGCCGTAGACTAAGGGGCCGTGAATTCCCGAATCAATGCCGCCGCCTGGCCCGTGGCCATCCTGCTTGTTGTGCATCGCGTTTTCATCATCGCGCGCAATGGCACGCCGACGGATGATTTCACCACCGTGTATAACGCTGTGATACGCATGGCCACTGGCCAGCCGGTCTATGAGCAGGCTTATAACCACGTTGACCCGCTGTACCTGTATACCCCGGGAGCCACGTTGCTGCTCGCACCACTAGCGCACATGGATTTTTCGTTGGCACGGGGACTATTCATCGTCGCCAACGCGGCTGCAATCGTGGCAGCGCTAGCGGTGCTCACCCTTACGGTGGGCCGCACACTTACTTCGGCAGTGTGGCCAGTATCTATCGCTTTGGCCTTTGTCACGGAATCGGTGACCAATACGCTCGCATTTACCAATATCAACGGCATTCTCTTGCTATGCATGGCCGTGTTCTTGTGGTCTTTCTTGCGCGCCGAGCGCACCCCATGGCTGGGCTGGGTGGCAGGCGTGGTCATTGGCTTGGCCATCGTCATTAAACCGCAATTTGCGCCGTTGCTCTTCCTGCCCTTGGTCAAGCTGCAATGGCGCAGTCTCGCGACTGGCATTGGCGTACCGGTAGTTCTCAACCTCCTAGCCTGGCCGCTGGTGCCGGGCGCTAGCGGCTTTGTGGATAACCTCCTGCCCTACCTCTCAGAAACCCGTGACTATGCCAATTCTTCCTGGGCAGGCTTCCGCGCCTACGTTGACTTTGGCGCGGGACTGTATTGGACCGTGTGGTTGATATTTGCCGCGCTTTCGGCCGCAGCGATTCTCGGACTTTTGCGCTGGCGCAACTCCGACCCGACCTTGTGGGCACTGACGACTAGCGGGGCGATCATGGTGGGTATCTTCTTCCTGTCTTCCCTTGGCCAGCAGTATTACTCCATGTGGCTATTCCCATTGATGTTTACCGTTGTACTCAAGCGTTCGGTTTTCCATTCCGCGGGCGCGTGGTTTGCGGCCTTTTTCTATTTGGCTCCCGTTTCTTGGGCGTCTACAGCGCACCCGGATGCTGGTCGCTGGATGAATTTTTTCACGGCAACGGTGGGATGGGCGCTGCTTATCGTCGCAATTTTCGCTACGGTCGCCGGCTGGTGGCGTGCCGCGCGCAGCACGGTTTAGACTCGGCCCATGACCGATTTCAAGCTCATTGCCGATACCGAATGGCGCCAGCGCTTAAGCCCCGAGGAATACTACGTCCTGCGCGAGGCCGGCACCGAGCCGCCCCACGTAGGCGAGTACACCAATACCACCACCGAGGGGGTCTATTCTTGCCGCGCGTGTGGAACCGAGCTTTTCCGCTCTACGGAAAAGTTTGAGTCCCACTGCGGCTGGCCATCCTTCTTCTCCCCACTCGCAGGGGACAAAATCATTGAGCGCGAAGACAATTCGCTCGGCATGCGCCGCGTAGAAGTTCTGTGCGCCAACTGCGAGTCTCACCTGGGGCACGTCTTTGAAGGCGAGGGCTACGATACCCCCACCGACTTGCGCTATTGCATCAACTCCATCTGCCTGGACTTGGAGGAAAAGCCGGTAGAAGGTGGCACCGCCTAAGGTGGCATGCACAAGAAAGAGCGCCCCGTCGGCAGCCTAACTTGCAGGCTAGTGACAGGGCGCAACAAAGGGACGTCGCCAAGCAGGGTTACTGCTAGGCGGCGTTTCTTTTAGGGCAGTACTGCGATGAGCTCTGCTACGTCCTTGACGCGGCGGCCGGTGTGGAAGGGAATCTCCTCGCGCACGTGGTGGCGGGCCTCGGTGTAGCGCATCAGGTACATCAGGTCGACGATGCGGTGGAGCTCATCCGCCTCGAAGGCCAAAATCCACTCATAGTCACCCAGGGCAAAGGCTGGGACGGTATTTGCACGCACATCCGGGTAGTCGCGCGCCTGCATACCGTGCTCCATGAGGATGCGGCGGCGCTTTTCATCGTCCATGGTGTACCAGTCATAAGAGCGCACGAAGGGGTATACCGAGATCCACTCCTTGGGCTCCTCGCCCATGATGAAGGAGGGCAGGTGGGACTTATTGAACTCTGCTGGACGGTGCAAGGCATTGCCTACCCAGGTCACTTCGCTGACTTGGCCCAGGGTGGTCTCGCGGCGGAAGTCCCCGAAGACCTTTTGCAGGTCAGAGAATTCCTCGGCGTGCCACCAGATCATGAAGTCGGCGGAATCACGCATAGCCGTGAGGTCGTAAATGCCGCGCACGGTTACCTTTCCGGCCTTTTCCACGCCGGCAAAGAACTCCTGAGCTTGGGCGATGATCTCCGCTCGCTCGGTGCCGAGCGCGCCCGGGATCACCTTAAAAACTGCGTGCTGGGAATATTGCTGAACCGCGTTGAGTTCCTTGTAGTCAAGCTTCGCCATTGCGTTCTCCTTTGCAGAAGCCTTTGGGTAAACGAACATATCCATCATAAGTTGGATATGAAACCTTGTCACTTTCCGGCCACGAGGAGGACGACACGCCCACGCATCGGCGCGCCTCCCCCAGCTAGAGGCCGCGAAACTATAGCTTGAACGTCGTGAGCAATTCCGAATCGACCACCCCACGCAGCACCGAGGCCTCCGCCCCCACCCCTTTGCACGGGCAGGCGGAAACCCACGAGCCAGCTACCCCCGCCGCTTTCACCCAAGCAGTGGAGTCCATGCACGCGGCCGACCTGCGCCCTGAGATCACCCTAGGCTCCATTCGCCCACCGCAACGCCTTGCGCCGTTTAGCCACGCAATCGGCCTCGAGGTGGGAAACGAAGATGACCCGGACATCGTGCCCACCGATGCAGAGGGCGACGCCTTTGGTCGCCTCATCCTGCTCCACGATCCGGGCGCTGAGGAAGCTTGGGAGGGTGCCATGCGCCTTGTGGCCTATATCCAGGCGGATATGGACGACGCCGTAGCTGGCGACCCACTCTTGCCCGATGTGGCGTGGCAATGGCTCAACGAAGGCTTGGAAAAGGAAGGTGCCAACCACACCAATTTGGGCGGCACCGTCACCTCCACCGCCTCCGTGCGTTTTGGCGAGATTGGCGGCCCACCGCGCGCCTACCAGATTGAAATGCGCGCTTCGTGGACTGCCGAAGGCCTCGATCTAGCACCCCACGTGCAGGCCTTTGCCCAGGTATTGGCCAACGTTGCCGGACTACCCCCTGAGGGCGTCACCGAGCTCGGCCGCTAATATGCCAGAATTGCGCAGCCGGCCGCTCGAGGGCATCCCGCCGGTGCTTGCTACCCCGGAGGAATTCACCGCGGCCGCAGCCCGCCTCGCCGCGGGTACGGGCCCCTTTGCCATCGATACCGAGCGCGCCTCCGGCTATCGCTACGATGATCGCGCCTTCGTAGTGCAAATTCGCCGCCGCGGCGCGGGCACGATGCTTTTTGCCCCTGAAGGCCACCGCGAGGAGCTTACGGCCGCCCTTGCCCCAGTGCTCAACGGCGCCGAGTGGATTATTCACGCCGCCCATTCGGATTTGCCTTGTCTCGGGTGGCTCGGTCTCTTTCCCGGCTCCATCTTTGACACGGAACTGGCGGCACGGCTCGCGGGATTTGAACGGCCCAATCTGGGCACTATGGTCACAGAGCTTTTTGACGTCGAATTGGAAAAGGGCTACGGCGACGCCGACTGGTCCACCCCGCAGCTCAGCGAGGAACTCAAGGCTTACGCCGCGCTCGATGTGGAACTGCTTCTCGAGCTAGCCGACGCCCTGCGCGATATTTTGGCCGAACAAGACAAGATGGACTGGGCTTTAGAAGAATTTTCCGCCATAGTCCAGGAACATTCCGGAGACTTCGCTCCCCAGCCGCACACGTGGCGCGATCTGAGGGGCATCTCCAGTTTGCGCAGCGGCAGTCAGCTCGCTGCTGCTCGAGCGCTGTGGGCCAAGCGCGACGCTATCGCTCGGCGCACGGACACTGCGCCCGGCCGGGTATTAGCAAATAGGACGCTGGTAGAAATTGCGCGCACCCTTCCCACCACCGCCCGCGATCTTGCCCGAGTCAAGGGATTTCCCCGCCGGCGCAAGGGCGCCACCGCCCAGTGGATGGCTGTACTTCACCAGGCCCGCGCCGTTCCCCCGCAGCAGCGGCCTCGCGTCCATCGCGCCCCACAACCGGTTCCTTCCAAAACCATCTGGGCCAAGGACTACCCGGACCTATGGGAGATTTACCAAACTATCCGCGCGGACATCGCCGATCTCGCCACGGAACTCGGTATGCCATCCGAACTCCTTATCCGCCCTGCCGCTGTGCGTGCAGCAGTATGGGCGAAGGTAGGTGTGCGCGCCGATAAGCGCCACCGCGGACCTGATTCTGTCGCTGGCGCCATCCGGCAGCCAGGCGACGTCGCTGCGTATCTCCGCGCGGAGGGCGCGCGCGAATGGCAAATAGAAATGACCGCCCCGATTATCGTGGACGGTCTTTTCTAGGAATATTTAGCAGGCTAGGTTTAGTTCTCTTCTCCTCGCGCGTTGGCATCAGCAGTGAGATTTTCTAGCCACTCGCTTATTGACGCCGCCATAAGCTCAGGCGTCAACCCGAACTCTTCCAAAACCTCGCCGCGGGAGCCGTGCTTAGGGAAATAACCCGGAACGCCGAGTCGGCGCACAGGAGTATCGACCTCGGCTGCGCTGAGGGTCTCCGAAATCATGGAGCCAATACCGCCGCGTACAAGGCCGTCTTCTGCCGTAACCACCAAGTCGTGGTCAGCGGCGAGAGCCACCACAGAGCTTGCCACCGGCGCTACCCAACGCGGGTCAACAACGGTAACGTTCACGCCCTGCTCGTCCAGCAGCTTCGCAGCCTCGATACTGCGCGCGGACATGGCCCCGATAGAAACAATGAGTACCTCAGGGGTGTCCTCCCCGGCATCAGCTTCGCCATAGTGCAGGATGTCTACGCCATCGCCCAAGGTATCCACCGCTTCCATATCCGGCAGCAGATTGCCCTTAGGGAAGCGGACCACGGACGGGCCAGATTCAATCTCTAGCGACTCCCGGAAGAGCTCCCGCAGGCGCGCGCCATCGCGCGGGGCGGCAATATGCATTCCTGGCACAATGCTCATGAGCGCCATATCCCACACGCCATTGTGCGAAGCGCCATCGGAACCGGTAACCCCAGAGCGGTCAAGCACGATGGTTACCGGCAGCTTTAGCAGCGCAATATCCATAATGACCTGATCCACAGCGCGGTTTAAGAAAGTGGAATACACCGCCACGACGGGGTGCATCCCGCCAAGCGCCAGACCAGAGGCAGAGGTCATTGCGTGCTGCTCGGCAATTCCCACATCAAAGAATCGCTCTGGGAAGCGCTCTTGAAAGGGAGCGAGCCCAGTAGGACCGGCCATAGCAGCGGTAATGGCCACGATGTCATCGCGCTTTTCGGCAGCGGCTAACAGCTCCTCTGAAAAGGCAGCCGTCCACCCAGGTTGCTTGGTGCCCTTAGCCACGCCGGTGACCGGATCGATAGCACCGGTGGAGTGCATCTGGTCCTTCGGCTCATTGACAGCCGGGGCAAATCCGTGGCCCTTTTCGGTAACCACGTGCACGATGATGGGTCCGTCATAATCGCGGGCATAAGTCAGGGCATGCACCAAACTATCGATATCGTGGCCATTGATGGGGCCGATGTACTTCATGCCCAGTTCCGGGAACATCTCGGTAGGCAAGACGGTGGACTTGACACCCTCTTTCATGGCGTGCAAGGCATCAAAGGCCCGCTCGCCTACCCATCCCATTTGCTTCAGGCGACGCTTGCCCTGTTCCATGAGCTCGTCATAACCGTGCTGGGAGCGGATGCGGCCAAGATTCTCAGAGATTCCACCGATGGTGGGCGAATAGCTACGGCCGTTGTCATTGACAACGATGACCGCATTGCGCCCTTTATCCTCCGAGATATTGTTTAACGCCTCCCAGCACATGCCGCCGGTGAGGGCGCCATCACCGACAACACCGATGACATTGCGGTGACCGTTGCCGCGAATCTTGAAGGCCTTTGACAAGCCATCGACCGTAGACAGCGACGCCGAAGCGTGGGAGGACTCGGTCCAGTCATGCTCGGACTCGCCGCGGTCCGTATACCCCGAAAGGCCATCCTTTTGCCGCAAGGTATCGAATTGATCCGTGCGCCCAGTCAACATCTTATGCACATAGGACTGGTGCGAAGTGTCAAAAATAATCGGCTCGCGCGGAGAATCAAATACGCGGTGCAACGCAATGGTCAATTCCACCACGCCCAAGTTAGGCCCCAGATGTCCGCCCGTGACGGAGACCTTGTCAATGAGGCGCTGCCGAATCTCTGCCGCCAGCTCCTCAAGCTTGTCTGCAGACAGTGCCTTGAGGTCCTGCGGCGAGTTAATGGTATCCAAGATAGTCATGGAGCGGCCTTCAACTCCTTCTGTGCTTAGTTCTTCTTTTCTACCGTACCCGCGGCGGGCGGTGAATATTATATCGGTCAATATTCCGAGAACGGCGCGGCGCCGTGCCGCACCCCGCCTCGGAGCCATAAAGACTCATCAGGCAGGGGTAATGAGAGCAATCGTTTCAAAGTGGTGCGTTCCAGGGAACGCGTTAATGAGTGCCATCTTTTCTATTCCGTATCCGTGCTGGTTCCAGTATCCCATGTCGCGCGCGAAGGTGGCGGGGTCACATCCCACGTGAACGACCGCCTGGGGTGCAGCGGCCGCCACGGAACGAATCACGTCCTCCCCTGCTCCGGTGCGCGGCGGATCAAGGACTACAGCGCCGGGCTTGGGAAGCTGTGCGGCAACGTGCTCCACCTTCGCGGACTTTATTTCCACCTCGCAGTCCGCCAGACCGGCCTGTTCCCCCGCTGTAGCCGCCGGTGAGTAGTCCACGGAGATAACCTTGCCCTGCACGGCATGGGCCAGTGCGGGAACGAATAGGCCAACGCCACCGTAGAGATCCCAGGCGGTGTGCTCTTGGTACTCGCGGCCCCCGAGCCACTCCGCTATCAGATCGGTATACGCGGCCGGTGCGTGGCTGTGTGCCTGCCAGAAGGCGGTAGCAGGAAAGCTAAACGTCCGCCCGTCGACATGCTCGTGCACCTTGCCGCTGCCTTCTACCACCTCACGGATGGTCTCCACGCGGCGCCCGCGCGGGGCCTTGCGGGTTTCCACCACGTGGCGGTTGCCCTCGCCATCGAGAACGGCGATGACCTCAGCACCTGGGGTAAACCGGCGCGCGCCCTCTCCAACGAGCCCCTCTGCCAATCCCGGAGCCAGCTGCGTACACGCAGTTTCCGTAATGAGTTCATTGGACCGACGCTGACGGGTTCCGGCGCGCCCTTGCTTATCGACGCCCCACCTCACCCGCGTGCGCCATCCCCGAACCGGCTCTAGGGTGTGCTGCTCAATGTTCAGTTCCTCGCCGGTGACAACGCCGGTGCGGCGCAGCTGCTCCGACAAGATCTCTGCCTTGATTCCTGTTTCGGCCGCGGGATCCAGCTCGGCGAAATCACAGCAGCCTGCTCCTTGCGCGGCTGCAGGACAAGACGATGGAACGCGCAACGACCCAGGACTTAGTACACTTTCCAGCTCTGCCTTAATGAACGACTTCTTTACACGGCCGGCTGTAGCTTTTACGACGTCGCCGGGAAAAGCGCGAGGAACGAATACCACTCGCCCATCCGGCGCCTGGCCAATTCCTTCCCCGCCGTGCGCCATGCGGTCAATGGTGACCTCAAGACTATCGCCGCGGCTCATCGTTGATTCAGTCATCTTCTGCCTCAGACTTTGGTTCTCGTTCTGCGTTAGTGTGCTCACCTGCGCCCGCCGCTGCGTCAACGGCTGCATCCGCGCGGCGCACCATCCACACGGTCAGCGCCGTAACTAGAAGCGTCAATGGCCACCCCATCAAGATTCGGGTCACCCCTAAGGCCGTGGTTGCATCCGCATCATAAATGGCGCGCTGAACAACAAAACGGGCCAGGAAGATAACCGCCCACCCACCAGTAGCGATGGCATAGGCCCGGCGCGCCTGGGCAACCTTTTGCCACTGCATTTCCTCGCCATTAATCCCCTTCCAAATGACACCCACAGCGGGCCACCGAAAGAGGATTGATAGTACCGCGGCAATACACAGCGCCAACGACATCCAAATGCCGTACAAGAAATACCCTTTGGCATCACCGGTAAACCAGGCGATGGCTGCACAAAGGGCCACTCCCAGCAGACCCGATATGGCTGGCTGCAGGGTCTCTTTACGGATTACCCTCCAGAGTGCAATAACAACGGCCACGCCGAGCGCCGCCGCCAAGGCTGGTCCCAGCCCAAAGAAGTTATTGACAGGAATCAGCACAATGACCGGCAAGGTGGCCGAGATGAGCCCTGACAAGCCTCCCATTTGCTCCAGCAGGGTGGGTTCGGCAGCAGACTCCTCAGAGTCCAGGTTCTTAGCGTCCGGGGAAGGTTGCGGCGAGGAAGAATGTGTCACGTGATTTACTGCTTTGCCTAGTTCTTGGAATTAGGTGCAGAGCCCTCATCGGGATTCTGCGGGGACGATCCATTCTCACCCTGGTGTGGGGTACCGCCCAAATCGCGCAAGTGTTGCTCCGCCTCTGCTTCTGCCGCAGGATCAGGGCCGCCCACTCCGTTTTCTGGGTGGTTTTGAGCATTAGCGGCTGCCTGCTGTTCTTGCTGGCGCTGGTCCATAGCCTGCTTGACCTGCTCTACGAGCTGCTCAGGCATGATGACCGGCAAAGCATTTCCCGCCAAGATGGGGTCTTCCCCGCGGTAGACGAAGGTCCGGGCGGCAACCTCGCGGGCCATGTCAGCGAGGTCGGCTTCCATACCGGCCGGCGCGGCCAGGGTCATGCGCAGCATCCAGCGCGGACCATCTGCGCCGATGACGCGGACCTGGCCGTTGTCGTTCTTGCCCACGACTTCGGCACCCCAAGGCCCTGGCTCGGTAGTTACGGTAAGGCCGTCGCGGCTCATGCCCTCCTTAATTTCCTCCACGGATTCTGCCCACTGGCCTGGCTTACGTGGGGCAGCAAAGGCTACTGGAGTAATTCGGCCTACCTTGGTCACGATGTGCAGCATTCGTGGGCCTTGTTCACCCATCTCCACCTGTACCTGGGATTCTTTTGGCAGTGGGATTCGCAGGGACCCCAGATCTAATACGCCAATGGAAAAGTCGCTGAAATCGAAGGTCTCGATATCGACGGAGTCGCCATCAAAGGGGCCGGTCTGGCCATTGATGGCATCATGAGCGAATTCGCGAGGTTCATTGCCAGAAGCCGCCGCGGCATCTGCTGCGGTGTCGCCTACTGGAGCATAAGTCTCCTGCGCCTCCGCATCCGCGGAAGTGGGGTCCGCCGGCTTTTCACTTTGTGCTGCAGGCTTGTCCTGAGCCTTCTTTTCTTCGTCGTTCTTCTTGCCAAAGGGCCAGATTCCCATGAGTGCTACGTCCTTTCTAAAAGTTTCGTTGAGTCTCTACTGCTTTAACTACACACCGGTAGAGCCATAGCCACCGGCTCCGCGGACAGTGTCATCCAATTCTTCAACCTCAGCAAACCCCACCAGCTCTACGCGCTGGACCACGAGCTGAGCGATGCGCATTCCGCGTTCGATCTCAATGGGAGTGTGCCGGTCGTGGTTGATGAGGCAGACCTTGATCTCCCCGCGGTAATCGGCATCTACCGTGCCCGGGGTATTGACAATGGAAAGCCCTTGCTTGGCGGCTAGTCCGGAGCGCGGGTGAATTAAGCCGACCGTTCCTAGCGGCAGCGCAATGGCAATCCCGGTGCCGACGAGGGCGCGCTCGCCGGGTTGCAGGGTAAGAGCTTCGGCTGCGTAGAGGTCTGCACCGGCGTCACCACGGTGGGCACGGTGCGGTAGTGGAAGCTCCTTATCCAGGCGCTTGACTTTAACGTCCCCAAAGGGGCTTTCTGGCTGAGAATGCGGAATCGAGTCAGTCACCTGGCCAATCCTACCTGCCTTGGGAGGTTCATTCTGCGGCACGTGTGGTCTAGACTGACTAGACGTGTCTGATACATCTGCTACTTCCGCAACTCCGGCACCGTCAAGCGCCGCTTCGGCACAGGGCACGGTGGCCCCTCAGGTGCTCTACCGCGAACGCCAATGGGTCCCTTGGTACTTTTGGCTTTTTGCAGCCGCCATCGTGGGGCTTACTTCCGCTACCGCTGGCCTTAACCGCTCCATGTGGTGGACCATTATTCCCGCGATCCTCCTTGGTGCTATCGCCGTATGGGTACTTATTACCTGGTCCAATACAGTCATCAAGGTAGAGCGGGACCCGGATGGAACGCGTTGGCTCACGGTCAAAGATGCCCAATTGCCTAACGACGTCGTGTCGCGGTCTATCACCGTTCCCAAATCTGCGCGGCGCAACGCGCTGGGGCCGCAGTTCGATCCCGCGGCGTTTTTGGTTTCCCACGCTTGGGTGGATGAGCACGCCATGATGGTGCTCGATGATCCAGAAGATGATACTCCTTATTGGCTCATCGCCTCGAAGGATCCGGAGGCCTTGCTCCACGCCTTTGTTCCGGAGCAGCAGTAATCTTTAATGACTTTGCACACCACCAAAATTTTGGTGGTTGCTACAGCAAACCCCGCACTCGGCACGTAGAAGGTTGCCAAGTGCGGGGTTTCGTTTCTGCTGCGTATTCCTTTTAGGCGCAATCCTTGCAGATTGGCTGGCCGTCCTCTTCGTGGGAGTAACGCTTATTGGACTGCACTAGGAAACACGAACCGCAGGTAAACTCATTTTCCTGACGTGGAACTACCTCAACATTAAGCTCCTCGCCCGTGAGGTCTACTGTTGGCGGCTGGAAGGCTTCGACGATTTCTCCGTCATCGTCCATGCCGTTGTTATCGCTCTCAGCGGCCTTGAGTCCTTCTAAGGAATCAGTTTCGAGTTCATCTTCCGCGCGCCGGCGCGGTGCGTCATAATCGGTGGCCATAATGCACGCCCCTAATGGTCAAGTTGCTCTAAGGAATGGTATTTATCGATCGCGCATAGTAAAGCACAAATGGCTAGATGTCATATCACCGCTCGCCGGCGCGGGAAACTATTACCCCCGCAGCACGTCCGTGACCCTGTGCGCTGCTAAAAGCTCTTCGAATGCGGGGGCCAAATCTGCCCCCGCGGCCCAGGTAAGTTCACCGTCAGCGGAGCCTTTATCAAAGCCTGGATGGCGCACCACCGCACCTGCCTCGCGAGCAATGATTGCCCCGGCAGCGAAGTCCCACGCATTGATGCCGTGCTCAAAATAGGCGTCAACGGTTCCCTCTGCCACCCTGCATAGGTCGAGCGCGGCAGCGCCGATGCGGCGAATATCACGTACATTAGGCAGGAGCTTGGTGAGGAGCTCGGCTTGGGCTGCTCGCCGGTCAGCTTCGTATCCAAAGCCGGTGGCTACCAAGGCCAACGCAGGAGCTTGTGTCTGGTTGCACCGCAGTGCGTGCTCAATTCCGTCTGGTCCGGTGACCGTGGCGCCCTGCCCGGCTGCGGCCGCATAGGTGCGCCCGCGCGCCACGTTGACCACCGCGCCAGCGACGAGGTGACCTTGGTATTCCGCACCAATGGATACGGCGTAGTCCGGCACCCCGTAGAGGAAATTCACGGTGCCGTCAATCGGATCGACAATCCAGGTAACGCCACTGGTCGATTCCACATTGGCGCCTTCTTCGCCAAAAATTCCATCCCCGGGGCGCTGGGTGCGAATGGTGGTGGCAATGAACTCCTCTGTCGCGGTATCGACCTCCGTTACTGGATCTACGTCGCTGGACTTGGTGTGGGTATGCGCCGCGATGCCGTCACCTGCGACTAGTTCTGCGCGCCGCGCAGTAATTAATTCCGCAGCCCGGGTGGCGGTAGAAACGGCAAAATCCCGCAATTGGCAAAAATCGATCTGCTCAGTCATGCCAACTATTGTGCCTTCTTCTAGACTGTCGGGCATGACTACTCTTTCTGGCCATTCCTTTGGCATCGATATCGGCGGCTCCGGCATTAAAGGCGCTGAGGTGGACCTTGCCACCGGCGAATTCGTGGGCGAGCGTATGAAGATCGCCACCCCACAGCCATCTACCCCGCATGATGTTGCCAAGGTAGTAACTCAAATCGTGCAGGAAAAGCAGTGGGACGGCCCCGTTGGCATCACCCTGCCTTCCGTGGTTCGCAACCAAGAAGTCGAGACTGCGGCAAATATTTCCAAGGATTGGATTGGCGTCAACGCCACAGAACTCTTTGCGGACTACCTGGATTCGGATTTTGCCGTGCTTAACGACGCCGACGCGGCGGGACTAGCCGAGGTTGCCTACGGAGAGGACATCGCCAAGCAAGGCTCCGTAATCTTCCTAACCCTGGGCACCGGTATCGGTTCGGCCTTCTTCCTCGACGGCCAGTTGTTCCCCAATACCGAACTGGGGCACCTGATGGTGGGCGATGACGAGGCTGAGAAAATTGCGTCCTCGGCCGTGAAGGACCGCGAGGAACTCAAGTACAAGCAGTGGACTAAACGACTCAACAAGGTCCTCGCGGAATATGAAAAGCTTTTTAACCCGCAGGCCTTCCTCATCGGGGGTGGGATTTCCCGTAAGTTTGAAAAGTGGGGCCCACACCTTGATATTGAAACCCCCGTCATGCCTGCACAACTGCGCAATCGCGCAGGAATTGTCGGAGCTGCGATGGCGGCGGTAGACGGTTTGAAACCGTAGTGTTTACGCACTGCAGGTGACCCTATCCACCGGCAGATTGGAAAGATCCTCTATACTGGGCGGTCGATCCTAAGTTAAATAGCTCTAGGGCGTGTCTGGCCTGCATAAGGCCACAACGCGCTAACATCACACTGATGCACGAGCGTCCGAGTAGGGCGCACAGAGCTGTTTCAATCAAGAAGTTAGTCGAAAGGGCGTACGTGGCAGCCACTGAATCTTCAGACCAGGCACTCGGCGAGGGCGAAAACGCCGCTGAGGCATCTACTCCTGCAAAGAAGACCGCCAAGAAGACGGCAAAGAAAACCGCGAAAAAGACGGCTAAGAAGACGGCCAAAAAGACCGCTAAGAAAACAGCCAAGAAGACTGCAAAGAAGACCGCCAAAAAGTCGGCCAAGAAGACCACTAAGAAGTCTGCCAAAAAGGCCACTAAGAAGACGGTCCGCAAATCCGCGGCAAAGAAGCAGGAATCCCCAGCCGAGTCTGACAAGCAGGCACAGCCGGAAGCAGAAGAGGAGCTCGAGGAGGACGAGCACGACGAAGACGTCGACTTTGATCCCACCAATGCGGACATCGAAGACGATGATGACTTCGACGCCGGCGAAGACCTCGAAGAAGACTTGGACGACGACGATGAGGAAGAAGAGGAAGACTCCTCTTCCGTCTGGGATGAGGAAGAGTCCGCTGCGCTGCGTCAGGCACGTAAGGATGCGCAGCTAACCGCCTCTGCTGACTCCGTCCGTGCCTACCTCAAGCAGATTGGTAAGGTCGCCCTACTCAACGCCGAGCAAGAGGTTTCCCTAGCCAAGCGCATCGAGGCTGGCCTGTACGCACAGCACCGCATGGATGAGATGGAGAAGGCCCGCGCCGAAGGCGATAAAGCTGCCAAGCTCTCCCCCATGGAAAAGCGCGACCTGCGCAGTATCGCCCGCGATGGCCGCAAGGCCAAGAACCACCTGCTGGAGGCCAACCTGCGTCTGGTGGTTTCCTTGGCCAAGCGCTACACCGGCCGTGGCATGGCTTTCTTGGACCTCATTCAGGAAGGAAACTTGGGTCTTATCCGCGCGGTGGAGAAGTTCGATTACACCAAGGGCTATAAGTTCTCCACTTACGCCACCTGGTGGATCCGCCAGGCCATTACCCGTGCCATGGCTGACCAGGCTCGTACCATCCGCATCCCAGTTCACATGGTGGAAGTCATCAACAAGCTGGGCCGCATCCAGCGCGAGCTCTTGCAGGACTTGGGCCGCGAGCCTACCCCGCAGGAGCTGGCGAAGGAGATGGATATCACCGAGGAAAAGGTGCTCGAAATCCAGCAGTACGCCCGCGAGCCTATTTCCTTGGATCAGACCATCGGTGACGAAGGCGATTCCCAGTTGGGTGACTTCATCGAGGACTCCGAGGCCGTCATTGCGGTCGACGCCGTATCTTTCACCCTGCTGCAGGATCAGCTCCAAGACGTGCTGACTACGCTGTCCGAGCGTGAAGCCGGCGTGGTTCGCCTCCGCTTTGGCTTGACCGACGGTATGCCGCGCACTTTAGACGAGATTGGCCAGGTCTACGGAGTTACCCGCGAGCGCATTCGCCAGATCGAGTCCAAGACGATGTCGAAGCTGCGCCACCCCTCTCGTTCGCAGGTTCTGCGCGATTACCTCGACTAATCGCTGCAGCTGCAGGAGCGCAGAAAGCCCGCACCAATTTATTTCGGTGCGGGCTTTCTGCGTAACTACTCTCTAGCCACCGTGGGCTGTTCTACCACTTGCGCAGGTATTCGATGCGCTCGCGCAGCTGCTCGGCATTGCACAGCGCGGTGGGCGGGCCGCCACAGGCCTTGCGTACCTCAGTATGGATAGCACCGTGCGGGCGGCCCGAGCGCTGGGCAGCGATGGAGACTACCGTATTGAGCTCTTTGCGCAGCTGGCCTAGCTCATCGACGACTCCGGTGTCGCTGGAATCAGACTCCATAGACTTCTTCCGTGAGGCCGGCGCATAGTCCATGCCGTAGAGCTTGCGGCGGTGGGCTTCCTCCGCCTCAGCCGCACGTCGCGCTTTTTCCTCTGCTTCGCGGCGATCCATTTCCTCGGATTGCTTCTTGCGCAGCAAATCTTTTACCTGGTCCGCATCAAGTAGCCCGGGAATGCCAAGGAAGTCCGCTTCCTCATCGGTGGTCATATCCCCGGTATTGAACTGAGAACCGTTGTAGAGCAGTCCCGAAAACTCTGCTTCGGCACCAAGCGACTCATAAGACTTCTCCAGCATGTCTGGTTCGGTCTTTTTCTGATTCGCCTGCTCTAGCAGGTCGTCGTCCCAGCCTTCCTTGTCGGGCTTTTCTTCACCCAAGACGTGGTCGCGGGACTTTTCCATATTTTCCGCCAAGCCCAGCAGGACAGGAACCGATGGAAGGAAAACCGATGCCGTCTCGCCCGGCATGCGCGAGCGCACGAAGCGGCCGATGGCCTGGGCGAAAAAGAGAGGAGTCGACGCCGAGGTAGCATAAACGCCCACCGCAAGGCGCGGGACGTCGACGCCCTCGGACACCATGCGGACCGCCACCATCCACTCATCGGTTGACTCAGAAAATTCCTGAATGCGGTCCGAGGAGCCGGGATCATCAGACAAAATCACCGACACTGGCGTATTAGAAAGCTGTTTGAGGATCTTGGCATACGCGCGTGCGGTCGTCGTGTCCGAAGCCAGCACGAGGCCACCTGCATCCGGCATATTGCGCCGCATTTGCATCAGGCGGGTATGCGCCGCCTGCAGCACCGCAGGAATCCACTCGCCCTTGGGGTCCAAAGCGGTGCGCCACGCTCGGGCGGTTTGCTCCGCATTCATAATGTCGCCCAAACGAGCTGCATGTTCCTCACCGGCCGAATCGCGCCAGCGGGCTTCGCCAGAGTAAGAAAGAAAGACAACGGGGCGCACGACGCCGTCGGCAAGCGCATCGCCATAGCCATAGGTATGGTCCGAGCGGGATACCTTGTGCCCCTCCCCATCGTCCACGTACTGGACGAATGGAATGGGCGAGTCATCGGAGCGGAAAGGCGTACCGGTCAAAGCCAGGCGGTGATTGACATCGTCATAAGCTTCCTTGACGCCATCTCCCCAGCTCTTGGCGTCGCCTGCATGGTGAATCTCGTCAAGAATCACCAAAGTGCGCCGGGCAGAGGCCACAGCGCGGTGCTTAAAGGGGTGCATACCCACCTGCGCGTAAGTCACCACAATGCCGTCCATCGAGGGATTAACGGCGGAGGAATTGCTAAACGCCGGATCTAGAGCCAGACCTACGCGTGCGGCAGCGCTAGACCACTGGGTCTTGAGGTGTTCGGTAGGCACCACCACGATTACGCGCTCGACCGTACGGTCTTCCATGAGCTCGGTGGCAATGCGCAGGGCGAAGGTAGTCTTTCCGGCGCCTGGGGTCGCCACCGCCATGAAGTCTTGCGGCTTAGTAGCGAGGAATTTATCGAGGGCGGATTGCTGCCAGGCGCGAAGGTTAGTCTTCTTAAAAGTCCTCACTTGCGGCGCAGACCCTTATACACACGCTCACAATCGGGGCACACCGGAGAACCCGGCTTTGCCTGCTTGGTCACCGGGAATGTTTCGCCGCACAGCGCAACGACATACTTGCCGTTCACCGCGGAATCGAGGATGTGATCCTTTTTGACGTAGTGGAAGAACTTCGGCGTGTCATTATCCGTCGTCGAAGTGTCTTCACGAATATCTGGCCGTTCAATTGTCTTCGTAGTCGTAGTCACGCACTCCATTTTGCCGCATCGGCATCGAACTTTGCGAGTCAGGCGGCTACCCTTGGAGAACATGTACACGTCATGCACGCCAGCCACTGCGCCCCTCTCCCCTTATCGAGGGAACGCCGACGCGCACGAGGGGAGCCGAATCTAGGTTGTTTGGCAAAAAAGAGCGCTATCTCATCACAGATGCCAAGCTCACGCCTGGCCAGGACCGCAAGCGCCGCGAAATTCAGTACGGAATCTTCCAGTTTTTGCGCGTTCCTTCCCTGCTCATCGCCGGCTTTTTCCTCTATATGCATTGGTGGCTTCTAGCCGCCATCATTGTGGGCGTGACGTTTCCCCTCCCCTGGATAGCAGTGGTGATTGGCAACGGCCGAGGTGAAAAGAAGGATAAGCGCGAGAAAAACGTGTACAAGCCAGCCATGAACCGGCAGCTTTATAACCAAGCCCACGCCCCACAGGTATCCGGCGGCACCGCCCGACCTATTGAGGCACACCACGACATCATCGATCACGAAGAAAAGTAAAGGATTCCTGCTTTCATGACGACCGCTTTTGGCCCCGACTTTGATGCCACCGCGCTAACCAAGCTGGCCGAAGAGCTTTCCGATGTCTTTACCGCCGCCGGTTTTACTACCGATGGCATAGCCGGGCACCTAGGTCCGGAAGTTACCGAGGCCCTCTTCCGCGGCGAACCCGCACCAGTTGCGCTCGCTGCGCACAGCGAATCTCAATTGGATCTATTGATCCGCTTCTTCCTCCTGCATGAACACCTACCGGCGACGCTTTTAGGCGAGGCGGTAGGTGCGCGCCTGGCTACCCAGTTGCTGGATGCCAATGTTGCGCTTGCCGACGCCCATGGCAAGGCCTACATTGCCCTCGATATCCGCCCCCACATCATCGTTGGCGCCAACCGTCTCATCTTCTCCGACGTCGACGCCTCCTTGGTCGACCATGTACCTGGCCCAGACCACGTGCTTGGCGTTGGTGCGGCAAGCCTTTCGCTGCTGCAATCCACGCCAGTAAGCCCAGTGGGCAGCGTCTTAGATCTAGGCACTGGCTCGGGCGTCCAATTGCTGGGGCAGCTCGATTGCGCTGAAAAGATTACCGCTACCGACGTGCATGAGCGTGCATTGGAGTTGGCCGAGGCTACCATCGCCGCTACTGGCGAAAGCAAGAAAGTGGAATTGCTGCAAGGTTCGTGGTTCGACCCCGTAGCCGGCCGCCGCTTTGACCGCCTTGTAGCTAACCCACCTTTTGTTGTTGGCCTTCCTGAAGTTGGACACGTCTACCGCGACTCCGGGTTAAATCTGGACGGTGCTAGCGAGCTGGTTGTCTCTCGGGCCACCGATCACCTAACCCCTAGCGGAACGGCTCACCTTCTGGCCGCTTGGGTACACACCAGCGGCGAAACCTGGCAGCAACGCGTTGCCTCCTGGCTGCCGGACAAGGGAATTGCCGCCTGGATCATCCAGCGCGACGTAGCCAATCCCGCACTCTATGTGTCTACCTGGCTCGAGGACGAATCTCTGGATGTACGCTCCCCTGAAGGCCAAGAGCGCTCTCGCGCCTGGCTGGAACATTTCCAGCAGCATGAGGTCAATGGCATTGGCTTTGGCTTTGTCGCTATCCAACGCATCGGCGACGATGAACCTGCCGATATCTTGGCCGAAGAAATGCCCCAGGCCTTTAGCGACCCACTTGGCCCTGAAGTAGAAGAATACTTTGCCCGTGTGGCGTGGTTGCGCGACCTAGTACCCGGGGAACTACAGGGAAAGCATTTCCACGTACGCCCGGGGCTGGCACGCGAAGATATCAGCACCCCAGACGGGGAATTGGGCCAGGGCTTTACACGGGCCGCTCAACGTCTTACTCGCACCGACGGTCCGCGCTGGAGCCACGAAGTAGATGAACACATCGCTGCCATTGTCGCCGGACTCAACCCACAGGGCTTGAACCTGGAAGAAACCATCGGCTTGTATGCGGCGGCGCACGGATTCGACGAAGAAGAACTCACCGCAGCCGCTCTACCTGCCGTCATCGATATGGTCCGACATGGACTGCTTATCCCAGCCGACCTCCTCTTGGATACCGATTCGCCGGACCTCAGCTAGATCCACACTGTCCCCCACTCGTTATATAAGGAGAAGTAAACCATGCGCGCAGTTTTGACTCGGGTATCAGAGGCCACAGTAACCGTCGATGGAGAAACCGTAGGAGCCATCGATTGCCCCGAAACCGGTGGTCTTCTCGCTCTAGTTGGGGTCTCGCGCGAGGATATGGATGATTGGCAGCCCCGCGCCGAGAAAATGGCACGCAAGATTGCCGAACTGCGCATTCTTGATGGCGAAGTGTCAGTCATTGATGCCGGAGCGCCCGTGCTTGTGGTGAGCCAATTTACTTTGTACGGCCGCACTGCCAAGGGACGGCGCCCTTCGTGGGCGGATGCTGCCCCAGGACCCGAGGCCGAACCGGTCATCGAGGAGATTATTGCGAACCTTAGGGAACGCGGCGTGTCAGTAGAAACAGGCCAATTCGGGGCTAAAATGCGCGTTTCCTCTGTGAACGAAGGACCTTTCACCGTCTTGGTAGAGACCTAGCCCGCACCGTTCATTTCCGCCCCACGAGATCTGAAAATCGTGTTAAGCAGGCTCTTTTACAAACCTTTCCGTGACTCACACCACTTTTCCGGATTCCGTGTAGAGCAAGCCATAAAGCCCTGCGGAATGCAAATTCTCAGAGAGTGATAAATGCCCTACCTGAAGTGCAATAATTTATTATCACCCTGCAAGATTTTGTTCTATACTGAGGGCACAGCGAAGCAAAAGGGCTGGATATGCAGGATGAGAGACAGTTTCTCAAAGTCCTACAAACGCAAAATTGAGTGAGAAAGATTTTCTCAATCATGGTTGCAGAAGCCCAAACGCTTCGGCCGACCAACTAGATGTAGGAAAGAAAATGTCCCACTCAATCAAGCGGCGCAACAAAGCCCAGCACCCAGAAAACCAGGCTGAGATGCCTGAGGACCTCAAGACCTCCAAGGCAGCTCCCTCCTCCAAAGAATCCGCACCAGCCCCTGGCATTGACACTCCGTTTGATGGCCAGAAGGGTGCACCGAAGTGGAATAAGGAAGACACCGTATGGATGCTCTCCCTGTTCGGCACCGCAATCGGCGCCGGCGTCCTCTTCCTCCCCATCAACGCCGGTATCGGCGGCATCATCCCGCTGCTCATCATGACGGTCGTAGCACTGCCCATGACCTACTGGGCTCACCGCGGGATGACCCGCTTGGTACTTTCTAGCTCCAAGCCAGACGGTGACCTCACGGACGTCGTCGAGGAACACTTTGGCAAGAAGGCCGGCGTTCTGATGAACATCCTGTACTTCCTGTCGGTCTACCCCATCCTGCTGGTTTACTCGGTAACCATCACCAACACGGTCAACTCCTTCTTGGAGCACCAGCTCGGAATCACCCCGCCGGACCGCTGGCTTACCTCCCTACTGCTGGTGGGCGGCCTCATCCTAATCGTCCGCATGGGCAAGGACGTCGTAGTTCACGTCATGTCCTACTTGGTCTACCCATTCATCGGCATCCTGGTTCTACTTTCCCTTTACCTCATCCCGAAGTGGAATACCGCGCTCTTTGATTCCTTCGACCTCAACGTTGCTCGCGAGGCTTCTGGCCACAGCATGGGCGTTACCCTGATGCTGCTGGTTCCGGTTATGGTCTTCTCCTTCAACCACTCCCCGATGATTTCCTCCTTCGCCGTTGACCGCCGCCAGACCTACGGCAAGTTCGCCGAGGCCAAGTCCCGCAAGACCTTGCTCCGCGCAGAAATCCTCATGGTCGTCGTGGTCATGTTCTTCGTCTTCTCCTGCGCTCTGAGCCTCTCCCCGGCTGACATGGCAGACGCTAAGGCACAAAACATCACCATCCTGTCCTACCTGGCCAACCACTTCGATAACCCACTTATCCAGTGGATTGCCCCAATCATCGCCATGATTGCAGTTGCTAAGTCCTTCCTCGGCCACTACCTCGGCGCAGCCGAAGGCTTCGAGGGTCTCGTCATCAAGGGCAGCAAGAACGCAAGCAAGGACGACGCAGAGTCCGCCCACAAGCTCGATACCATCACCCTCATCTTCATGCTGGTCACCGCTTGGCTCGTCGCCTGGGCTGACCCATCCATCCTGGGCATGATTGAAACCCTGTGTGGCCCGACGATTGCCATCATGCTCTTCATCATCCCAATGGTCGCCATCCACAAGGTTCCGGCACTGAAGCGCTACAAGGGCAAGGCTTCCAACTACTTCGTCTTCTTCATGGGCCTCGTCGCCCTAGCAACCATCATCTACTCCATCGTCCAGGCCTTCTAAGCACCGCCGCAGACGAGAAAATCGCAGAGGATTCAAGGAAAGAACAATGTTCATCAGCATCTTCGATATGTTCAAGATTGGCATCGGCCCCTCAAGCTCACACACCCTTGGCCCAATGAAAGCCGGCAAAGCTTTCGTGGACGAACTCAAGGAAAAAGACCTCTTTGACAAGGTCACTCGAGTTCAGGCAAATGTCTACGGCTCCCTCTCCCTCACGGGCATCGGCCACTCCACCGACAAGGCCATCCTCCTCGGCCTCGCTGGTGAAGAGCCAGAGACGGTTGATATCGACGGCATCTCCGAGTTCATGAAGAACGTCCGCAGCAGCGAGAAGCTCATGCTGGGCGGCTCCCACGAGGTAGAATTCCCCAAGGACGGCGGCTTCTACTTCCACGATGAGTACCTCCCGATGCACGAGAACGGCATGTGTCTTATCGCCTTCGCCGGCGAGGAAGACATCCTGCACAAGACCTACTACTCAGTCGGCGGCGGTTTCATCGTCAAGCAGGAAGACTTTGCCAAGCGCACCGACGCCAATGTTGATATCCCCTTCCCATACGCCAGCGCCGCAGAGATGCTCGAGCTGTGCGAGAAGAACAACATGACCCTTCCGGAGCTTGGACTTGCCAACGAGCTGGCACTGCGCTCCGAAGATGAGGTCAACGAGCACCTACGCAAGGTTCGCGATGTCATGTACACCGGCATCAAACGCGGCTCCGCTACCGATGGCCCACTCCCAGGCTCCCTGCTTGTCCCCCGCCGCGCCGCTGCCCTCAGGCGCCGCCTGGAGCAGTCTGAACCGCACGATGGCCTGAACATCCTCAGCTGGGTCAATATGTTCGCACTGGCTATCTCTGAAGAGAATGCATCCTGCGGCCGCGTTGTCACCGCACCTACGAACGGCGCCTGCGGCGTTGTCCCGGCAGTACTGGCTTACTACGACAAGTTCGTTGAGCCCGTTACCACCGAGATGTTTGCTGATTACATTTTCGCCTGCAACCAGATTGCTTCCCTGTACAAGATGAACGCTTCCATCTCTGGCGCTGAGGTCGGCTGCCAGGGTGAGGTTGGTGTAGCGTGCTCCATGGCTGCTGGCGGTCTCGCCCAGCTCATGGGCGCTACCCCAGAGCAGGTTTGCATTGCAGCCGAGATTGGCATGGAGCACAAGCTGGGCCTGACCTGTGACCCAGTCCTTGGACAGGTTCAGGTACCCTGCATTGAGCGCAACGCTGTCGCTGCCGTTGACTCCATCACCAGCGCTCGCATGGCGCTGGAGCGCGAGAGCAAGCCATGCGTTTCTTTGGACGAAGTCATCTGGACCATGTATAAGACTGGTAAGGATATGAACGCCAAGTACAGGGAAACCTCACAAGGTGGCCTGGCCCTAGCAGTTCACCCGCCAGTTCCGGTGTGTGGATAGAGACCACCCTGTAAAGAAGCGATGAGCCGGGTGAGCACAGCGCTAAGCCGCTTGTGTTCACCCGGCTTTGTTGGCGCTACCCCCCCCTTCCGCCTATTCGCTTCCGTGTGATATCTTCTCTATAACCTGACAGGAATTAAAGGACATGCTTCAGCTAATGAACTTCCCTAGCGGCAATGCCTCCGAAGAAAACTTCCTCGAGCAGTACATTCCCCTCGTCGAATTCCTCGGTAAGGCAATGGGCCCAAACACCGAAATCGTACTCCACGATCTCGACGTTCCCGATAAATCCATCATGGCCATCGCCAACGGCCACATCTCCGGCCGGCAGCTAGGCGGCCCCGTGACCGACTTCGCACTGTGGTTTATGAAACAAGGCGATGCCGCAGCAATCCCCATGATGACCGGCTACCGCGCCGTCAATGCGGAAGGCAAGATTTGCCGCTCTTCAAGCTACTTCATCCGCGATGACTCCGGCCATATGCGAGGAATGCTGTGCATCAATGTTGATGTCTCCGAGTTGGTACACATTCGCGATGCTGCCGCCGCACTTATCGGCAACGCAGATGATCCCGCATTTGATAAGTCCAAGGCTTTCGGCGGCTATCCCGGCACGGAGGAGCAACCTCAACGCCCCGTAGCGGTACCAGACCCGGTTACAGAAAAAACCGAGGAGACTGCGCAAAAGCCAGAAAACGAAGAAGTAAGCGAGTCTCTGCGTTCTAACGTGGAGCACCTTCTGGATTCCATGCTGGACTCTGCGATTTCCAACCAGAGCACGCCAGTTCCTCGCATGCAGCGCGAAGAGCGCCTCGAGGTGGTTTCTGACCTTGAGGATGCAGGATTTTTCCTCCTTAAAGGAGGAATCGCCGCGGCAGCGACGCGCCTAGGCGTATCTGAACCGACTATCTACCGCTACCTCGTCCAGGTGCGTGGATAGTAGTTCCACATTCCAAGCTATTCGCAGCTCGTAACCGTTCCCCGTGGTACCTCTCCCCCGAAAAGGTGGAGTTGTACCACGGGGAACAACTGTTTTTAATATTTCTCTCCGCACCGGGAACTAAATCGCTTAAGACTCCGTTGTACTTTGTGAAACCGGCGACAAATTCAGGAGGCTTCACTATGACGAAGACATCTGCCACCACCGCCAAGGGCACTTCAAGTGCCACTACTGATGAAGAACAGGAAGTAGACCGCGGATCTCGCCGCAACCAAACCAACGATAATCCTTCTGCCGACCTCGTCCGCGTTTATCTCAACGGCATTGGCAAGACCGCACTGCTCAGCGCGGAAGATGAGGTAGAACTCGCTCAGACCATCGAGGTTGGACTGTACGCGGAGTACAAGCTCAATAACGCAGAGAAGCTCACCCGCGCAGAAAAGCGCGACCTTAAGATCCTCGCCCGCGAAGGCAAGAAGGCACGCTCCCACCTGCTCGAAGCCAACCTGCGCCTCGTTGTCTCGCTGGCAAAGCGCTACACCGGCCGCGGTATGCCACTGCTGGATCTCATCCAAGAGGGCAACCTAGGCCTTATCCGCGCAATGGAGAAGTTCGATTATGCCAAGGGCTTCAAGTTCTCCACTTATGCCACTTGGTGGATCCGTCAGGCGATTACCCGCGGCATGGCTGACCAGTCCCGCACCATTCGCCTCCCAGTCCACTTGGTTGAGCAGGTTAACAAGCTTTCCCGCATTAAGCGCGAGATGTATCAATCCTTGGGCCGCGAAGCTACTAACGAGGAGCTTTCGGAAGAATCCGGTATTGACGAGAACAAGATTGAAATGCTGCTGCGCCAGTCACGCGATCCGGTCTCTCTCGATATGCCGGTAGGTACCGATGAAGAAGCTCCTTTGGGCGATTTCATTGAAGATGCAGAAGCTACCGATGCTGAAACCGCGGTCGTCGCATCTATGCGCCACTCTGATATCCGCGGCGTGATTGACACCTTGGAAAAGCGCGAGCAGGATGTCATCCGCCTGCGTTATGGCCTCGATGATGGTGTTCCGCGCACCTTGGATCAGATTGGTCGCCGCTTCGGTCTTTCGCGCGAGCGTGTACGCCAGATTGAGCGCGAAGTTATGGCAAAGCTGCGCGATGGCAATCGCGCCGATCGCCTGCGCGAGTACGCTTTGTAATCCACGCCTACCGCATTCGGCAACACATCCTCTCCCCGGGCCCATTTGGCAACGTACCGCCATGGGCTCGGGGTTTGGCGTTGATAAGGCATCGGCTTGGTTCTTAGCGGCGAGCCAAGCCTTGGGTAGGCTAATCTGGACTGCAGAGTCTAGAAAGCGCTTTCCCGTTCTTGGGCGGGACAATAGCCGCGTAACCGTATTCACACAGAAAGGTATGCCCACGTGAGGGACCTAGTTGATACAACAGAGATGTATCTGCGGACCATCTACGAGCTAGAGGAAGAAGGCATCACTCCCCTGCGCGCCCGCATTGCGGAGCGTTTGGAGCAGTCTGGGCCAACGGTTTCTCAGACCGTGGCTCGCATGGAGCGCGATGGCCTTTTGCACGTGCGCACCGACCGCAGTTTGGATCTCACGGACAAGGGCCGCGACTTAGCAACCGCAGTCATGCGCAAGCACCGTTTGGCAGAGCGTTTGCTTACCGACGTCCTGGGGCTCGACATTGCCAAGGTCCACGACGAGGCCTGCCGGTGGGAGCATGTGATGAGCGAAGAGGTGGAAAAGCGCATGGTCGCTGTTCTCGATGATCCGACGCGGTCGCCCTTTGGCAATCCTATTCCGGCGCTATCTGCACTTGGCTTCGATGTTCCACAGCCGGATCAGGGCACCCGCGCGGTCGATCTCCCCAATGGCGAGCAGGTCTCTGCGACCGTCATCCAGGTCAATGAAATCCTGCAGGTTGATGATGGCACCTTCCAAGAACTCACCGATGCTGGAATCCGAGTGGGCGCCAAGGTGTCTGTGGTCAATAACAGCGGCACGATTACACTGTCGACACCGGAAGGCAGAAGCGTCGTGCTTTCCGACGATTTGGCGCACGCAGTGCGCGTGGAGGTATAACCCATGAAGCTTCTCGTCACAGGTGGCGCGGGCTATGTAGGCAGCGTTTGCGCTGCTGTATTGGTCGAACAGGGCCATGACGTAACCATTATTGATAATTTCTCCACCGGCAATCGCGAGGCCGTTCCGGAAGCCGCCCGCGTCATCGAGGGCGACGTCGCGGACAAGGCTGCCGATGTCCTGAGCGAAGGTGGCTTCGAAGGCGTCATTCACTTCGCTGCGCGCTCCTTGGTGGGCGAATCCGTGGAAAAACCAGATGAGTACTGGCAGCACAACGTCGTTACTACCCTGACGCTGCTTAATGCCATGCGGGATAACGACGTCAAAAACCTCGTCTTTTCCTCCACCGCTGCAACCTACGGTGAGCCCGACCAGGTCCCGATTACGGAAGACATGCCAACCCAGCCCACCAATCCGTATGGTGCGACCAAGCTGGCCATCGACTACATGATCACGTCCTTTGCCCACGCCTACGGCCTAGGCGCTACCTCGCTGCGCTATTTCAATGTGGCTGGCGCCTACGGAAATATTGGCGAAAACCGCGAGGTAGAAACCCACCTCATCCCCATCGTGTTGCAGGTTGCTTTGGGCCACCGGGATAAGATTTTCATGTTCGGTGATGACTGGGATACCGCAGACGGCACCCCAGTGCGTGACTACATCCATATCCGCGATCTAGCTGACGCCCACGTGCTTGCTCTCGAGTCCAATGAACCTGGCACCCACCGCATTTACAACTTGGGTTCTGGCGATGGTTACTCCGTCAAGCAGGTCATCGAGATGTGTCGCAAGGTCACCGGCCACGATATTCCGGCTGAGGTGGCCCCGCGCCGCGCGGGCGACCCAGCTACGCTCATCGCTTCCTCTGAGAAGATTCAGCGGGAGCTCGGGTGGAATCCTACCCGCACGGACCTGGAAACCATCGTCACCGACGCATGGAACTTCACCCGACAGCTTGGCGATAAAGCACATTCCGCAAAGCGGTCCTAGACGCCGCGCGCGTTAGGCGGGGCTGTCAACGCGAAGCCCCGCCGCTTCGCGGGCTAGCTCGCAACCATGGCATAGGCTGGAGACCAACCGCTTTCCCATGCCGCTGCGATAGCCCTGCGCTATGAGGCGCCCCAGATTGTGATGGGGCGCCTCTTCTACTACTACGGAAAGCGCCGGACCGGCATAAATTCCGAATTCGTGAGACACCTGGCTAGCAGCATACAAAGCTAGGGCGTTATAGCGAATAGACCCCTGGAATGTACGCGCTACCGCCAATAACAGGTCTCCTGCTTCCTGCGGCGCGGAGACGAGCTCCGTAATGACTAGGTCGCGGGTCCAGGTGGTAGACATCCACATGGCTGCCACGCACAACAATTCTTCATTTTCTAGGGTTTCCTCCAGCGATTCGACCTCGCTGAGCACATAGCGCACATCGGCAATGAGGTGCTTGACCACCTGCACTGGTTCTGTCGTGCCGTACCCGTGCCCGGCGCGCAATTGGCGGGCAATCTCTTCGGCGCATCGCTCCATGGCCCTAATCTCTTCTTCCCCAAAGTATGGGTTCGGGTCCTTAAAGCGCTGGACCAAGTCATGACGGTTCAGTTCCGGAAGCATGCCATTATTCACGCAGGCGCGCATCGTGTGGCTCGTCGAGATGGCGGGTATGGTTCCTTCCATCCAATTCTGGAGCGGGCCCTCGCCGCTTTCTGTGGCGTGGCCAAAGATGAGGTCATAGGAGGTACCGGTGGATAGTTCTTCGGCCAGCCAGCAGGCATCGATGCCCATACCTGTTCGGTCGTGGAAATGGTAAAGAGACTGCAGAATATCCCAGAGCTCTCCTTCCTCGCGCTGAGAGAGGACGAAGCAGAAAATGATTTCGGGATTTCCGCAATGAAACGCCTCCATCACCTCGTGCAGGGCACCAGGCACATCGTACAGATCGAGGCGGGCCACTGGCCCAATGCTGTATCCGCGTGGGCTGGGCTGGATGGAGATGAGGATCACTGATTCAGTGGGAAAGAATCCGAGGATTCCTGGGATATTGGCGAGGATATCGCCGGGCGTACGGATGGGCTGAGTTGGTGTTGTGATGTCCATGGCCCCAGCTTCAACCATGCGCGCAACTCTGCATAGGCCACCAGGGGCTAGGTGGTGGGGATCTGTGGATAGGTGGGGTGAAGGGGGCGTCGGCAAGCGGCTTTCCACACCCCGCCCGGGATTGCGCTGGCAATGCGCAGCGGTTTGGGGCACAATTGTTTATTTAACCTCGCAGTGCGCGCGGGAATAGTATGCACGCACGCGGCGTTGGGGTAGGTAAGAAAGCAAGGAGGTAACACAACATGCACGAAGAAGATCGCCGCATGTATGAGCTGGAATATCCGGCTCCGGTGATTAGGGATGATTCCGGTGACGGACAAGGCCCCACCATGATTGTTGCCATGCACGGTTATGCTGACGCTGGCCAGGCCATTGAGGCAAGTGCTGACCACCTGAAAGCCGCTTTGGAAGGCCGTCAGCTGGCGTCATTTAACTCTGATGAGCTGATTGATTACCGCTCGCGCCGCCCAGCCATCACGATTGATAAGGATCGGGCGCTGGAAATCGAGTCCATGGATCTTGGTATTAAGGTGCTGCGCGATAATTCCGGCAAGACCTTCCTACTGCTGTCTGGCCCTGAACCGGACATGCGCTGGGAGGCGTTTACTACCGCCGTGGTGAAGCTGGTGGAAAAGTTCAACATCGAAGACACCATCATGCTCTATGCCGCGCCGATGCCGGTGCCGCACACCCGCCCCACGGTGGTCACGGCCCATGGCACCTCCTCCCGCTTGACCGAGCACATGCTCTCGATGGATTCCACCATGATGGTCCCAGGCTCCGCCGCGCTGTATCTGGAAAAGGCTCTAGCGGATAAGCACCGCACGGTGGCTGGATATACCGTACACGTGCCACATTATCTGGCAGCTTCGCCTTATCCGCAGGCCACGTTCCAGTTGCTGGATTCGGTGGCTCGGGCGGCGCGCCTCAATATTCCTTTGGGCAGCATTGAGGCCGATATTTCTCGCGTGGAAAACCAACTGGAGGAACAAGTTGGTGGCTCGGATGAGATTGAAGGCGTAGTCCAACAACTCGAGCAACAGTATGACGCTTATATGGAGCGCTACCGCAAGGAGCACCCGCAGGCGATCATGCCCGGCGAGGAGCCTATGCCTACCGGTGAGGAAATCAGCGAGGAATTCCAGGCATTTTTGGCTTCCTTGGATGAAGAAGAAAGCCAGCAGATCATCAATACCGAGATCGATGACCGCGAAGATTCCACCAAGGAAGAAGGCTCGAGGTCCGATGAAGGGAAGGATGGCCCTGATTCTGCTTCGGGTGAGGGCGACTTAGGTGACGATATCTAACTAACCCGCCCCCATCGCCGCTAAGGTGGTGGGGGTGAACTTATCTCAGCTGCTGCCAGATTTAACGGAAGTACCCGAGTCCCTCGTAGACGAGGCAATTTGGGACACCTTTACCTCGTGGACCACCGGCCGGGGTATCAATTTGTACCCAGCACAAGAAGAAGCCTCGCTCGGTATTTTGGCCGGCGATAATGTTATCCTCGCTACCCCTACGGGCTCGGGAAAGTCCATGGTGGCTAATGCTGCACACTTCATCGCCCTAGCTCGTGGCCAGCGCAGTTTCTATACCGCGCCGATTAAGGCCCTTGTGAGCGAGAAATTCTTTGCCCTTTGCGATATCTTTGGCGCCGAAAATGTGGGCATGATGACTGGCGATGCCACCGTTAATGGCAATGCCCCCATCATCGCCGCCACCGCCGAGATTGTGGCCAATATTGCGCTGCGCGATGGCGCCGAGGCCAATATCGACCAAGTAGTGATGGACGAGTTCCACTACTACTCCGAGCCGGATCGCGGTTGGGCCTGGCAGGTGCCGTTGCTGGAATTGTCCAAGGCGCAGTTCCTACTCATGTCTGCCACTCTGGGCGATACTCAGTGGCTAGAAGAAGATCTCACCCGCCGCACCGGCCGCGCCACCAACCTTGTCGCCGGCACTTCACGTCCCGTCCCACTGGACTTTTCCTATGTCTTTAGCGCGGTACACGAGACCATCGAGGAGCTCTTGGCCGATAAGAAAGCACCCATCTACGTGGTGCACTTCTCGCAGCGTGAAGCGGCCGAGCGCGCCCAGGCGCTTACCTCTCTTTCGGGGATCATCACTAAAGAAGAAAAGGAAGCGATTGCCCAGGAAATAGGGGGGTTCCGCTTCACCACTGCCTTTGGCAAAGATCTGTCCAAGCTCTTGCGCAAGGGCATCGGCATCCACCACGCGGGTATGCTGCCCAAGTACCGCCGTTTAGTAGAGCGCTTGGCACAAAAGGGCCTGCTTAAGGTCATTTGCGGCACCGATACCTTGGGTGTGGGCATTAACGTGCCCATCCGCACCGTGCTGATGACTGGGCTTGCCAAGTTCGACGGCCAGCGCCAACGCATCCTCAAGTCGCGCGAATTCCACCAGATTGCCGGCCGCGCCGGCCGCGCCGGCTATGACACCGAGGGCACTGTGGTGGTCGAGGCCCCCGAGCACGAGATTGAAAATGCCAAGGAGCGCCGCCGCATCGGCGACGACCCCAAGCGCTTGAAGAAGCTCAAGAAAAAGTCCGCCCGCGAAGGCGAGGTGTCCTGGTCCGAGAAGACTTTCGCCCGCCTTACTGAGGCTGAGCCGGAGCAGCTTACCTCTCAGTTCCGCGTTTCAAATTCCATGCTGCTCAACGTCTTGGCGCGCCATGGCAATGGCTATAACCACATGCGCCACCTGCTGCGAGACAATCACGATAATCGCAGCAAACAGAATAAGGACATTCTCACCGCTATCGATCTGTTCCGCGGGCTAGTGGATTCCGGCGTGGTACAAAAATCCACCAAGGGATTGGATATCTACGGCCGTCCCTACCATTTGGTACGAGAGCTGCCGCGTGACTTTGCGCTCAACCAGCCGCTGGGTCCATTCGCGCTGGCGGCGCTCTCGCTGCTGGATCCGGAGGCGGAGACTTATAACCTGGACGTCATTTCCGTGTTCGAGGCCATTCTGGATGACCCGCGCCAGGTGCTCATTGCCCAGCAGAAGCAGCGTCGCGGCGAGGAGATCGCCGCGCTGAAGGCGGACGGGGTGGACTACACCGACCGCATGAATATCGTAGAAGACATCACCTGGCCGAAGCCGCTCGAGGAACTATTGGAGCAGGCCTACGATACTTTCGCTGAGACCAATGCGTGGGTCAGGGAGTTCGAGCTGCGGCCTAAGTCCGTTGTGCGTGACATGCTCGAGAACGCCATGACCTTCTCCGATCTGGTCGCAACCTACGGCTTGGCCCGCTCCGAGGGCGTGATTTTGCGCTACCTGACCGACGCCTGGCGTACCCTGAAGCAATCCATTCCCGATGAGTACAACACTCCAGAGCTCGAGGACATCGTTGTCTGGCTGGGAGAGCTTATCCGCCAGGTGGATTCCTCGCTTGTCGACGAATGGGCGCAAATGGCCGGCGAAGACTCCCCCATCGACCAAGACACGGTGGACCGCGAGCTGGCCTTTGGCGTGGAGGACCCCACCGCGCTCACGGCCAATCGCCGCGCCTTTACCATTATGGTGCGCAATTACATGTTCCGCTTGGTGCAGCTCTTTGCTTTGGAAAAGGAAGACCGCTTGGCAGAGCTGCTTGATTACTTGGACGAGGTGCCAGACTTCGGCGCTATCCTAGATGATTACTTCGATGAATATGATGACATCGATTCCGGCCCCGAGGCCCGTGGCCCGGAGTTTTTCCGCCTAGGCGATACTGACTCGCGTGCGTGGTCCGTGCGCCAGATCATCAAGGACCCAGACGGCGACTACGCCTACCAGTTCGTGGCTACGGTAGACCTCGATGCCTCCGATGAAGCCGGCGAAGTCCGCCTAGCGGACCTGCGCGTGGAGTATTAGCCAGCGAAAACGACAAGCCACCCTGGTTGCCTCGCCCCGGGGTAAGGGGGGCCGCAACGAGTACGGCGACGAGCAGGAGCAGCGAATGGAACACCGCTGCCAGGCGTGTGCCCGCGCCTGCCCGCACGTTGACAGCAGTTCGGGCGATCGCGGCTGTTGCGGGGATCCCGCCGAACAGGGGCGCGACGACGTTGGCCACGCCCTGCCCAAAGAGCTCGCGGTCAGGATCGTGCCGGTCGCCGACAGTCTTTGCGTCGGCAACCGTCGCTGACAGCAACGATTCCAACGCACCGAGCGCTGCGACGGCGACCGCTGCCAACAGCAAGGAATCCAGGTGCTCCCACGGGATCTGCGGCCAGCGCGGGGCAGGCAACGTCGACGGGATGTAGCCGATAGTCTTCAGACCGCTGTCTGCCAGCATGTTGATGGCCGTCGCAGCAGCTACCAACACCAGCGCCGCGGGAAAGCCACTACGAATGCGGGCAGCAACCACGATTCCGGCCGCCACCGCGAGGGTCATAACGGGCGCCTGCCATACCGGAGCATCTAGCCAAGCTTTGATTGCGTCCCACGCCAACCCGAGGACTTTCTCGCCATCTACGTCAACACCGAGTGCTGCAGGTAGCTGTTGGAGGGCGATGATCACCGCAATACCGGCTGTGAAACCTTCGATGACAGGCAACGGCATGTATTTCATCGCGCGGCCAGCGCCGGTGAATGCCAGCAAGAGCAGCATGAGCCCCGCCAGCACGCCAACGACGAGCACCCCATCGGCACCATGGTCGGCCACGATGGGGATGAGCACCACGGTCATTGCGCCGGTCGGGCCGCTTACCTGGACGTTGCTACCGCCGAAGACTGCGGACAGGATGCCCGCGACGATGGCCGTCGTAATTCCAGCTGCCGCGCCGACACCAGAAGCAACGCCGAAGCCGAGCGCCAGGGGGAGTGCGACTAGGGCCACCATAAGGCCGGCCGAAAGGTCGCGCCCGATAGTCACGCGGGACCAGTCCGAGCGGCGCGGTGCGAATCGCAGGGCACGGGATCGGATGCCCACCTTAGAGACGGTGGAGGGGTGGGTCATGCTACTTTCTTGCTCCTTAAAGGCTCAACGACACCCAAAGGATACACAAGGCGCCTTCCTTCGACGGCCGGATTCCCGATTCTGGCCGATGCCTCATGTTGACGAATTCCCACCACACCCCAACCCTTCGGCACTAACTTGGCCAAGTCAGGGTTGGGCGTGACGCCTGCCACAAACTACTGAAAACCATTGCCATTTAAACCCTCCTCTGGTTTACTCGGGGCCATGCAGACAGTAGATACCCTCATCATCGGCGGTGGCGCGGCCGGCCTGCAGGCAGCCCTAGTCATGGTCCGCGCCCGCCGCAGCGTGCTCATTGTTGATTCCGCCACTCCCCGCAACCGTTTCGCCCATAAAATTCATGGAGTCATTGCCCTCGAGGGCACGCCACCCCTTGAGTTTCAAGAGCGCGGCAAGGAGCAGCTGCGCAGCTATGGCGCGCAGATCGTGAACGCCACCGTGGATTCCGTCACCGATAATGACCGCACGCTCACCGCCACGTTGAGCAACGGTGAGACCATCGCTGCCCGCTCTATCATCGTCGCCAGCGGCGTGGACGACGAGCACCCAGCTATCCCGGGCCTGCAAGAAAACTGGGGAAATACGGTCCTCCACTGCCCCTACTGCCACGGATACGAGGTGGCGGACAAGAAGCTCGGCGTGCTCTACATCGGCGAGTTCTCCTTCCACCATGCCGCGGTTCTGCGCCAGTGGTCGAAGGACATCACCTTCTTCACCAATGGAATGGAATTCACCGACGAGCAGCGCGCGGACCTGACTCGGCGGGGCATTGCGCTTATCGACGGCCCCGTCACCGCCTTCCAAGACGGAAAAGTCCTGCTGGAAAGCGACGAGCATGCCGTCGATACACTGTTTTACATGCCCATTCCCCGCCCTCACGATGAGTTCCTCGCTGACCTCAATCTTCAGCGCCACAGTCCGCCGTCGGGCATGGGCGGCAGCCTGATCAAAACGGGCCTCGCCGGTGCCACCAGCCACCCGCGCATCTGGGCCGTAGGCAACGTGGTCAACCCACCGGCGCAGGTAGCGATGGCGATGGGCGAGGCCAACGCCGCCGCCATTGCGGTCAATGCCTTCCTCGTCGAGGACGATTGGATTTAAATACGGTGGTGTGGCATGAAAGCCATCATCCAGACCAATCCGGAAGACCCACACTCGCTGGAGCTGGGGGGACGTCGGCAAGCGCGAGGGCGGCTATAAGCCAGACTTTTAGCGTGCGGCCTCAATCTGGACAGCCTGTGCCACAGCTTGAACTACGGCAGCGACCTTAACGGCCTCCCAGATCTGCTCCTTGCTCAGGCCAGCCTCGTTGACTTCCTGGGCGTGGGCGCCGAAGCAGTGCTCGCAGCCATTGATGGCGGAGACTGCGGTATTCCACAGCTCGAAGTTGGCCTTGTCCACGCCTGGCTTGGAGATAATGTTCATGCGCAGGCCGAACTTAACCCGTGCGTAGTCATCGCCCAACCAGCCCTTGGCGCGGTAGGCAACATTGTTCATAGCCATAACGGTGGCTGCGCCGTAGGCTGCCTCGATAGCTTCCTCAGACAGGTGCTCCTTTGCTTCCTCCGCAATCTCAGACAGCACGGTGTCATTGCGGGTTGCGGCGGCCGATGCCAGCAGGCAGCCCCAGAGCTGCTCCTCGTCCAGGTCCTTGGAACGGGTCAGGGTGCCCAAGTTGAGCTTCTGGTCCTTGGCGTACTCCGGCAGGGAAGACTTCAGATTATCAATAGACATAACTTTTCTCCTTTGAGGTTTTGATAGGAATTTACTGCGTCGGATTTAAAAGGAAACCCCGCCACGAAAGCGGGGTAAACCTGCATCTCAGTGAGTTTTAGAGTGCGGACTGTACGACGTCCATCTTGTTGATGTTCTTGGTTGGGTCGTTCTTCTCCCAGTTGCAAGCGCAGACCTCTTCGGACTGCAGGGCGTCGAGCACGCGCAGAACCTCGTCTACATTACGGCCGACAGCATCCGGGGTAACGGATACGAACTGGATAACGCCATCTGGGTCGATGATGAAGGTGGCGCGGTCAGCAACGCCATCAGCGTTTTCGACGCCCAGTGCACGAATGAGGTCGTGACGTACGTCAGAGAACATCGGGAAAGGAACTTCCTTCAGCTCTGGATGGGTTGCACGCCAGTTGAAGTGAGCGAACTCGTTATCGGTGGAGCCACCGAGGATCTGGGTATCGCGGTCCTGGAATTCCTCGTCCAGCTTGCCGAAGGCAGCGATCTCGGTCGGGCAGACGAAGGTGAAGTCCTTCGGGTAGAAGAAGACGACCTTCCACTTGCCCTCGTACTTGTCCAGGGATACCTGCTCGAAGTAGTCCTCCGGCTGGTTAGCGTTGACGTCGTGCAGATCGCCACCGGTCAGGGCGGTGAGGTTGAACTCTGGGAACTTTTCGCCGACGGTCAAAATAGGCATAGTCTTCAACTCCTTTAACAAAGGCTTTTCCTCTAAGTTTCCTGCCGCTTGACGTACAAGCAGCGGGGCCGGACCGTGTCCGGCCCAACACGATCAGTTATACCATCTTTTCCGCTCGCGTCAATAGCAAATCCTATAGGTAAGTGTTAGAGTGATAGGCATGCATAATAAAGAGTATCGCCCTACACTTGCTCAGCTGCGTACCTTCGTCACCGTTGCGGAAAATAAGCACTTTGGCACCGCGGCCGCCAAACTCGAAATTTCCCAGCCCTCTCTCTCCCAAGGCCTCGTTGCGCTCGAGCAGGGCTTGGGCCTGCAGCTTATCGAGCGCTCCACTCGCAAGGTCATCGTCACCTCGGCCGGTGAGACCCTCCTCCCCTATGCCAAAGCCACTCTCGAGGCCGCCGATACCTTCCTGGCCCACGCTCGCGGCGCCAACGGCACCCTTGCCGGCCCACTGACCATCGGCGTTATCCCCACCATTGCTCCCTACATCCTTCCCGATCTGCTCTCGATGCTTGTTGAGGCCTACCCGGATCTCGAGCCGCGCTTCGTAGAGGAGCAAACCCAGCACCTCATTACCCGCCTGCGCAACGGCAACTTGGACCTTGCCATCATGGCCCTTCCTTCTGAGGCCACCGGCATGGTCGATAGCCCGCTCTACACGGAGAAATTCTCCATCGTTTGCCCTCCTGATCACCCCATCGCCGGCCGCGAGGATGTCGAGCTTGCGGAGCTCAAGGACTTAGATTTGCTGCTGCTTGACGACGGCCACTGCTTGCGCGATCAGGTCGTCGATCTCTGCCGCCACGCCAATATCAACCCGGCCGAGGCCACCAATTCCGTCACCCGTGCTTCCTCCCTGACCACCATCATGCAGCTAGTCATGGGCGGACTGGGCTGCACCCTCGTCCCCGAATCTGCACTGGCCACCGAGTGCCATGGCAAGGACGTCGCCATCGCCCACTTTGCCTCCGATGTCACCGCCGAACGCGAGGTCGGCCTCGTGTTCCGTTCCTCTGCCGCCCGCGCCGAGGAATTCCGCGAATTCGGCACGCTCATCACCTCCGCCTATAACAAGGCGATTGAACGTTCCCGGCAGTAGCCGCAATCGGCAGTGGACACTGCCTCTAGTTGCCTCTGGGCGTGGCCAAGCACGCCAAAGGCCACCGTCCCAAGCGGGAAACGGTGGCCTTTACCTATCTGGTGCTATACCTGCGGGAGGGTGTTGCGACCCGCGCACTGGCGGAACATGTGCGCTTGCGCCAATAGCGTGACCGGATAAGCCACGATGAGGCCGATGCCCAAAAGCAAAAAACCGGCCACAATGATGAAAAAGTTCAAAATGGAAAGCAGTAGCAACTGACCGTAGTTATTCTTACCTGCCTGAAAGCCCTTCTTCACAGCGTCACCAACGCTATCGCCATCGGCCGCGAACCACTGCATCAGCGAGAAGAATGGTTGGATAAAGAAGCTAATGAGCAAAAGCACGCCCATGATGCCCATGACGCTTAATACTGCCGCAACTGCTTCGTCCTCCGTCATAGTCTCGACGTCGTTAAGCAACCCATAGACAGTTCCGCCTACTGCAGCGAATGCAATAAGGCTCGCCACTGCCCCGATGACGAGCATGATAACCAGCGGCTGCCACCAACGCACGTTCTTAAAAAGGTAACCCCAACCGGTGCGGGCATCATCGATCTGGAAGAGCGCTAGGCGCATAATTACCAGCGACAATACAAGGCTTAGGACAGTGGAAATGAGCTGAGAAGCCCAAGAACCCGCGGTTGGATCACCCGTACCGGAGTAGCTCGCGGCATTGATGCCGCCTGCAACGGCTACAAAAACGATACTTAGAACAAAAAGCGCTACTGCTCCTAGAATCCACAGCTTCCAATTGCCAAAGACAGTCCTAAAAGCCCAAGAAACCGCATCTATTGCGGAGACCTTACCGGTAAACGGCCGCTGGCCTGCCTGGTAGCCGGCATAGCCTTGAGCGTTGCCCTCGTGGCTGCCACCATACGATGGAAGCTGGCCGTAGTCCGGCCGATCCTCGGGATGGTTGGTCGGCTCATAGCGAGGAAAATCGTCATTTCCACCCGAATACGGGTTCGTCATAGGCGGTGCTCCTCCTTCAGGAATGCACATAGAAAATGTATAAGTATTTTCACTTTAACAACTTTTTCCTCATTTCAGGTGGACGGGTAAACTCGTTGCCTAGTCATGACTAAGAACGAATCCCCTTCTCGCGACGAGCTCTTCGCCGCACTCGAAAATGTCACTTTGGCCGAGGCCCGCTCCTTCCGTCGCCGCCTCAAGAAGGCCCGCGCCCCTAAAGCGCTGCAAGAAATCGGCGCTGAAATCCATGCCGCTGCCGAGCGCGTCGCGCTTACCGACGCCGCTGTTCCCACCATCACCTACCCCGACGCCCTCCCCGTCACCGCCCGCAAGGACGATATCGCCGAGGTAATTCGGGACAACCAGGTCGTCATCATCGCTGGTGAGACCGGTTCTGGTAAGACAACTCAGATCCCAAAGATCTGCCTCGAGCTGGGCCGCGGCCGGCGCGGATTCATCGGCCATACCCAACCGCGCCGTATTGCAGCTCGCACCGTGGCTGAACGCATTGCCGCGGAACTGGACCAGAAGATCGGCGAGTCCGTCGGCTACGCCATCCGCTTCGATGACCGCGTCTCTGAGACCACGGCCGTCAAGCTGATGACCGACGGCATCCTGCTCGCCGAGATGCAGCGCGACCGCTTTCTCAATAAGTACGACACCATCATCATCGATGAGGCCCACGAACGCTCGCTCAATATCGACTTCCTCTTGGGCTACTTGAAGCGCCTATTGCCTAAGCGTCCCGACCTCAAGGTGATCATCACCTCCGCAACCATCGACCCGGAAAGTTTTGCCGCCCACTTTGCCGACGCCGACGGCAACCCCGCCCCCATTATCGAGGTCTCCGGACGCACTTACCCCGTAGAAATCCGCTACCGGCCACTCGAGTTCGAGGCCGGCGGAAAAGTAGTGGACCAAGATCCGCTCGACGGTTTGACCGAGGCCATCGAAGAGCTCATGCGCGAAGGCGACGGCGATATCCTGTGCTTCTTCCCTGGCGAGCGAGATATCCGCGATGCCATGGAAGCCATCGAAGGCAAGAAATGGAAAAACGTCGAGGTCACTCCCCTCTTTGGCCGCCTATCCAACCAAGAGCAGCACCGCGTGTTTAGCGAGCACCGCGGCCGCCGCATCGTCTTGGCCACCAATATCGCCGAAACCTCGCTTACCGTACCCGGAATCCGCTTTGTCGTCGATACCGGCACCGCCCGCATCTCACGGTATTCCACGCGCACCAAGGTCCAGCGGTTGCCTATCGAGCCCATCTCGCAGGCCTCCGCCAACCAACGCTCCGGCCGTTGCGGCCGCGTCGCCGACGGCATCGCCATCCGCCTGTACAGCGAACAGGACTTTGAAAGCCGACCCGAGTTCACCGACCCAGAAATTCTGCGCACCAACCTTGCCAGCGTCATCCTGCAAATGGTTTCGCTCAAGCTCGGCGATATCGAACAATTCCCCTTCATCCAACCTCCCGAGCACAAGGCCATCCGCGATGGCCTCACACTCCTCCACGAGCTCGGCGCCCTCCACGACAAGCAGGACAAGCCCTCTCTCACCACCATCGGCCACGATCTTGCCCGCATCCCACTGGATCCGCGCATGGCTCGCATGCTCATTGAGGCCAATACCAACGGCTGCCTCGATGATGTCATGGTCATCGTTGCCGCCATGACCATCCAAGATGTGCGCGAGCGCCCCCTCGACTTCCAAGCCCAGGCCGACCAAGCCCACGCCCGTTTCAAGGACAAGACCTCAGATTTCTTGTCCATGCTCAAGCTGTGGGATTACATCAAGCAAACCCGCAATGAGCAATCCGGCAATAAGTTCCGCAAGCGCATGAAACAGGAGTTCCTGCACTACATGCGCATCCGGGAGTGGTTTGACTTGGTGCGCCAGCTCAAGGACGTCGCCAAGCAGCTGGGCTGGACCTACCAGGAAGGCACCGAGCGCCGCTCCGATGACATCCACATGTCCCTCCTTTCGGGCCTGCTATCCAATATCGGCGCCCGCGATGGCAATTCCAAGGAGTTCCAAGGCGCGCGCAACACCCGCTTCCTGGTATTCCCCGGCTCCGCCCTGGCTAAAAAGCCTCCCGAGTTCCTCATGGCCGCCGAGCTGGTGGAAACGTCCCGCCTCTGGGCGCGCGATGTCGCCGCCATCGATCCCGCCTGGGTGGAAAAGCTCGGTGCGGACCTGCTCAAGCACAACTACTCCGAGCCCACCTGGTCTCGCAAGCGAGCCGCCGCCATCGCGCACCAAAAATCCACGCTCTACGGCGTGCCCATCGTGGCCGACCGCACCGTGCCCTACCACCGCGTCGATTCCGCCGCTGCCCGCGATATGTTCATCCGCAACGCCCTTATCGCCGGCGACTGGAACACCCACCACGCCTTCTTCAAGGCCAACGCCCAAGCGCTTGACGACGCCGCCGCATACGAAGAAAAGGCCCGCCGCCGCGGCCTCATCGTGGACGAAGATACACTCTTTGACTTCTACGACCAGCGCATTCCGGCAAAGGTAACCACCGGCCGCCACTTCGACTCATGGTGGAAAAAGGAGCGCCGCCGCACCCCGGATCTGCTGGATTTCGATCCGGCTAAGCTCATCGACGACTCCCACGACGTCACTGAAGAGTCCTTCCCCGACCACTGGCGCAAGGGCACTATCGATTACGAACTGACCTACAAGTTCGAGCCCGGCGATCCACTCGACGGCGTCACCGTAATGGTTCCCATTCCTATGCTCGCCGGCTTGGATACCGAAGGATTCGATTGGCTTGTTCCAGGTCTTCGCCTTGAGCTCGTCACCGAGCTCATCCGCAGCCTGCCCAAGGCCCTGCGCCGCACCGTCGTACCCGCGCCCGAATTTGCCGAGCGCGCCCTCGACCGCCTCATCCCTTATGAAGGCTCCATCACCCAGCAGCTTGCCGACGTCCTCCGCGAACTCGGCGGCCAAGGAATCAACGCCACCGACTTCCAGGCCAGCAAGCTACCCGCCCACCTGCGGATGAACTACGGGGCCATCGATAAGCGCGGCAAGATCGTCGACTCCGACCGCGACCTCGCGGCACTCGTCCGACGTCAGGCCGGGCATATCAAGTCCTCCGTGTCCCGCGTCTCGCGCACCTCCGAGTCCACCGCCGTCAGCGAATGGACCGACGACACCCTCGGCACCATCGATGACACGGTCAAGACCACCGTGGACGGCCACGAAGTCACCGCCTACCCTGCCCTGGTCGCTACCAAGGACGGCGTCGAACTCAAGGTCCATCCCACCAAGGCCGCCGCAGATGCCGCCATGGTCACGACCACTCTTACGCTCCTCATGCGTGAGATATCCGTCAACGCCTCACAAATGGTCAAGGGCCTACCATTGCAACAGCGCGTCGCCGTCGATTCCTATCCGCACGGCGGCGCCGACGGCCTTGTCAATGACGCCCGCGTCGCCGCGATCCGCGACCTGATGCTCGAAGCCGGCGAACCCGTCCGCACCCCCGCGGCGTTCCAGAAGCTTAAAGACACCGTCAAACCCCAGGTCCCAGGACGCGTACGCCAGGCAGTGGTAGCTATTGCACCGGGACTCGCCGAGTACTCCAACCTGCGAGCGGAGCTCGCTCATTGGGACGGCCCAGCAATAGATGACATGCGCGCACAATTGGACTTCCTCCTACCCCAAAACGCCATCACTGTCCATGGAATGTCCCATCTGCGTCATCTACCACGATATATCCAAGCCATGCGAATTCGTCTAGAGGACATGAACCTTGACCCGGACCGCGATGCGGACCGCCAAGCCGAGGTAGACAACGCCAAGGCTTACCTATCTAACCGCCTTCGCAACCTCCCGGCAGGCCGCGAAAAGACGCGCGAGGTCAAGGACGTACGCTGGATGATTGAAGAACTTCGAGTTTCTCTTTTCGCTCAGCGCCTTGGCACAGCCCATGCCGTTTCATTCCGCCGTATCCAAAAGGCGGTGGACAAACTGCGCTAAAAGTCCTCGCGATCTCGCCTTCGCATCAGGCGAATCTCGGATTCAAAGTCATCTGCGCTTTCAAAGGATTTATATACAGAGGCGAAGCGCAGATAGGCCACTTCATCAAGGTCCCGCAGTGGTTCTAGGATGGCCAAGCCAATCTCGTTCGCGTTGACCTGCGAGGAGCCATGACTGCGCACGGTCTCCTCCACTTCTTGCGCCAGCTTCTTCAGGGCATCGTCGCTGACATCTCGCCCCTGGCAGGCACGGCGCACACCGCGAATCAATTTATCTCGGCTGAAAGGCTCGGCCAGACCGTTTCTCTTCACCACAAGCAGCACGGCCTTCTCAACCGTGGTAAAGCGGCCCTTGCACGAAGCACACTCGCGCCGGCGACGAATCGACGCTCCAGCATCGACCACACGCGAGTCGATGACGCGGGATTGCTCATTGTGACAAAAAGGGCAATACACGGTGGTCCTTTCACTGACGTTGTTACGCCAGTAGTTTACTCACCTTCGATTTCGTGCGACCACCGACCTTCGCCCCACCATTCCCCCTATCGTGTTACTGCAGCCTCTACTTGTTGCACATTAGAAGCTGGCGGTTGCGGTGTACTGCTTCCTTCAGCGCCAGCTAGTCCACCTAACAAAGTGCCCACAAAGACCGCTACACCAAACACTGCGCCCAATGCGTAGTTACCTGTGTTCGACTCACCCACGCTGTTTCGGCCCCTATTCGATCTGTTCCCAGAGTCTCCGGGCGACGTACGGTTCGAACGATAGGTCGTGCAATCTTCCACATGTAGAGTTCGAACATACCGAGAGTTTGCGGTACCGCGAACCGCAGAACCGTAGCCACGCTCCACATCCCACACGGATGCAGAAGGCACCACTACAGGTTCAGTAGCATTGCGAGTTACCAGGTTATTGCGAGAATTGATCAACAGAGACATGACTTTCCTTTCGACGACTGAACCCACCGTAGGCGTCTCATGCGACACGTCATGACAGCCAGTCGCCATAATGTTCGATTTAGTTGGTACGTTCGATTTATAGCATCGCTTCGAATACTTGTCCACCCCAACGCGCAAATCTCGAACATCTGTACTTTTCGTGCTACAAATGACGTGTGGCAACTTTTCAGCGCCGCCAGCTAACAGACCACCGATAAATCCACCCGACCCCCTCCGAGGAGCCAGCAATGGGCCGCAAGCCAAAGAAGACTACCGAGAAGACCGACTACGCTTCCCTATCCGACCGCCAGCGACGCATTCTCAACGTCATTAGTGACGCCGTTATGTTGCGTGGCTACCCACCAAGCATTCGCGAAATTGGTGACGCAGCAGGCCTGCAGTCCACATCATCGGTTGCCTACCAGCTAAAACAATTGGAAGAGAAGGGATTTTTGCGCCGGGACCCTAATAAGCCGCGTGCTGTAGATGTTCGTCACCTTAATACGGATGAAGGCGCCAAAAAGCCGGGCCGCAAGCCGGCCAAGTCTGAGCAGCAAGTTCCCGAGGATGCAGGTGCCGTTTCCTATATTCCTGTGGTCGGCCGTATCGCTGCGGGAGCACCCATTACCGCAGAGGAAAACGTGGACACATACTTCCCCATGCCTGACGAGGTGGTCGGTAGCGGCGACCTTTATATGCTGCAAGTAGTCGGCGACTCGATGCAGGATGCCGGCATCCTTGACGGCGACTGGGTAATCATTCGTTCCCAGTCAGTTGCAGAGGAGGGCGAGTTCGTCGCCGCCCTGCTCGAAGGTTCTGAAGCTACCGTCAAGGAGTTCCACCGTGATTCCTCCGGCGTGTGGCTGCTTCCCCACAATGATGCCTACGCTCCCATCAACGGCGATGATGCGGAAATCATGGGCAAGGTTGTATCGGTATTCCGTAAGCTTTAACCACTCACCTGACGCAGATTCCATTACCCCGCAAGGGCCGAGCGTAGCCCCCGCGGGGTCTATCTATGTACACCCTTCGTTGACGCAGCCTGTATCCTGCCACCCCCATTTTGGCTCTATTTCGGACCCGGACACCGAAAGAGACGAAAATCCCACTTTCCCACTTTTCCTGATAACCAGGCATTTCAAGGTACCAGCTCTAAAATGCAGCTGTGCAAGTTTTTGCTTTAGTCCGTTTATTCCCGATTTTTGAGACAATAGACTAAGCAAAACAACATCGCCGGATTTTCACTTCCGCATAAAATGGCAATTTTTACTCCCGCGCCATGACGCGATGTCTCTAGATTCAAGGAGGAATCATGTACGCAGAAGAGCGGCGTCGCCAAATTGCTTCCCTCACCGCCGTTGAAGGCCGCGTCAACGTCACTGAGCTCTCAGAACGCTTCGAAGTTACGGCCGAGACCATTCGCCGCGACCTTGCGGTGCTTGACCGTGAGGGTGTCGTCCATCGCGTGCATGGCGGCGCAGTAGCCTCCCAAACCTTCCAGACCGCGGAGCTTACCCTGGATACCCGCCAGAGGTCCGCCTCCGGCGCAAAAGCGGCTATCGCCCGCGCGGCCCTTGATTTTCTACCCCACGGCGGCGGCAGTATTTTCTTGGACGCAGGCACCACCATCAATGCGTTCGCGGAGCTCATTGGACAGCAATACCCGCAGGCGCAGTTCAACATTGTCTCCAATAGCTTGCCTATTGCCCTGTCTCTAGCAGGCAACGGCGTGCCTGACGTCCAGCTACTTGGGGGTACGGTCCGCGCGATTACCCAGGCCGTCGTTGGCGATACCGCACTGCGCACCCTAGCTTTGATGCGTGCCGACGTCGCCTTTATCGGCACCAATGCCCTCACCCTAGACCATGGCTTGTCGACGGCCGACTCCCAAGAGGCAGCCATCAAATCCGCCTTCGTCACCAATGCCCACAAGGTAGTGGTCATGTGTGACTCCAGCAAGCTGGGCAATGACTACCTTGTAAGTTTCGCCTCTGCCGCCGATATCGACGTCGTCATTACTGACGCTGCTGCCCCCGATTCCTTCGTGGAAGCGTTGCGCGAGCGCGAAATTGAGGTCGTGCTCGCCAGCGAATAATCCCCCGATCCTTCGCCCAATTTAGGCGAAGGACTCCATGCGTTCGACCACTGCGGTACGGGCAGCGTCAGGGCTTTCCGCATCCAATGCCACCTCGGCAAGCTGCTGACACTGTTCCAAGGTAACTTCTGCCAGCTGCGCGCCGACGCCCGCTACCGCCGTCGACGCTGCGGATAGCGAATTTACGCCCAAGCCGGTAAGCACGCAGGCCAACATCGGGTCGGCTGCTGCCTCACCGCACACGCCAACCGCAACGTTATTGGCTTGGCCCACGATGCAAGTGTGCTGAATGAGTCGCAGGACAGCCGGCTGCCACGGGTCGGTCAGGTAGGCCAGCTGTGGAGACAAGCGGTCCGCAGCCATCGTGTACTGAGTCAGGTCATTGGTGCCGATGGACACGAAATCAAGGTGCGGCATGATTTTATCCGCCATAAGCGCTGCGGCCGGAACCTCAATCATGGCGCCGGCAGTCAGGCCGCGCTCGCGGCACAGGCTAGCAAACCACTGGGCCTCGGTAGAGGTGGCAACCATAGGAGCCATCACCCAAGTCGATGCTTTGTCATCGCGAGCCGCAGCCGCCTGCGCAATCGCATCCAGCTGGCGGGTCAGCAAAGCCTCATTATCGCGTGCAATACGCAGGCCACGAACACCCAATGCTGGGTTCTCCTCGGAGCTTAGCGTGGCATAAGAGATAGGCTTATCGGATCCGGCATCCAGCGTACGCACGACAACCTTTGATTCAGGAAAGGCATTAAAAACCTTGCCGTAAATCTTTGCCTGTTCGTCCACGCTCGGCTCTTCACTAGCCGAGAGGAAGGACAGCTCCGTGCGGTAGAGACCAATGCCCTCTGCCTGGGAATCCGAAGCAATGCGGGCGGCGTTGCCATCAGCGACGTTGGCAAGCAGCTGCACGCGGTGGCCGTCCTTGGTTTCAGCCGGGCCGCGCCACTGGGCAACGCGTGCTGCACGCTCGCGATATTCGGCCACGGCCTTTGTGGAAGCCTCTTCGTCGGCCCCAAGAGTGACGGCACCCACTGCACCATCGACGAATACCAGCGTGCCGCTTTCAATATCGCTAAGCGCGGCACCCACAGCAACGATGCATGGAATATCCAGCTGGCGGGCGATAATAGCCGTGTGGCTGGTAGGTCCCCCCAGCTCGGTGACAAGGGCCTTGATGTGCTTGGTATCCAGCGTCGCGGTATCGGCCGGAGCCAAGTCATCCGCGAAGAGCACGGCCTCGCCGTCTACGAGCGGCAGCCCCGGCTCGTCCTCGCCGCGCAGCTCTGCGATTACGCGGTCGCGCACGTCCTTTAAGTCAGTGGTGCGCTCGGCCATCACGCCGCCGGCGGCCTCGAACATGGTGACAAACTTATCGGTGGCGCCGACAGTAGCGAACTCCGCATCCTGGCCGGTGCGGATGTTTTTGCGCACGGCTTTGTGCCAGCCACGGTCCTTGACCATGCCGGCCGTTGCGGTCAGAACTTCCGCAGCCTGGCCTTCTGCGGCAGCAGCTCGCTGCTCCAAACGGCCAGCGACAGTATCTACGGCCGCAAGGAAGCGGTCGTATTCAACATCACTCGCTTGCTCTGGGTCGATGCTTCCCTCGGTAGGCAGGGCGGGGCGAGGGCGGACCCACACGGCTTCGGCGTAGGCGACTCCGGCAACGACACCGGTTCCTTTGATTGTGGACTCAGACGCGTTTTCCATGAGCGTACTTCCTTCGAAGATAGCGGTTTATTAACTTCCAGAACACCACAAATCGGATAGAAAAGCAATGTATACCACAGGAATTCTGTTGACTTTCGGGCACAATCGGACAAGAATCAACATTAAGGGCGGGCCATGCCCGTACGGTTCTCTCCAACGGCGTTCGGCCCCCAATATACAACCTGCGAAAGGGACGACTTGATTCTCACGCTGACCCCCAATCCCAGTATCGACGCCACCCTTGTGCTCAGTGATCCATTGACCTCCGGTGATGTCCACCGCGCCAGCGAGGTCACACAGGTTGCTGGCGGCAAGGGTGTAAACGTCACCCATACCGTGCACTTGGCCGGCGAGCAATCCTTGGCTCTTTTCCCGGCCCACGACTCCGATTCCTTCCTGAATCTCATCCACTCGGCTGGACTGCCTTCCTCTGCTATCCCCATGGACGGCACAGTTCGCGTCAATACCACCATCACCGAGCCTGATGGCACCACCACCAAGGTCAACGGTCCAGGCCCTGCGCTTTCCGACGCCGACTCCCACGCCATTACCTCCGAACTCACCGCCCGCGCCCTTGCCTCCGACTGGGTGGTTCTAGCCGGCTCCCTGCCGCGTGGCGTCAACACCGATTGGTATTGCGACCTCATCTCCGCAGTCCGAGCAGCCGCACCACAGGCTCGCATTGCCGTCGATACGTCTGACGCCCCAATGCAGGCCATTGGCGAAAACCTCAATTCTGCTGCGCCGGATCTCATTAAGCCGAACGGCCTAGAGCTCGGCCAGCTCACCGGAACCGACGGCCGCGAATTGGAAGACCAGGCCGCACGCGGCGAGTACGCGGGGGTTGTGCGGGCGGCCCGAGACGTCGTCAAGCAGGGCATCGCAGAAGTACTCGTCACCCTTGGCGGTGCCGGCGCGGTGCTGGTTACCGCGGACGGCGCTTGGGCTGCAACTCCCCCGCCAGCAACGGTGAAATCCACCGTAGGCGCCGGTGACGCCGCGCTCGCCGGATACCTCCTCGGCCGCACCGCCGGTAAGTCGCCGGCCGATAGCCTTGCGCAGTCGGTGGCCTACGGAACTGCGGCTGCATCCAAACAAGGCACCCAATTCCCTCGCCCAGAAGAACTCGATATCGCACATACCCCCGTACAATCGCTAGCCTAAGGAGTGCCTAATCATGGCTTCCGACCTCATCACTACCGACCTAGTCGCGCTCGACGCCGACTTCGGCGACAGCGTTGACTCCGTTATTACCAACCTGGCCACGCTAGTCCATGACACCGGCCGAGCCACCGACATCGCCGGCTTGGCCCAGCCCGCCATCGACCGCGAGGCCAAGGCCGGTACCGGCGTCCCTGGCGGAGTCGCCATTCCGCACTGCCGCTCCGAGGCAGTGACCGAACCCACCCTCGCATTCGCCCGCCTGAGCCGTGGCGTGGATTTCTCCGGCCCTGACGGTGACGCCCAGCTGGTCTTCCTCATCGCTGCTCCGGCCGGCGGCGGCAAAGCCCACTTGAAGATTTTGTCCAAGTTGGCCCGCGCTCTAGTGCGCAAGGACTTCCTCGAGTCCCTGCGCAACGCGCCCACCAAGGAAGAAATCGTTCGGCTTGTGCTGGAGGTAGTCAATGCCGAAAAGCCGAAGAAGAAGCCAGCCGAGGAACCGGCCACCCAAGGCGCTGCTGCCGGCACTGCCGCAACCGGTGCCGCCGCCGGCACCGCCGGCTCCTCCGCCACCGCGTCCTCGGCCGCAACCCCTACCAACGCAGAACCTTCGACCGATGTCACCCGCATCGTGGCCATCACTGCCTGCCCCACCGGCATCGCCCACACCTACATGGCGGCCGACGCCCTCACCCAAACCGCGGCCGAGCGTGATGACGTATCTCTGACTGTTGAGACGCAGGGCTCGTCTAATAATGAGTCTGTCTCCCAATCCACGATCGACGCGGCCGATGCGGTCATCTTCGCCACGGACGTCGGCGTGCGCGACCGCGAACGCTTCGCCGGCAAGCCGGTTATCGAGTCTGGAGTCAAACGCGCCATCAATGAACCTGGCACGATGCTCGACGAGGCGATCGCAGCCGCGCACAACCCCCACGCGCACAAGGTCTCCGGCACTGCTACCCGCGCCGATGCGGAAGAAGAAGGCAAGTCTCTTGGTTGGGGCAAGCGCATCCAGCAAGCCATTATGACCGGCGTGTCTTATATGGTCCCGTTCGTTGCGGCCGGTGGTCTGCTGCTCGCCCTCGGCTTCCTTTTCGGTGGCGCCGATATGGCAAATGGTTGGCAGACACTATCGACGGAGTTTTCGCTCGGCAACCTCCCCAGCCATGACGTGACCGTTGACGGCGAACTCATGCACTTCGAGCGCTCCGGGTTCTTGCTCTATCTCGGCGCTGTTCTCTTCGCCGTAGGCCAAGCGGCAATGGGCTTCATCGTCGCTGCGCTGTCGGGCTATATCGCTTACGCTCTCGCCGGCCGTCCTGGCATCGCCCCAGGCTTCGCGGGCGGAGCGATCGCAGTTACCTTGGGCGCTGGCTTCATCGGCGGCCTAGTTACTGGCCTGCTGGCAGGCTTCATCGCGATGTGGATTGGCAACTGGAAGGTACCGCGTTGGCTAGGCTCGCTCATGCCGGTTGTCATTATTCCGCTGCTGACATCGTTGGTTGTCGGTCTCGCCATGTACCTGGCACTCGGCGTACCGCTGGCAAACCTCATGGAAGGCCTGCAAAATTGGCTATCGTCCATGTCCGGTTCTTCGGCTGTATTGCTGGGTATCATTCTCGGCCTGATGATGTGCTTCGACTTGGGCGGCCCAGTCAATAAGGCGGCCTACCTCTTCGCCACGGCCGGACTGTCTACCGGCGACGAATCCTCCATGCAGATCATGGCCGCCGTCATGGCGTCCGGCATGATCGCACCAATTGCGTTGTCGCTGGCTACGTTTATCCGCAAGTCGCTGTTTACACCGGCCGAGCAGGAGAACGGCAAGTCCGCTTGGCTGCTGGGTCTGTCCTTCGTCTCGGAGGGTGCCATCCCGTTTGCGGCGGCCGATCCGTTCCGCGTCATCCCTTCGATGATGGCCGGCGGCGCGGTGACGGGCGCGATTTCGATGGCCCTGTCGGTCGGTTCCCGTGCTCCGCACGGCGGCGTGTTCGTCTTCTTCGCCATCGACCCGTTCTGGGGCTACCTCGTGGCCATCGCGGCCGGCGTGGTTGTCTCCACTGCGGCGGTGCTGGCGATGAAGCAGTTCTGGCCTAACAAGGCCGTCGAAGAAGCCGCCCAGAACGTGGCAGTATAAACCAAACACTCGTACACTGGATTGTAAAAATCCCCGTAAGAAAGGATATTTTCCATGGCTTCCAAGACTGTAAAGGTTGGCTCCTCTGTAGGCCTGCACGCACGTCCTGCATCTATTATCGCGGACGCTGCCGGCGAGTTCGATGAGGATATTTTCCTCAACCTGGTCGGCGATGATGATGAGGATGAGACCGATGCGGCCTCTTCCCTGATGATCATGGCTCTTGGCGCAGAACAGGGCGATGAGGTTACCGTTACCTCCGAAAACGAAGAAGCAGTGGAAAAGATTGCTGCTCTCATCGAGAAGGACCTGGACGCTTCCTAAGCCCTAAAACGGTTCGGCTCTAGGCTCCCCACCCTTGCGGTGGGGAGCTTTTCGCTTGCCGACGCCACCTATCCCCACGGTGGCACCCACGTCACCTGCCCGCGCACGCGGGCTAGCCGGCCACGGCGCGGCGGGGCGTTGGGGTCATCGTCATTGACGCCGTTGTGATAGGGACAGCATGTTGCAAGGTTCGCAGCGTTGGTCTCGCCGCCATGCTTCCAGGCTTTGAGGTGGTGAATCTGGCACTTGTCGGCGGGATAGTTACAGCTCTCCCACGGGCATACCGGGTTGACCGCAGCCGCCATGAGCCGCTGCTTGTCGTTAGCCACGCGCGAGGTCCGGTAGAGGTTGACCGGCCCCTCGTGGGGATGGACGAGCGTGACATAGCCGTGGTCGCTCAGTGTCCGCGCGACAAGCTCCGCTCCGGTGATTCGAGCGCCGTTGGTGAGTTGGAGGGTGATTTCCTCGCCGCCTCCGTCTACTACGCGGTCGAGCTCGTCGAGGGTGAGAACCACCTGAGTCGTCACCGTCGCCCGCGTCGCATTCGCCTTGCCAAAGAAGAGGTCTTTGGCAGATTCCAGGGGCTTATTGGCATCCAATGCAGCGTGCATATCCGCCACATCGGCTGAATCCCCGGTAATAGTCAGTGACCACGGACCGCCGGAGCGGCGGGTAAGGCGCACTCCCTTTTCGGGCGCGCGGCGAGGTCGCAGTTCGCGTACCAAAGCGCGGGCACGCTTTTCCAAGGCGGTGGCGCTGCCGCGAAAGGCACACAGCTCGGTGCGTAGGGTCCAGGCGTCGCGCTGCGTCGGCAAGCGCAAGGCGTATTTTTCAATCAGCAGTAGCACGTCAAGGGAATGCCTAGTCTGCCGCGCCGCTCGCTGTTTGGCAGCAAAGCCGCACCGGCCGAAGTAGGTATCGCATAGACGCAGCAGGTCGCGCGCGGCTATGTCAGAGGCACCCCGCGCGATGAGCTCGCGATCGCTAAGCCCTTGAACGGCGGCGACAATGTCCATGCCGGCGTTCACTGCGTTTAGGTATGCGTCCAATGCGGTCATACCGCTAAGTTAAATAGACCCCGCACGCCTAAGCGAGCCGCATACCGGCGCGCTGTGGATAACCCGCGTTGGTCCGTCAACAACGCTGCCCGCCGCGGGCGCGCGACGGGCAGTTATCCACAGGTTGAAAATTAGTACTTGGCGCCGTGGCCCTCACCGACGGAATCGTAGAGCTTTTTCATGATCGGATAGGCCACGATGATGCCTACCGAGCCCCACGCAATGCCTTCGAGGGAAACCCCACCCACGGTGAGGGTCAGGTTGCCGATGCCCGCGATAAGCGCCACCGCGGCCGCAGTCAGGTTGACCGGGTTATTGAAATTAACCTTATTATCCATCCAGATGCGCACACCCAGCATGCCGATGAGTCCATACAGCACGATGCAGGCGCCGCCCAAAACTCCGGTCGGGATGGTGAAAATCAGCGCACCAAACTTCGGCACGAAGGCCAACAGGATGGCGGTAAAGGCCGCCACCCAGTAGGCGGCGGTGGAATATACACGGGTTGCGGCCATCACGCCGATATTTTCGGCGTAGGTCGTGGTACCGGAGCCGCCGAAGCCGCCAGCAAGGGTGGACGCAAGGCCATCGGCGATCAGCGCGTCACCAGCCAGGTCATCGAGATCGCGCTTGGTCATCTCGGAGACGGCCTTGACGTGGCCGACGTTTTCCGCGATGAGTACCACCAGCACTGGAAGCGCCACGGCAATGGCGGAGACGTTGAAAGAAGGCGCGTGGAATTCCGGCAGGCCTACCCACGGGGCGGCATCGATGGCCGCGACGGCGTCATCTCCGAGGTTGCCGGTCAGCGCAGCGAAGACCCAGCCGACGACCACGCCGAGCAGGATGGATAGGCGCGAGACCATACCGCGGCCGGCGACGGTGGCCAGCAGGATGACGAGCAGCGTCACCGCGGCCACGAGCGGCTGGGAGGCGAAGTTCTCGGCTGCATTCGGCGCTAGGTTCAGGCCGATGAGGGCCACGATTGCACCGGTGACGGCCGGCGGCATGACGGCATCGAGCACGCGGCGGCCGGCGATTTTGACTGCCACACCCACCGCAGCCAAGACGAGGCCGGTGACCAAAATGGAGCCCGCCTGCGCGGCGATACCGTACTGCTGCGACGCCGAAAGCGGTGCGATGAATGCAAACGAGGAGCCGAGGTAAGACGGCAACCGGTTGCGCGTGATAAGCAGGAACAAAATGGTGCCGAGGCCGGAAAAGAGCAGCGTCGTATTGACGGGGAATCCGGTCAGGGTAGGAACCAACAGCGTAGCGCCGAACATGGCCACCACGTGCTGCATTCCGATGCCGATGGTTCGGCCCCAGCTGAGTCGTTCTTCCGGCGCTACGACCGCGCCCGGTGCAATCCTTTTACCGTCTCCGTGGACGGTCCAACCTTTTAAGCTCACGAGCCTTAATTATGGATCACCCGGGTTGGTTTTAGGAAACTTCCTCCACGATGAATTCGGCAAGTTCGCGGGCGGTGGGCGCGGGAAGGCGGACGTCGACAAGCGTGCCATCGGCCGTGTACTCCTCGTGGCGCACCGTGCCCTCGGCGTGTACGCGGGCCACCACATCACCGCGGGTGAAGGGAACCTGCAGCTTGACGTGGCTATCGCGGGAGTTGAGGAAGAGCTCCACGCGCGCGGTAAGCTCATCGATTCCCTCGCCCGTGCGCGCGGATACGTAGACGACGTCCTCATGGTCGAGTACGTGGCGCAGCTCGGCGAGCACCAGCGGGTCGGCCTGGTCGATCTTATTGATCACGATGATCTCGGGCGGGGCCTGCTCGCCGGTTTCGGACACAATGTCATAGATGACCTGGTTGACGGCCTCAATCTGCTTGAGCGGGAATGGGTCAGAGCCATCGACCACGTGCAACATGATATCGGCGGCCAGCACCTCTTCCAGGGTGGATTTGAAGGCTTCGACCAGCTGCGTGGGCAGGTGTCGGACAAAGCCGACGGTGTCGGTGAATACGACCTGGCGGCCGTCGGCAAGCGTGGCACGGCGAGTGGTGGGGTCCAAGGTGGCAAAGAGTGCGTCCTCCACCAGCACGCCGGCGCCGGTCATGGCGTTGATGAGCGAGGACTTTCCAGCATTGGTGTAACCGGCAATGGCTATCTGCGCGATGGTTGAGCGCTGGCGCTTGGAACGCTTGACCTCACGGGCGGTCTTCATAGCGCGCAGCTCCCTGCGCAACCGAGCCATCTCCGTGCGGATGCGACGGCGATCCGTCTCGATCTTGGTCTCACCGGGACCACGCAGGCCCACACCGCCGTTGGAGCCGGCGCGGCCGCCCGCCTGGCGCGAAAGATTGCCGCCCCAACCACGGGTATGGGTGTAGAGGTATTCCAGCTGCGCCAAGGAGACCTGTGCCTTGCCCTCTTTGGACTTGGCGTGCTGGGCAAAGATGTCAAGGATGAGCATCGTGCGGTCAATGACCTTGGTGTTAAGCGCGCGCTCGAGAGCGGTGAGCTGGCCGGGGTTGAGCTCGCCATCGCATACCACGGTATCGGCGCCGGTGGCCTCGACGATGTCGTGCAATTCCTTGACCTTGCCGGAGCCAATGAAAGTGCCGGAATCAGGTTTATCGCGTTTTTGGTAGATCATCTCTACTACTTCGGCGCCGGCGGTCTCGGTCAGCGCCGCGAGCTCGTCCATGGTGGCTTCGACTTCGGCCACGGTGCCTTCGGTCCACACGCCAACCAAGATGACGCGCTCGAGGCGCAGCTTACGGTACTCCACCTCATAGCCATCGGTGGTGTCTTCGGCGCGGATGGTGGTCTCACGGGTGACGCGGCGGAACGCGTTGCGCTCTGCCAGGTCAAGGTCACCGGTGGTGGGCGTCGCCTGTGGTGCGGTAGGGGCCTCGTTATCGCGGAACGCACGGGCGAGGAGATCGTCGTTATTGTGCTGGGAAAATTCGGTCATACTACCATTCATTTTGGCACGTTGCGGCCAAAAGCGGGAATTGCGGATTCTTAGCTGGCTGCACAAGGCGATACAATGGCGGGCATGAACGTTAAGGACACTGGGGCGCAGCAAAATACCGAGATGCAGGCGATTGGCCTCAATTTCGAACGCTGGCAAGATGCCGTCGAGGCCGCTATCGCGAGCGATCGCTTGGCCGTTACCGGTGAGGTACGCGGTGGTCAGCTGATCCAGTTCACCGATCCATCGGGCGCACAGCTCAATATTCTCGCGGTGGAACCTTTTGCTACCTACATTGGCTTCAATGCGGTTACGCAAGGGTTCGCCCACGTAGAGATGGTCAACGATGTTCTTGCCCTGCTGGAAATTATCGATCCTTTCGGCACCACCATCGCCCAGGCCACCGCGAACTTGGCGCAGGGGCCTTTGCTTGCCGACGAACCCTTGCAACAGTGGCAGCAAATCTCCCTCACCGCCATGGGCCTCGATATCCGCACCTACGAGTCTGCCGATGCCTATGAGGCGGCCGAGGGCGAATTCCCGGCGCTCTTTGAGTCCGCGGGGGCGAAGGTAATTTCCTCCGGGTCTGGTGCGGAGGTTCCTACCCCGGCCGCTACCTTTGCGGCGCGCGTCATGGAATCCGAGTGGCGTACCAATGAGCTCACCGGCGAGAAATTCGCCCACCTCGTCATGGATGGCCTCTTCCCCTTCGATCTCTGCCTACCTGCGGGGGGCGACGAGCTACCGACCAAGGACTCTATCGTGGCCGGCACCGCCCTGCTGACGGCTTCTATAGAAATGCCCAGCGGTGGCTGCGGCGACGGCGCTGGCTGCGGTTGTGGTTCCGGAGGCTGTGGCTGCGGCGGCCACTAAGAGCTGACGCAAAGGTCTGGTGGAATAGCTGTGTGGATGCCTTTCCCGGAAAATGCGAGGAACCGGCGTGTATTGGTTCTCGCGCTGATCCTGGTGGGATCAGTGGCGGTTGTGGCAACCCTAAAACTCCCCGGGGTTTTCATCGCGGCACTACTCATCGCGGCAGCACTGCTCATGCTCCACGCCCGGCCGGATGCCTCGGAGCAGGCGGCGCTGCGCAGCTCTATTCGGCTCTCTGCCGAAGATATTCAGGACGTCTTGGCCGAATACGAAGACTTCCGGTCCTCCGAGGCGGCCGAAAAAATCGCGGACCGCACGCTTTACCGGCCGGCGCTTTTAGATCTGGATTGCTCCGACCCCACCATCGAAGCCTTCCACTATGAGATTTCGGGCTCCCGACGGTTCCTGCGCCGGCTGAACCTACGCGTCAACGCGGAAGAGGTCAGCACCAACGAGCTGGAGTCCTTGCTCAAGGTGACCGATGGACGGGCTCGCGAGCTCAAGGAAACATGGCTATCGGCCCGCCGCGCCGCTTTTGCGCTCGGGCCGAAGTATGAAAAGAACGAAGTAAAAAATCGCGCCCTGCGCCGCCAAGCCCTCGAAGAGCAAGCATTCGAGGAAGAGGAAGGCGAAGGACGCAGCGCCTAAGCACTCACCGTGTACCGCGCACCGCGCGCGTCGGGCCCGACGCGGTCTAAAGGGAGGTCTCGCCGGTGGCGACGATCGCGGACGGGCCGGTCAGGCGCGAACCGCCCTCGTAGATGTCCACTGTCACTTCCCCGCCGGGGACGTGTACGTGCACGGTACCGTGAGGGGTGGTGGTGTGGTCAACGGCGGCGTCGGCAAGCGCAGCGGTCGCGGCCGCCACGGTGCCCGTGCCGCAGGAGCGGGTCTCTCCTACCCCGCGCTCAAAGACGCGCATGTGCACGTGGCCATCACGCAGCGGGGTCACGACCTCAACATTCACGCCGGCGGGGAAGAAAGACTCATCGATGATGGGCTGCTCGAATGTCTTGGCTGCAAGGCCCTCGGCGTCCAGCCCCGGCACCACGGCCGCGAGGTGGGGGTTGCCCATGTCAACGCCTAGACCGGCGTAGCTCTCCCCGGCCATAGACGCGGTGGATACACCCGTTACTTCGGCCGGTCCCATCTCCACGGTGACCTCAGCCCCATGCGCATCGCACGAGTGCACCGTCACGCGCTTGGCGCCGGCGCGGGTACCGATGGTGAACTCGTCTTCTTCCACGAGGCCGCGCGAGCGCAGCCAGTGGGCGAAAACGCGGGTGCCATTGCCGCACATTTCGGCCACGGAACCGTCAGCGTTGCGATAATCCATGAACCAGTCAGTGGGCGCGATGCCCTCGGCCAGCGACTCGATTTCCCCGGCGGCGAGCAAGGCCTCGGCGCGCACGACGCGCAGCAATCCGTCGCCGCCGATACCGGCGCGGCGATTACACAGCGCCGCTACGCGCTCGGGGGCAAGCGGCGTGGTGGCCGCGTGGTCTTCGACGATGACGAAGTCGTTCTCAGTTCCATGACCCTTGGCAAATTTCATGCTCCCTACCCTAGCGCGCGCAGCGCCTGGGCGGTCGTATCGCCCGCGGCATCCAGCCACATGATGCGCTTATCGCGGTTGAACCAAGATCGTTGGCGGCGCACGTAGCGCCGTGTCCCGGTAATAGTGCGCTCGACGGCCTCATCCCAGGTGAGTTCACCGCGCTGGGCTTGGAATACCTGCGCATAGCCAATGGCACGCCCGGCCGTGGAATCGGCCACCAAGCCTTGGGCTTGGAGGCACTCGACTTCCTCGATGAGCCCGCGCTCAAACATCAGGCGCGTGCGCAGCTCGATGCGCGGATTAAGCCAGTCTGCGGTGGTGCGCAGGCCGAGCAAACGGGTGCCCCACCGCGGCGGTGCGTCCTTCGGTGGTTGACTAGCCTTATAGGGTTTGCCGGTCAATTCGATGACCTCCAAGGCGCGCACGGTGCGCCGTGGGTCCTTATCTTCAATAATGGCGGCCGCGGCCGGATCTACCTGCGCCAGCTCCTCGTGCAGGGCATCGGTACCGATTTCTACGCGCCGGGCCTCATACTTGGCGCGGACGGCGGGGTCGGTGGGTGGGAACTGCCAGTCGTCGACAAGCGCTTGGGCATAAAGCATGGAGCCGCCGACTAGGATGGGCGTCTTGCCGCGCGCCATGATCCCTTCCACGTCCGCGATGGCATCGCGCTGATAGCGCGCCACAGAAGCGGTCTCAGTCACGTCCCACACATCGAGCTGGTGGTGCGGGATTCCCTCGCGCTCGGCCGGGGTGAGCTTGGCGGTGCCAATATCCATACCGCGGTAGAGCTGCATGGAATCGACGTTGACCACCTCGCCGTCCAGCTCCTGCGCCAGCGCCAACCCCAGCGCAGATTTGCCGGAGGCGGTGGGTCCAAACACTGCAATCGGGCGCATTAGACCTCCCACCCTGCAACGTAGCGGCCAACCCCCAGGGTGGCGTCGGTGGCCAGCAACTGCGCCTTCTTTGGTTGTAGTCCTGCTAGCTCCTCCCACAGTGCGGGCTCTACCACACCGCGCTGGGAAAGCCATTCGCCTGCCTTGCTTGCCGACGCCCCCATGAGCACCTCCTCGCACCACTCGTGCGCTTCCTGGGCACCGGGAACGAGCGCCAAGGGGGCGCGCTCGGTCAGGCCCGCGCTGCCATCTGCCACGACGATGGTGAGCGCCGCCGGATCCGGCTGGCCGATGTGCTCCCGGCTAGCGCGGGCGTGAAGTTGCGGCACGCTGTGCAGCACGTACCGGGCCATGATCTCCGGAAGAAAATTGCCGCCGCCCAGGTCAGTGGCCGCACCCCAGGCCCGTAAGCTACCGGTATGAGCGGTATACCAGCGCTTATCCTGGCTGCCGACGATATCTACTTCCGTTATTCCGGCGGCCGCAGCCTCCACTGCGAGCGTACGGGCAGCGGCAAGCAGGGCGCGGGAAGCAGCGTCATGAGCGGAAAGCTCCACGGCCAGCGCCGGTGAGGCTGGCATTACCATGAGATTGAACATTATTCCTCCATACTATCTACCCAAGTGGAGGTAATTAAATAGAATCTGGGCACGCGCGGGATATTCGCGGTAATGTATCGAGTGATTTTATTCGGCAGCCGTGACGCGCGGCGATCTATGCATAGGAGGGCTTGTCATGTCTCCCATCCCTACCCCAGGTTCCATGCCCAAGAAGGGCCCTCGCCCCACCGCAAAGCCTGTTCCCGTGCAGGCACCAAGCAAGAATGACCCGGCCAAATGGGGCCGCGTCGACGCGGATGGTTCCGTCTTCGTTTCCGCTCCGGAGGGCGAACGCAAGATTGGCGAATGGCAGGCCGGCACCCCCGAGGAGGGCCTACAGCACTACGGCGCGCGCTACGACGATCTCTCCACCGAAATTGAACTGCTCGAGGCTCGCCTGCGCGCCAACCCCAGCGAGGCCGCTGGCATTAAAAAGACCGCAGCGCAATTGCGCGAGACCCTACCAACCGCTGCGGTCATCGGAGACATCGCAGCACTTGACCGCCGCCTTGTTGCCGTCATTGAACACTCAGTAGAAGCCGGTGAGCAGGCGCAGGCCGATAAGGAGCGCCGCCGCGAGGAAGCTATTGCTGCCAAGGAAAAACTGGCAGCTGAGGCAGAAGAAATTGCCGAAAACTCCACCGAATGGAAGGCCGCTGGTGACCGCATCCGCGCCATCCTAGAAGAGTGGAAGCAAATTAAGGGCATTGACCGCAAGACCGACGATGCCCTATGGAAGCGCTACTCCCGCGCCCGCGACTCCTTCAACCGCCGTCGTGGCTCCCACTTTGCCGAGCTGGACCGCGCCCGTGCGGTTGCCCGCAAGAAGAAGGAAGAACTGGTCGAGCGCGCCGAGGCCATCCAGGATTCCACCGAGTGGGGCCCCACCGCCCGCGCCTACCGCGATTTGATGACTGAGTGGAAGGCTGCCGGCCGCGCCCCGCGCGACGTGGACGATAAGCTCTGGGCCCGCTTCCGCGCCGCCCAGGACAAGTTCTTCAATGCCCGCAATGCCGTCAATGACGAGCGCGACCGCGAGTTTGCAGAAAATGCCAAGGCCAAGGACGCCTTGATCGCGGAATACGACGAGCAGATCGACCCGTCCAAGGGCATCGAGGGTGCGAAGGCCAAGCTGCGCGAGCTGCAGGAAAAGTGGGAAGAAATTGGCTTCGTTCCCCGCAAGCAGGTGCGCGAGTACGAGTCCAAGATTGAGGCGCTGGAGCAGCGCGTCACCGAGGCAGAAAAGTCCGAGTGGCGCCGCACCGACCCAGAGGCGCAAGCACGCGTGGCGCAGTTCCAGGCTAAAGTCGATGAGTTTAACTCTCAGGCCGAGGCAGCTGAGGCCAAGGGCAATGCGAAAAAGGCCGCTGATCTGCGTGCGCAGGCCGAGCAGTGGCAGGCTTTTGCCGACGCCGCCGCTAACGCCGTCAATGACAAGTAGTGCACCTCGTCCACATTGCGCGGCCACCGCGGCCGGCGCACTCGCCTACCGCTCACGCCCAGCCCAGCGAACCTGCGGACTGTATTCGCAGCTTCGTCTTTTGGGCCAACTTGGCGGCCCAAGAAGCCAGCGGCGATGCCGCGGCATCGACGTCGCCGGGCCGTGTGGTCCAGCGTCTGCAAGGTTCTAGCGAATCACAGACCCATCTTTTTGCCGTAGTGGACGGCGACTCCACCCTTGGTGAGGTTTCTGATCTTGGCCTGCCGCTTATCCCCTCGGTGGAGCCGAGCCCGGAGCTGGATTACCTCGGGTTCATCCACATTAGCCTGCCGCTGTTGGAAGAGCGCGAGGCAGCAGAGATTGAATGCGTGCTGTGTGATTTGCCCCTTCCTGGCGAGCAACTGGATGAAGAAGGGCGCAAGGTTGCCGAGTGGATGGGGACGAAGGCGCTGGAGCTGGCCCGGAAACTCGGCCGCACCGTAGCGCACGTGGGACTATTGCACCCGCCGGGCGCGGACCCAGACTACGACGCTATGGGCAGCATCTACCGCGAGTTGGGATTTACGCAACGGCATGCGGAACACCAGCTGGTGATGGACATCCCTGAAAGCCCTGTGGCAGCACTGCTCCCGGCGGGAATCACGGCCCGAGTCTGGCCGGATTACGACATCCCTGAGGGCTACCTCGACGAGGTCATGCGGCTGCTTAGCCTAGCGTCCACAGACGCGGAAACTGGTGATCTGACGGTGGAGCCCATCGTGTGGACGCGTGCCCGATTGCGCGAAGCGCACAGCCGGCTGCGCTCTCGTCGCGGGCACACACTTCTTATCGCACTTACCGCCGAGGACGGGAGCATTCTCGCACTGACCGAGATGGCTCGGCACGAGGACGCGAATCCTGAAGTTTGCGAGTGGACTCTGACTGTGACCGATCGCCCGCACCGGCGCCGGGGACTTGCGCAGCTAGCCAAGCTCACTGCGCTGCATGAGGTGGCGCGCTATTGGCCGCGGGTACGGCGCTGCTACTGCTCCGTTGCCGCCAAGGACGCGGCCATGAATGCCATTTACCGCAGCCTGGGCGCCCGGGAACTCTCCCGCTCTTCTGCGTGGGAGTTGCGGCTGCGGGATTAGTGGCGGTAGGCCTACTGCTCGCCGCGCTGGGCGCGGTGGCGTTCGGCGGCTTGCTTGCGGCGATTGTCCTCCAGTGGCTCCCGCTGCGGTGCCGCGTCTATCCTGGATTGGAATTCGCCCACCTCATCGAGCTGTCCGGCGGTGGCGCGCACGCGGGCTTCGGCAGCCTTCTGCTCTGGGCTGCGGCGCAGTGCCACCATGCTATAGGCCAGAAATGCTAGGAAGGTAGCCAGCATTCCTACCCACATTCCCAGCGTCGCCCCATCAGCGGTAGAACCACGGAACCAGAAGCCCCATAGGTTGGCAAAGAAGGACACCGTCACCAGCATCCAGGCGATGAGCCCCGGCGTAGCGCGGCGGGTGAACAGTGTCACCGGAGTAAGAATTCCCAACCCTATGAGCGCGAGCCACGCGGAGACGGTTTCCATGATGGAAATCCTCACGCCACTCGACGTGGTGCCGAACGTCAATGCCTCCCAACCATGGGCTGGACCGGCGTAGGGCAAAATCAGGTAGAGGATATAGACCACCACTGCAATACTCAGCGTCACCTTGTGAACGCCGAGGTCCATTGTTTGTGCTGCTCTACGCTCAGCGTTAGCTGCATTGTGGGCTGCGGTGGTCGAATGTTCCTCAGTCATGGCTCCCTAGCCTACTCCCCTGCTAGCAACCGCAAGAATCGCCGGATTCGGCCGCCGCGGGCTTGCCAATCGACGGCAAACCCAGACCGACGCCGATGGGTGCGGTGGTAGGCGTTTCGCCGGCAGCAGACATGTCGCCGGCCTTGGTGCGGGTGTGGGAGGTCACGGCGGCGTCGGCAAGCAAGAAGAAGGAGCCCGCACCGGTGACCTGGGTATGCACCACATCACCCGGGCGAATCTCCGCCGAGATATCCGTGCCGTCCGAATCAACCGGGGCAAAGTGCACCAGGCGGCCATCGCGCGCGCGGCCGGTCATGCGGTGGGTTTCATCGTTCTTGCGGCCACCTTCGGCCTGCACCAAAAGCTCCACATCCGTACCAATGAGCTTCTTGTTTTCCTCTGCCTGAATGCTGTCTTGCAGGGCAACGAGACGCTCGAAACGATCCTGGACGACCTCCTTGGGAATCTGGTCCTCCATTTCCGCAGCCGGGGTTCCCGGACGCGGCGAATACTGGAAGGTAAAGGCCGAAGCAAAACGAGCGCGGCGCACAAGCTCCATGGTGTCTTGGAAGTCTTCCTCGGTCTCGCCTGGGAAGCCCACGATGATATCGGTCGTGATCGCGGCGTGCGGAATTTTCTCCCGTACCTCATCCAAAATCCGCAGGAACTTCTTAGTGCGGTAGGAACGGCGCATGTCCTTAAGGACCTTGTCGGAGCCAGACTGCAGCGGCATATGCAACTGCGGGCACACGGCCGGGGTCTCGGCCATGGCATCGATGACGTCGGAAGTAAACTCCGCTGGGTGCGGGGAGGTAAAGCGCAATCGCTCAAGGCCATCGATCTTGCCCACCTCGCGCAGCAGCTTAGAAAAGGCGAAACGGTCACGCGGCATATCGGGATCGGCAAAATTAACGCCATAGGCATTGACGTTTTGCCCCAACAGGGTGACCTCAGATACGCCCTGGTCCACCAAGGCTTTAACCTCGGCCAAGATATCGCCGGGCCGGCGATCCTCTTCCTTGCCGCGCAAGGAAGGAACAATACAGAAGGTGCAGGTGTTATTGCAGCCTACAGAAACAGAAACCCAGCCGGCATAGGCAGACTCACGCTTGGCTGGCAAGACCGACGGAAAAGCCTCGAGGGAATCAACGATTTCCACCTGGGCTTCATCGTTGTGGCGGGCGCGCTCCAGCAGCGTCGGCAGGGCCGCCATATTGTGAGTGCCAAAGACAGCATCAACCCACGGGGCATTATCTAGGACGGTGTCCTTGTCTTTCTGTGCCAAGCAACCGCCCACGGCAATTTGCATGCCGGGATGGTTTTCTTTTGTCTTCTTCAAGGCACCCAACGTGCCGTAGAGCCGCTTATCGGCATTTTCGCGCACGGCGCAGGTATTAAAGACGATGAGATCTGGCTCCACGCCCTCGCCGGCGGCCGCGTAGCCGGCCTCCTCCAAGAGGCCAGAGATGCGCTCTGAATCGTGCACATTCATCTGGCAGCCGAAAGTTCGGACTTCATAAGTACGGTTATCTGCGATTGTCTGCTCCACGTCGGCATAGTTTAGCCATGAAGCTAGGCAACTCATAACTGCCGCGTCTTTGTCATTTCGGCGCTGCCCTGCCTTGGCCGTATCAGTCCTCTGCGCGCAATTCCGCGCACCGCGCGTCAAGCGCCGCGATTGCGATCTGCAGCGACATCCCTTCATTGAAGCCGCGGCGTGCCAGCACTCCCACGATGCGTCGCAGGGCCTTGTCGCGCTCCTTGCGATCCGAGGGAACAGCTTTAATGGAGCGAGCCTTCTTTTCCGCAAGGGCCTGTGCCATGGCTTGTTCATCGGCAGGGTCGATTTGCTCGAGAGCCTCAGCACGGTCAGCCTCACTCACGCCCTTTTCCCGCAATTCCCTGTTGAGAACCGAGCTGGACTTGCCGCGCCGCTTATGCCGTTGGCGCACCCACTCGTGTGCAAAAGCTGCGTCATTCACCAGCCCCGCGTGGGCTAAATCATCTAGTACGTTCTCAACGACATCTGGCTCAAACTCGGCCTGTACTAGGCGATCATAGAGCTCTTTCCGGGACCTAGAGCGCTGATCCAAAAGACCCAGTGCCCGAGAGCGGACTTTGGCCTTGGCCTCTTCTGCCTCTCGATCAAAAAGCCCGCCCCCTGCCGCTCCATTCTCATAGGCCTCGAGGGCCTGACGGAGTTTGGCGAGCTTTTCGGGGGCGGGTTGATTCATGATGCAGATTCAAATGGTACGCGGAGTGTGTGGGGACGGGTTAGACGTTTTAGTCGTCATCAAAATCGACGTTTGGAACGAGATCAACGGACTCGTCGGTCAATGGATCATCGGCTCCAGGAACGTCCATCGCGGCACCCTCTTCACCTTCGGCCGCGGCCTCGCCGATACCGAGCTTCTGGAAAATCTTCTGCTCGATTTCATTGGCCAGATCCGGGTTATCCTTCAGGAAATTACGCGCTTTCTCCTTACCCTGGCCCAACTGGTCGCCTTCGTAGGTAAACCAAGAGCCGGACTTGCGGATGAAGCCGTTTTCGACGCCAAGGTCAATAATGGAGGACTCGCGAGAGATGCCTTCGCCATACATGATGTCGAACTCGGCAATCTTAAATGGTGGCGAGACCTTGTTCTTTACTACCTTGAGCTTGGTGCGGTTACCGATGGCATCTTGGCCATCTTTTAAGGTCTGGATGCGGCGGATATCGCAGCGCACGGAAGAGTAGAACTTGAGCGCCTTACCACCGGTGGTGGTCTCTGGCGAGCCGAACATCACGCCAATCTTTTCGCGCAGCTGGTTAATGAAGATAGCGGTGGTACCGGAGTTGTACAGGGCACCGGTCATCTTGCGCAGCGCCTGCGACATCAGGCGGGCCTGAAGGCCGACGTGACTATCCCCCATCTCACCTTCAATTTCCGCCTTCGGGGTAAGGGCAGCTACGGAGTCAACAACGATGATGTCGATTGCGCCGGAGCGCACCAGCATATCGGCAATCTCCAAGGCCTGTTCACCGGTATCTGGCTGGGAAACCAAGAGGTTATCGGTATCCACGCCAAGCAGACGAGCATACTGCGGGTCGAGCGCGTGCTCGGCGTCAATAAACGCGGCAATGCCGCCATCCTTTTGCGCGGATGCAATAGCGTGCAGCGCAACAGTGGTCTTACCAGAAGACTCCGGGCCATAAATCTCTACGATGCGCCCGCGCGGGAAACCGCCAATACCAAGAGCGACATCGATTGCGGTGTTACCGGAGGAAATGGCTTTAATCGGTGGGCGGTTGTCATCACCCAGGCGCATCACAGCGCCTTTGCCGTAATCCTTCTCAATCATGGCCATCGCGGCATCGAGGGCCTTTTGGCGGTCATCTCCCTTAGAGGCGGAAGAAGAAGACTTCTTTTTGGTTGCCATTAACTTTCATCCTTATCTTTAACGACGATGTACTAACGCATTATTAGACTGCCGTGGAACTCAAACGGTTCCCTCCGTCAACGCCATCCCACTGTAGACGACTACATCGACACTTCCGCCATATTACATACATCTGTTCGAATTTTGAAAGTGAACACGCCAGTCCGTCAAATTCGACGGCGCTATAAAGTCGGGTAATCGACTCCCAACCTGCGCTCCTTCGGTACATCAAAGTCATCACACAGGCTCAGCCAGACGCGACGCGGATCGACGCCGCGTTCGATAAGCTCATCAGGCGTTGCCCCGAGGTCTGGCAAGACATGGGAGTGGCTAATCCACTTTCCCTTAGACTCGCCAAATTCGTCCTTAATGAGCTGGTAATACTCGGTCAATCGCATGCGCGCCATCCTACTCAGCGCTTAAACACAGGCGCCAGCGGGCTAAGAAGCCTCGATTGGGAGCCCGCCGCAATAGCTCTGGCTCGCAATTATCAGCCCCGGGTGAACACCGTTCAAAACCCTCAATTGTCTGCAGTTTTCATGCAGTGCTAACCTCTTGAGCATGAAAAAGAACTCTCTGGCAACCACCATTGCCTATGTTGCCGTGTTTACCGCTCTCGTCATTGTCCTTGCCTTCGTATCCATCCCCGTCGGTTCAGCCGGCGTGCCCATTGTGCTGCAAAACGCAGCGCTGATCCTCGCCGGCCTAATTTTGGGCAGCAAGCGCGGCGGTTACGTGGGACTACTCTTCTTGTTCCTGGGGCTCGCCCTCCCAGTTCTGGCAGGTGGCGGTACCACGCTGCGCGCGCTGGCAGGCCCGACCGCAGGCTACATCATCGGCTATGTTCTCTCGCCAGCAGTTGCAGGCGCAATTGCCTACCGCTCCCCTAAGAACAAGGGCGGCATGGCGGTCATACTTGCCATTGCTGCCATTGCAGGCCTTGCGGTCCAATACATCTGCGGCGCCTTTGGTCTCATGATCCGCTCTGGCTTGGAAATTGGTCCAGCCTTCGCCGCCCAATTGCCCTTCATCCCTGTCGATGCCGGAAAGCTTGTCGTTGCCGTCATCATCGCTCTCGGTGTTCACGCGGCCTTCCCCGATCTGATGGGACGAAAGGCCGCCTAGTGCCCACGATCGAATTTTCCTCGGTCTCGGTGACTTTTGATGACACCGTGGTGCTTGAGGACATCAACCTCACCCTCACTGAACCGCGCATTGGCATTATCGGCCAGAATGGTGGCGGGAAATCCACCTTGACCCGGCTCATTAATGGGTTGGGCGAGCCTAGTGAAGGTACGGTGACGGTGGACCAGATGGACGTCGCCAAGCAAGGCAAAAAGGTACGCGAAAAGGTGGGGTTCGTCTTTTCGGACGCCGAAAACCAGATTGTCATGCCCAATGTGCGCGATGACGTCGCCTTTTCGCTCCGCCGCTTTAAGCTGCCCAAACACGAGCGCATCGCTCGCGTGGATGCTGCCCTCGAGCGCTTCGGACTCGCCGAATTTGCTGAGCGCTCACCGCATACACTCTCCGGCGGACAAAAGCAGCTCCTCGCGCTGGCAGCGGTCATGGTCATCGACCCGATTCTCATCATCGCTGATGAGCCCACTACCCTGCTGGATCTGCGCAACCGCGATCGGATCAAAAGAGAATTCGCGCGACTAGAACAGCAACTAATTGTGGTGACGCACGATCTGGACTTTCTGCGCGATTTTGATCGAGTCATCTGCATCGATAACCACCGCATCGCCGCGGATGGCCGGCCGGCGGAGGTCATAGATTTTTACCAAGACCTCATGGCCCAGCGGCCGCTGTAGGGAGAATTCTCATGCAACGACGCACCAATCTCCCACTTTCCGTCTATGTTGATGGCACCAGCTTTGTTCATCGCATCAAACCTAGCTGGAAGATCGCATTCCTCTTAGTCTTTATCCTGGTCACCAGCATCTTTTTCAAGTCCATTCCGTGGGCAGCAGGCGGTGTCATTTTCGTCGTCTTTCTCTATGCTTGCGCCCGGATTCCACTGGGCATCGCGTGGAGTCAGATCTGGCCGCCACTCTTTTTCCTGGTTCCCTTGGCAGGCTTTCAATGGTGGGCAAAGGACTTCGACTATGCGGCGGTGATGTTCCTCAATGTCTTCGCCGCTATGATGGCTGCCTTCCTGCTCACGCTGACCTCCACGGTCGATGAGATCATGGAGTCGCTGGAAGAGTCGCTGCAGCCCCTAAAGCGACTCGGAATACCGGTAGAAAACATCAGCTTGGCTATGTCACTGACTATTCGTCTCATCCCGTTGATGTTTGAAACCGTCTATGAAGTCCTAGATGCCCGCAAAGCGCGCGGTGCCGGGATGTCCCCGCTCGCATTTGGCACCCCGGTTATCATTCGCTCCATCCGGCGAGCGCGCGCCATGGGTGAGGCTTTGCAAGCCCGCGGCGTCGGCGACTAGCAGCAAAAGTTATCGCCTCCCTTGCACCACCACATGATGGCCGAGGGAGGCGATAACTATTTAAAAGACAGTCGGGGTTTACTCCCCACGCAGCTCACGCAGACGGGCCTGCACAGCATCGTTGTTGGCACTGCCGGGCTGAGCAGCGTTGTCGGCAGCAGAGCCGGACGCTTTATTGCCCTCAATGGCCTGGGCCTTATTGCCTTCCACGGACTTAGAAGAGTTCATTTCACTGCGAATCTGCTCCAAGCGGGAATGACCGGCCATCTGAATACCAGCTTGTTGTACCTCGGCCATGCGGTTTTCCACGGAGTTCTCAGCAAGCTCAGCCTGGCCGAGTGCCTTGGAGTAACGGCGCTCAATCTTATCGCGCACAGCATCCAGAGACGGCGTATTGCCATTGGCAGTCAGCTCGTTCATGGAGTTCAAAGACTCAGAGACCTTTTCCTGCATCTTTGCCTGCTCCAGCTGGGAAAGCAGCTTGGAACGCTCATTGACCTTTTCGCGCAGCGCAGCGTTATTACGCTGAACCGCATTCTTGGCCTTTTCTGCCTGCTGTAGTGCCTGGTCGTGCAGCTTCTTGGTATCCTCCACGGACTCCTCAGCCGTAACCAGCTGGGCGGCGAAGGCCTCGGCCGCGTTCTCATACTCCACGGCCTTATTTTCATCGCCCTTGGCACGGGCCTGATCAGCCAATTCCAGAGCCTGGCGAGCATTGCCCTGCAGCTTTTCTACCTCTGCCAAACGGCGGTTAAGCTGCATTTCCAACTGACGCTGGTTACCAATCACGGCGGCTGCCTGCTGAGAAAGCTCTTGGTGCTGGCGCTGAGCATCTTCAATAGCCTGCTCGATCTGCACCTTCGGATCGGCGTTTTCCTCGATCTTATTATCGAAGAGAGCCATCAGGTACTTCCAGCCCTTAACAAATGGGTTCGCCATGGTGTGCTTCAACCTTTCTAGGTTAAAAATGTGCGTAATGTTCTGCTGTTTATACTAGCGAAGCGCTGTTTCCACCGCTTGCACTCCCCGCGGTCGCGGGCGCTTGCCGACGCCCCTTAACCACCACAGCCGACCTTTCTCGCAAGAGAATAGGCCGGCTGTTGACATAGACCGCTGTGGGCTAAAGCTCTGATGCGGCAGGTGCCGTATGGGCAAGCTCCTCATCCATGGAGGGCAGGGCCATGTAACCGGCCGCTTCAATCAATACGTCCGAGACTGAGCAATCCAGCGCGTGGCACACGGACGCAAGAAGCTCAGAGGAGACCTCCTTGCGGCCGCGTTCAAGTTCCGAAAGGTAACCCGGCGATACGCGGGCTACCCCGGCCAATTCGCGCAGGGTTACCCCTTTGTCCGCGCGGAAGGCGCGCAGCGTCAACCCAAGAGCCTCACGCAAAAGGGGCTCAGGGGTACGAGCAATGGCGGGCGCCGCTGGTGCAACAGCGCCGTTTACCGGGTGTTCGAGGACTGCAGTAGAAGAGTTCATCACTATGGTCAACGCTCCTTGTCTCGTTATTGTTCCCGCAGTGCCGGATTTTCTTCCAAAGTTGAGCCTAGGAGCCGCAAGGCGGCTGCGACCGTGGCCTCTCTGATTTCGTTTCGCTCTTTCCCCAACCCGGACAGCTGCTGCGAAAAACTGACTCCGCTAGGAGAAAAAATTCCGATATAAACCGTGCCCGCCGGCTTGCCTTCTTGTAGGTCTGGTCCTGCCACTCCGGTAAGGCCTATTCCCCAGTCCGCGGCGGTTTCTGCCACCGCCGCGCGGGCCATTGCAAGGGCGGTCTCCCCAGAGACCACACCGGCTGCTTCAATATCGGCTACCGGTTGGTGCAAAAAGTGGGATTTCACCTCGGTGGCATATGTTACAAGCCCTCCGCGCAACACAGCCGAAGCTCCAGGGACAGAAGCTACCGTGGCGCTGGCCAACCCGGCAGTAAGTGACTCACAAAAGGACAAAGTCTCGCCGCGCTCGGTGAGCTCGGATACGAGGCGGGAAGCCGTGGTGCTCATGAACTACCTAGCGATTCTGCTTCTTGCCGTCGATGAGGTACTGAACGCCGGTAACCACGGTCACCACTGCGGCCAAGAGCATCACCAAGAAGGTAGGAACGTTCATCCACTCCGGCAGCGGCCACAGGTACAACCCTACTGCCAAGGATTGCAATACAGTCTTCAGCTTGCCGCCCTTCGAAGCAGGCACGACCTTACCGCGGCGCAACAAAACCATACGCCAGATGGTGATTCCGAACTCACGGATGAGAATGACCACGGTAATCCACACCGGCAGTACCCCAATGATATTGAGGCATACCAGTGCGGTAGTCATAAGCGCTTTATCCGCGATGGGATCAGCAATCTTGCCAAAATTGGTGATAAGGCCACGGGCACGTGCGATGTCCCCGTCGAGCTTATCTGTCAGCATTAGGGCCGCAAATAGGCCAAAAGCCCACCAGTCGTGGCCGGCAATCACCAGCCATGCGAAAACCGGAATGAAAAGAATGCGCAGGCTGGTGAGAATATTTGGCAGGTTCCAATTGGATACCTGTGGATTCACATCCGAGGATTGCGCTGACTGTGTTCCGGGTTGATTCACGTTATACATACTACCTGTTAGCACCAAGCACCTGCGCTTGGATGCCCCTGCATTTTAAAATGCGAAGCATGAAGTATTTTGCTGTTAGCTACGACTACAACCCCAATAATCCTGAGATTGCTAAGGCCCGCCCCGCGCACCGCGAGTTTACCGCGCAGCTTTTTGAGGAGGGCACCATCATTGCCACTGGCCCGTTGACGGACTCCAAGGGCGGCGCGCTCATCATCGTGGGGCTTGGCGACGACGCCGTGGTCGCCGACGCCATCGCTCTCATGGACAAAGACCCCTTCTACCAGGCCGGCTGCATTACCGGCCGCAGCTTCCGCGAATGGAATCCCGTCAACGCCCGCTTCTAGTGCGGTAGCTCTTCCTTGGGCAGGTCTTCGGCCTTGCCCAAGAATTCGCCCTTCTTGTTGCGGACGATCTTATTGCCTTCCTCGTCCCAGTCGAAGTGGTTGTGCGATACCGGTACTCCGCCCTGGTTCTCATCGCGTTTACTTTTGATAATCGAGGCGATAACCGTAATGACTAGGACGCCCACGATCACAATAAGAGAGGTGATAGTGGAAAATTCTGGGATGGACTCCACGTTCTCGCCGCCGTTTACAAACGGCAAGTTATTCTCATGCAGCGCATGGAACATGAGCTTTACACCGATGAAGCCCAAGATGATGCCCAAACCATAGGGCAGGTATACCAAGCGATCCAGTAGGCCATCCAACAAGAAGTACATCTGGCGCAATCCCATGAGGGAGAAGGCATTGGTGGTAAAGACCAAGAACGCTTCCGAGGTAATGCCGTAAATGGCCGGAATGGAGTCGAAGGCAAACATCACGTCGATAAGGCCAATGGACACCAACGCAATAAATAGCGGGGTGAACGCGAATTTCCGCTTGCCCGAAGAATCTTCCACGCGGTGCGTGAGCTTATCGCCGTGGTAGCGCGGGGTGACGTGGACTACCTTGCGGATCAGCTTGATGATGCCCATGTCATTGGGATCGGTTTCGGGGGCGTCCCGAATCTCATCGACGATGAGCTTGATCGCTGTGTAGATAAGGAATATCGCGAACAGGTAGAAGATATCGGACCACGCCGCGATGACCGCAGCACCCAAAAGGATAAACACTAGGCGGCATGCCAAAGCGATGACGATACCGATGAGCAAGACCTTTTGCTGGTACTTACGCGGGATCTTGAAGGCGCCCATGATAAGCGCGAAAACAAAGAGGTTATCTACGGATAGCGCCTTCTCTGTCACGTAACCCGTGAGGTATTGGATGCCGTGCTCATGGTCCCATATGGCCCACACGCCGGCACCAAAAAGTAAAGCGATGCCGACATAGAATAGGGTCCAGAACCCGGACTCCTTCAGCGTGGGCTCGTGCGGGGTGCGCACGTGGGAGTAGAAATCAAAAACAAAGAATCCAAGAATGACGACGATGGAAATCGCCCAAATCCACAATGGCACATGCATTGGTACATCCCTCCGGTCGAAGATACAACAAATTGACCGGAGGTCTCCCCCGCCCGGCGAACTAAATTCCGCCGGGCCGGCACGACCGGGAGCGTAATGCTACCGTGCTGACGATCGATGCCGAAGGATGGGGTACTCCCCTCCAAGACCCGTCCAACCTTACACGATCTTAGAAGGCGCCTGCCGAAGGGTTATACGTCGCCTGAACGGTACGGGTGTCGCCGGCATCGCCCTGCGGGGAGGAATCGGCGCCTGCGGAAGAATCGGCGTCGGAAGTAGCGGCAGCTTCCTCCTGCTCCTGCTGCTGCATCTCCTCCTGAATCTCCTTCGGGGCTTCGGCAGGATCGGCGCCCTTAATCATCCAGATGATGGTATCGAGCTCTTCCGGCTTCACTAGGACCTCGCGGGCCTTGGAGCCCTCGGACGGTCCGACGACGCCACGAGATTCCATCAGGTCCATGAGGCGGCCGGCCTTGGCAAAACCGATGCGCAGCTTGCGCTGCAACATCGAGGTCGAGCCCAACTGGGCGGTGACCACCAGCTCGACGGCCTCGAGGAGGTCGTCCATGTCCTTGCCAATTTCCTCATCGATTTCCTGCTTGGCCTCGGATTGCTTCTCTTCAGTCACGCCCTCGGTGTAGTTCGGCGCGGCCTGCGACTTGGCGGCATCGACAACCGCCATGACTTCATCATCCGAGACGAATGCGCCCTGCATACGTACAGGACGCTTGCCCTGCGGAATGAAGAGGCCATCGCCCATACCAATCAGCTTTTCCGCGCCGCCCTGGTCCAAGATAACGCGAGAGTCCGTCAGTGAGGACGTCGCGAAGGCCAAGCGTGAAGGCACGTTTGTCTTAATCAGACCGGTCACCACGTCAACGGACGGGCGCTGGGTTGCCAGCACCAGGTGAATTCCGGCGGCACGCGCCTTTTGGGTGATGCGGACGATGGAGTCCTCAATCTCCTTTGGCGCAGTCATCATCAGGTCCGCCAGCTCGTCGACGACACAGACGATGTACGGGTACGGGCGTACCTCGCGCTCGGAGCCTGCCGGTGCCTGGTATTCGCCGGAGACCACCTTGCGGTTATAGTCCTCAATCTTGCGCACGCGAGCAGCCTTCATATCCATGTAGCGCTGCTCCATCTCCTCCACCAGCCACTGCAGGGCTGCTGCGGCCTTCTTCGGCTGGGTGATGATGGGCGTGATCAAGTGCGGAATGCCCTCGTACGGGGTAAGTTCCACCATCTTCGGGTCCACCAGGATGAGGCGAACCTGCTCAGGGGTGGCTCGGGTTAGCAGCGAGACCAACATGGAGTTGACGAAAGCGGACTTACCGGAACCGGTAGCGCCGGCGACGAGCAAGTGCGGCATCTTTTGCACCGAGAACGAGGTGTATTCGCCTTCGATGTCCTTGCCCAAACCGATGAGCATGGGATCCGGCGAGCTGGTCATGCTTGGCGCATCAAGCACCTCGCGCAGGTGCACCATCTCGCGGTCTGGGTTCGGAACCTCAATGCCGACGGCCGACTTGCCGGGGATAGGTGTGAGCAAGCGTAGATTGTCCGTGGCCACGGCGTAGGCCAGATTGGACTGCAGGTTCGTAATTTTCGATACCTTGACGCCTGGTCCGAGCTCGATTTCATAACGGGTCACTGTTGGCCCACGGCTAAAGCCGGTTACCTGGGCATCGACCTTGAACTCTTCGAAGACATCGGTGATGGCCTCGATGATGCGGTCATTAATCTCCGTGCGCTCCTTGGCCGGAGTGCCCGGGGTCAGCAGGTCTGTGGTGGGAACCGCGTAGTTCTCATTGCCAAACTGCGTGGACGGCGCAGGAGCAGCAGAAGTACCCGTTTCCCCTGCGGCCTCGGTCGCAGGCTCGGTGGAGTCCACCTGTGCACCGGTCGTAGCGTCGTGTCCGGAGCGCTCGCGGAAGAGTTGGCGGGCCTTCTCGTGCGCGGACGAGACTGCATCAGCGCCTCCTTCCACCGCAGATCCAGCAGCGCCTGCAGCTACACCGGCCGCTGCAGCGCCAGCGGCACCGGCAGCACCCGCAGCAGCAGTCTTTGCTGCGCCACTTGCTGCTCCCGCAGCACCCGCGGCGCCCGCAGCCGCACCAGCGGCCGAGCCAATTGCGCTACCAGCGGCGGTGCCAGCATCAGCACCCGCTGCCGTAGCCGAGCGAGTGGAAGGAGAAGTGGAACGTTGACGAGTAGTGCCCAGCACTTGGGTCGGTTCCGGCTCCCCGGAGTCCGGTTGTGCCGGTGACGACGCCGCGGCGTCGTCTACTACCGGGATCTCATCGGTATCGCCAATGTCACGAGAGACCGGCTTTTCAGCCGCGTTAGACACGGACTGGAAGCCGCCACGCGTTGGTGCGCTAAAGGCGCGGGTGGCATGTTCCTCCTCTGCTGCAGCAGGGGAATCCACCGGGTAAGAAGAACCACGCGGGGCGGGGCTTTCCGTGGGGCGTCGGAAAGCGCGCAGGCTACCACCACGCTCAGAGGAACGACGCTTGGCCACAGGTCGTGCTGGGCGCTCGCTGCGCTCGCGTCCTTCCGCGATGTCATCAATATCGCCAGTCACGTGGCCGTAGAGGTCATCACCCTCTTCGTCGTAATAGTCTTCATCCGTACCACCAAAGCGGGAGAAGGCCGCAGCTATGGCATCAGCCACCAACTCATAGGCCTCGCGGATAGTAATGCCGGTGACTAACAAGGCGCCGTAAATAATGACGAGGAAAAGCAATGGCACTGCGACGAAAGAGGTAAAGGCCGTCTCCAGAATGCCGCCGATAGCGTAGCCGATTACACCGCCAGCACCACCGGCGCTGTCCGGGGTAAAGCCAAGCTCAGGGGTGCCAGCAAAGATGTGGATCAAGCTGAGCATGGCAAGGACGATGATGCTGATACCGCCCACAATGCGCGGCTTAAAGTGTCCCGCTGGGCCGGAGATATCCATCATCAAGGAAATGGCCAAGGCCACCAGTGCCACCGGCAGCACCCAGGCGCCTGCACCAATGACATAGCGGACGATATTGCCCACCCAGGCGCCAACCTGGCCAGCAACGCCAAACCAGACGGTAGCAGCGAGCACGATGGCAATGCCGATGAGAACGAGTGCCACCGCATCAGGATTTTTCACCTGAATACCGCGTGATTCTTCCTCGCTTGCTTCCATCGTAGAAAGCTCTTCTTCCGCGGCTACATCGCGCGCCCGAGTAACCTTGCTCTTCTTCTTTTTCTCCCCGCGTGCAGAAATTTCTTCCGGCTCCCTCGTCGTCTCGTACTCCTCGGTGTCATATACGTCTTCGCTGGGCTTGAGCCCGGCCACGCCATGGCTTACACCCCGCGCCATATTTCCCATGCCGCGGGCCGTGGCACCAAAGGCAACGCCCAAGCCCTTGCCGACGGCCCGGAACGCACTACCCGTACGCTCCTGCGAGGTCGCCGCCGCGCGCCGATGCGAAGACGTCATAGCCAAGGTTTCCGGCATGCCAGCACCGGACCGGCTGCGGCCCGACGGCCGGGAACGATTCGACTTTCGGCGCGTTCCGCGCGAAGAGGCATTTTTGACAGACATGCCTCTACTCTAACCGGGCTACCCCACAAATCACATTAGCCACACGCGTTTCCCTAGCACCTGCCCCCTTTAAACTCTCGGCACACACGTCACGCGCGGCCCACGACATAAAAGTGATAGCTAAATCAATATTAAAGGCTTGACCTTACGATAGCTTTGGCATTACCTTCTACCGTCACTTCAGCAGCATCACGCCCGAAGGACCAGAGGATGAGCTCGCCTACCTCGCCTGAAACGCGGACGACGGCATCACCCTTATCCGCCACGCCATGCGAATCGGCGGCCACGATTCGCGGCAAGCCTTCCGGCTGCAGAATAACCGGACGTTCAGATTTGCGCAGGGCCACCTTAGCCAAGGGCTTTAGGTAGCTATGCATCTGCTGCTTAATGCGTGCCGAAAAGTCGCGTGGGCCCATGCCGTTAGCCCGGCGAATATCTTCGTGGTGAACAAAGTGCTCCACAAAGTTTTGCTGTGCATCCACGAACCGGACGAGGTTATAGGAAGCAGGTCCCCTCCCCCAGTCATCAACCAACTCATCAAAGTCGCGCTCGGCCACCTTGCGTGATTCTTTTTCAAGCCGACCGGAAAATGCTTTAGCGAAGATGCCGGCGGCCGCATCGGGGCGATTTTCCCGCACCCACAGATGTACCGCTAAGTCGCGGGTTGTCCAGCCCTCACACAAGGTGGGGGCATCGGGACCAAGCTTATGAAATAGCGCGACCATCTTGGCGCGCTCAGCAGAAGAAAACGACATAAGCCCCAGCATACCGAGCTAACTGGCATGCTGGGGCTTGCTTTTACTTAGCGCGAGGACCCCGTGCTATTTACAGGGACTCACGAGAAGCGTCAACGTCTTCTTCATCGGTAACCAAAGGACCGGAATTAGTCGGCACGATGGTCGGAAGAATAACCGGCTCGCGCTTGTACTTGGAATCCATAAGCTTGGATACCTTGCGGCGAAGCTTCTGCACCATGCGGTAGGTATCGTTCTCACCCTCCGCGGCGAGATCGTTCATGGTGTTTTCCACCATCTCCGCAACCTCCGGCACGATGCCGCGGTCATCATCGGAGAAGCCTGTGGTAGATACCGTTGGGTGCTCCAGCAGGCGCGAGGTGCGGTTATCAATCACGCAGGTGATAGAAACCACGCCGCCGGCACCCAGGTTGGTGCGATCAGCCAAGGTATCGGCATCCACATCGCCCATGGATACGCCGTCGACGTATAGGTTACCCACCTGCATCTGGCCTACGACCTCGGCGCGGCCCTTGTGCAGGTCCACGACGACGCCGTTTTGTGCCAGCACGGTACGGTCGCGGTCCACACCGGTGGAAATAGCCAGTTCCTTATTGGCGCGCAGGTGGCGCCACTCGCCGTGCACCGGCATCGCGTTGCGCGGGCGCGCTGCGTTGTACAGGAAGAGTAGCTCGCCAGCGTAACCGTGACCGGAAGCATGCACCTTTACATCCTGGTTGGTAATAACGTTGGCACCGATCTGGGACAGCATGTTGATGACGCCGTAGACGGCCTCCTCGTTGCCCGGGATGAGCGAGGAAGAGAAGATGATGGTATCGCCATCGCGGACGGTAATCTGGCGGTGCTCACGGCGAGCCATACGCGACAGAGCTGCCATGGGCTCACCCTGAGTACCGGTGGTAATCAGCATGGTCTTATGCGGAGCCATCTTGGCTGCCTCATCGATGGGGATAATAGTGCCGCGTGGAACCTTCAAGAAGCCCATCTTCTCCGCAATTTCCATGTTGCGCATCATCGATCGGCCATTGAAAGCTACCTTGCGCCCGTTAGCCACAGCGGCGTCGATAGCGGCCTGGACACGGTAAACATTGGAGGCGAAGGACGCCAAGATTACGCGCTGCTTAGCGCCGGCGACAAGCCGCTTGAAGTTGGCGGGAATATCGCCCTCAGACGCCGATACACCAGGGACCGTGGCGTTGGTGGAATCACACAGCATGAGGTCAACACCCTCGTCACCATAGCGGGACAGGGCTGGGAGATCCGTTGGACGGTTATCCAGCGGGGTCTGGTCCAGCTTGATGTCACCGGTGTGGATGATGTTGCCGGCTGGGGTTCCCAGCATGATGCCCAAAGCATCCGGCACGGAGTGGTTGACTGCCCAGAAGCGCACGCGGAACGGACCGTAGGTTACGTCAGACTTTTCATTAACCTCGACGAACTTCGGCTTCTGGCGGTGCTCCTTACACTTTGCAGCAATGAGCGCGATGGTGAAGCGGGAAGCAACGATGGGGATATCCGGACGCAGCTTGAGCAGCCACGGGATTGCACCAATGTGATCCTCGTGCGCGTGGGTAACGACGAGGGCCTTGACCTTGTGGATCTTCTTCTCAATGGGGCCGAAGTCAGGCAGGATGAGGTCCACGCCTGGCTCACCAGAGGATGGGAAGAGCACACCGCAGTCAATGATGATGAGGTCGTCGCCGTACTCGAAGACGGTCATATTACGGCCGATCTCCGAGATACCGCCCAGAGCGTAAATGCGCAGGGCATCCTTCGGCTGCTTCGGTGGCTCCGGCAGGCGCTTGGTCAGATCCGCACCCTGCATAGACTTCGGCACGTTGCGGCGGCCACGGTTATTGCGGCCGCGGCCCTTACCGTTCTTTCCGTTGCCGTTGCCGTTCTTGCCGCCGTGGTTATTGTTTCCACCGTGGTTATTGCCATTTCCGTTGCCACCACGGCCACGGCCGCGGCTGCCACGGGAACGGGAGCGACGGTTGTTGCTGCCGCCATCAGTGTTGTTGTCAGAGGAATTCTTCTTGCCAGAATTATCTTTGTCGCCCTTAGCGGAATTATCCTGCGCGGAATTGCCTGCGTCAGTTGCTGGGGCTTGGAAAACTGGCGAAGCCGCCTCGTTGGAGGCGGTTTCGTTTTCCGCCGGTGGACCCGCCTTGCGGGTCACCTTGCGGGAACGGTTACGGGGTTCATTCATTCTTAGAGGACTCCAGATTGTTCCAGATCACGGCGAAGCACCTCGCGTTCCTCCTCACTCGCAGCGGTGACAGGAAGACGGGTATCGCCAACTTCGATGCCCTGCAGGCGCAGGGCTTCCTTTGCAAACGTCGCTCCGCCCAACCGAGCTTGTGCATGGGTTAGCGGAAGAAGCGTAGTGACATTGATTTCTCGGGCGCGGGCCATATCGCCCGCGTCGAAAGCTTCATAAAGTTCTACCAAGGCACGCGGTGCAACATGGCCGATGACGGAGATGAAACCAGAAGCGCCGAGGGAAAGCCACGGCAGGTTAATCGGATCATCACCGGAATACCAGGCCAAACCGGTTTCTTGGATGAGTTCTGCGGCCGCAGGAAGGTCGCCCTTAGCGTCCTTTACGGCTTGGATGGTCGGCAAATCCGCAAGGCGGCGGAGGGTATCCGGCGCCACTGGGATGCCCGAGCGGCCAGGGATGTCATAGACACAGATCGGCAGATCCGTGGCTTGCGCGACTGCGGCAAAGTGCTCGTAAACGCCCTTCTGAGAAGGCTTGGAGTAGTACGGAGTTACCACCAGCAGGCTATCTGCCCCCGCTTCCGCGGTGGCCTGAGCCAACTTAATAGAGGTTGCGGTGTCATTCGTTCCGGCACCGGCGCAAAGCTTTGCGCGGTCTCCAACTTCTTCCTTTACGGCTTTGAGCAGCTCCAGCTTCTCTTCGACCGAAGTGGTCGGCGATTCACCTGTGGTTCCACCTAGGATGAGCGAATCAACGCCATTGTCAACGAGATGAGCTGCTAGGCGACGACCTGCTGCAACGTCCAGCGCACCGTCACGGTCAAACGGGGTGACCATGGCGACGCCGATGCGTCCAAAAGTGTCGACGCCAGTCTTTGCTGTCATACCTGTGCTCATAGCCGTCAAGATTACCCTTTTGGCTTGCAATTAGCCGCATCGGGGTCCCGCGCGTGTTAGGCGTAGGGGCTCGCTGCCATCTGGGTTCCATCAGCCAGAGTGGTGATATTGAAATCATCAAAGAGCACTGGCGCCTTGCTTTGCAGCAGTTTCAGGCACTCCACCGCAACGTGGCGGAGTTCCTCATCGGCCTGTTCGGCGGCTCGCGCACCAATAAAGTGCCGCCACGCGCGATAGTTGCCAGTAACAACGATGCGCGTTTCTGTGGCGTTTGGCAGCACGGCACGCGCCGCCTGACGAGCCTGCTTCTTGCGCAGGAGCGCGTTAGGTTCTTCCAGCTTCTCTTCTAGTGCGCTAAGCAGTTCATCGTAGACAAAGCGAGTCTCATCTACCGCTTGCGTTACTAATCGGCTAAGTTGCTCGTCCTCAGCCACCAATTTAGGCAGGACCACCTCCGTCTCCTCCGGGTGGACAAAGCGCTGGGAGAGCTGAGAGAAGGAAAAGTGCCGGTGGCGCACGAGCTCATGGCTCGCCGACCGCGACAGCCCTGTGATGTACATGGTGGCCGTGGCATGCTCGAGCAACGCAGTATGGCCTACCTCCATGATGTGGTGCAGGTAGGCTTCATTAGTTGCCGTGCGAGGATTTGGCTTATCAAAGGACTCGTAGCAAGCCCGTCCTGCAAACTCGACAAGTGCCTCGCCATCAGAGGCCGAGTCATCCACGTGCCACTCCACGCCCTGCGGGGCGTGGAACTGCGTTGCGGCAATGAGCTGAATGTCTAGCTCACTTGCTTTAGCCATGGTTTAAAGCCCCAGGTACTTATCAAGGCCTACGACTAGGCCCGGGTGGTCTGCAATTTGGCGCACGCCCACCAGTACGCCTGGTGTAAAGGACGCGCGGTCATAAGAATCCTGGCGGATGGTCAGCGACTGACCTTGAGCACCAAAGACAACCTCTTCGTGTGCCACCATGCCACGGGTGCGAACCGCGTGAACCGGGATGCCGTCGACGGTGGCGCCGCGGGCACCATCGAGCTGCTTTTCGGTAGCATCCGGCATGTCACCCAGACCAGCCTCCTTGCGGGCGGCGGCAATTCCTTCGGCAGTATGGATCGCAGTACCGGACGGTGCATCCAACTTGGTTGGGTGGTGGAATTCGATAACCTCTGCAGTCTCAAAGAACTTAGCAGCCTGCTTAGCTAGCACCATCGTGAGCACTGCGGAAATGGCAAAGTTCGGCGCAATGAGGACATTTCCAGCACCGTCCTGCTTGGTCCACTCCTCTACCTGAGCCAAGCGCTCCTTATCAAAACCGGTGGTTCCCACCACACAGTGAATCCCGTTTGCGATGCAGAATTCAAGGTTTCCCATTACGGAATCTGGCTGGGTAAAGTCCACAATGACCTCAGCGTGGGCGTCGATAAGCTGCTGCAAATCATCACCGCGGTCAATTTCCGCTACCAGATCGAGGTCATCTTCCGCGTTGACGCCTTCAACGATTGCCTGGCCTACGCGTCCGTGCGCGCCTAGTACGCCAACCTTGATAGCCATGGTGTGTTCTCCTTCTTCAGCCACATCGGTAGTACTTTTCTCCCCATCCTAACGCGCATGGGGGATGCACATTACCTCGCCTTCCTGGAAAGGGTTTGCGCTCTTCGACGATGCCCCTCATTCTCCCTAGGATGGCAGGCATGCAGATATATATCGCTTCCGTTCCTGTAGACGACGTTGCCCGCGCTCACGATTTTTACGTCAATACCCTTGGCTTCCGAGTTAAGGATGATGTAACTTACGGCGATTTTCGGTGGCTCACCGTCACCAATGCTGAAGGTGAGGGAAATACCGAGCTGCTTCTGGAACCGAAGGGCCACCCCGCCGCCAAAGACTACGCCGCAGCACTCAAGGCCGACGGCATTCCAGCCACCCAGTTCCTGTCCGCCGATGTGGAAAAGGAATACAAGGAGCTCAGTGACAAGGGCGTGAAGTTCACCATGGAGCCCACCGATGTTGGCCCGTCCATCATCGCTGTATTCGATGACACCGTGGGCAACCTTATTCAGCTGGTGGAACTAAAGAAGTAGCCACACCCTCCCCTTTTTACACGGATTAACAATTACATCACTTCCGCCTTCCCGCCCCATCTGCCCCAGTAGAATGGGTGTAACAACACGGTAAGCACCAAGGAAGTGATGAATATGTCTCCCTCAATTTTCTCTCGCACTATCGCCGTGGCCATCAGCGCAGGATGTGTGTTAGCACTTGCCGCTTGTTCCGATGAAGAAACTACGCAGGCAGGCGCACCAACTTTCAGTGAGGTTCAGTCAGCTACCGACACCGCTGAAGTTCAGGCCTCCTCCGCTACCCCCGCCGCTACTTCTGCCCCGCGCAGTACCTCTGCAGCGGATGCAGAAAAGCAGAAGCTCCCCCAGGACTCAGCCCCACTGGCATTCGCCGGTATGGGCACGGCCTCGCTCGAGGACCGTCAGCACATGCCGGAGAGACTCGGAAACCTCGTTCCCACAGGTGTGCGAGTGGGGGCGCACGATGGGTTCACCCGCGTCGTCATTGACTTGGAGGGCGAAGGTGAACCGGGCTGGTTTACGTCCTATACCGATAGCCCTGCCCAACAGGCATCCGGCAAGCCGGTTGAAGTCCAAGGAAATACCTTCCTCAACCTCGGCATTGAGGGAACACCGTGGCCTTCTACCCCAGAGCTAAAAGAAAAGTACATGCAACCGGGCACTACCCCTGGTGCCGGGGTGGTCAGCGCAGTCAACTACACCACCACCTTTGAGGCGCAAACACAGCTCATTATTGGACTAGAGAAGAAGACCGCTTACTCCGTGACGTATCTAAAGGACCCGTCCCGCGTGGTCATTGACTTCCAGAACTAACGTATAGCGGCGCCTCTAAATGGTGCACACCTACGAAGAAAGGCTCTGCCTTCCAGCGAGTGAACTGGAAGGCAGAGCCTTCTTTGGGCTTAGGGATTAGTCCTCAACCGGAACTAGGGAAATCTTGCCGCGGTTATCGATATCCGCGATTTCTACCTGAACCTTATCGCCAACGTTGATGACATCTTCTACCTTCTCGATGCGCTCGTCGCCACCCAGGTTAGAAATGTGGATCAGACCATCGCGACCCGGGGTCAAGGAAACGAATGCGCCGAACGGAACGGTCTTCACCACGGTGCCCAGGAAGCGTTCTCCAACCTTCGGCAGCTGTGGGTTTGCAATGGAGTTCACCTTATCGATGGCAGCATCCGCAGCCTCACCGGTAGCAGCGGAAACGTAGACGGTTCCGTCATCCTCGATGGAGACATCGGCGCCGGTTTCCTCGGTAATCTGGTTGATGGTCTTGCCCTTTGGCCCGATAAGCTCACCGATCTTATTAACCGGGATCTTCACGGAGGTGATCTTCGGAGCAAGGCCAGACATCTCATCTGGGGTATCGATGACCTCAGCCATGGTTTCCAGGATGGTAGAGCGGGCATCGCGAGCCTGCTCCAGGGCCTGGGCCAGGACCTTAGACGGGATGCCATCCAACTTGGTGTCCAGCTGCAGGGCGGTGATGTACTCAGAGGTACCGGCGACCTTGAAGTCCATATCGCCAAAGGCATCCTCGGCACCGAGGATATCCGTCAGGGCGACGAACTTTTCCTTGCCATTTACCTCGCCAGAGACCAAGCCCATAGCGATGCCAGCTACCGGAGCCTTCAGCGGGACACCGGCATTGTAGAGGGACAAGGTGGAAGCACACACAGAACCCATGGAGGTAGAGCCATTGGAGCCCAAGGCCTCAGAGACCTGGCGGATGGCGTAGGGGAAGTCCTCACGGGATGGGATGACCGGAAGCAGAGCGCGCTCGGCCAAAGCACCGTGGCCGATCTCGCGGCGCTTCGGGGAGCCCACGCGGCCAGTCTCGCCAGTGGAGAATGGCGGGAAGTTGTAGTGGTGCATGTAACGCTTGGATTCCACCGGGGTCAGGGAATCAATCTGCTGCTCCATCTTGAGCATGTCCAGGGTGGTAACACCCAGAATCTGGGTCTCACCGCGCTCGAACAGGGAGGAACCGTGAGCACGCGGAACCAGGTCCACCTCGACGGAGAGGTCACGGATATCGGTAACGCCGCGGCCATCGATACGGAAGCCCTCGGAAAGGATCTTCTGGCGCACGATCTGCTTCATCAAAGCGTTATAAGCGCCGCGGATCTGCTTCGAGGCATCGGCCTCCTCCAGGTCCTCGAACTGGTCCAAGAGCTCTTCTTCGACCTGCTCCATGTATTCATTGGTGGCATCGTCGCGTTCCTGCTTGCCCGGAATGGTCAGCAGCTTTTCTAGCTTCTTGGTAGCAGCCTTTTCCACTGCCACGAAGACATCATCGCCGTATGCCGGGAAGAGCGGGAACTCCTGGGTTTCCTTGGCGGCACGCTCCGCCAGACCGTTCTGGGCCTCGCACAAGGTCTTAATGAATGGCTTTGCTGCCTCCAAGCCTTCCGCGACGGCTGCTTCCTGCGGTGCAGGAGCGCCATCGGCAATGCGCTCAGCAACGTTGGTGCCGGCACCGGCCTCGACCATCATGATGGCTACGTCGTCCTTACGGCCCTTTTTGACAATGCGGCCGGCAACGACCATCTCAAAGAGAGCGCGCTCGTGCTGCTCGTGATTCGGGAAGGCCACCCACTGGCCCTCGGGGTGCTTATCATCAGCGATCAGTGCCATGCGGACACCGCCGACTGCACCGGAAACGGGCAAGCCGGACAGCTGGGTGGCGGCGGAAGCGCCGTTGATGGCAACGACGTCGTAGTACTCTTCCGGATCCTGGGACATCACGGTAACGACGACCTGGACCTCGTTGCGCAGGCCCTTGACAAAGGTTGGACGCAGCGGGCGGTCGATGAGGCGGCATGCCAGGATGGCCTCAGAAGAAGGGCGGCCCTCACGGCGGAAGAAGGAACCCGGAATCTTGCCGGCGGCGTACATGCGCTCTTCTACGTCCACAGTCAGCGGGAAGAAGTCAAATCCCTCGCGCGGCTGGTTGGACGCAGTGGTCGTGGCCAGCAACATGGTGTCATCGTCCAAGTAGGTGGTCACGGAGCCGTCTGCCTGGCGGGCCAACTGGCCGGTTTCAAAGCGCAGGGTGCGGGTGCCAAAGTCACCATTGTCTAGCGTGGCAATGGCCTCGGTAATGCCAAAGTCCTCGTCAATATTGAACTCGACGGAGTTCTGAACGCTCATTAAAAAATGTCTCCTTGAGTGGTTTAGGCGATCGTCGATGCCGCCTGGTCGATTTTTGTCTATGACAACGGTGTCAAATTCTAACAGAAAAACCACAAAAGCCCCGCCAAAGGGCGGGGCGAGGTGGCCGAAGCTGGGCCGAAATTAACGGCGCAGACCCAGACGAGAGATCAGATCACGGTAGCGATCGACATTGTTCTCAGCCAGGTACTTCAGCAGGCCACGACGGCGACCAACCATCAGCAGCAGACCACGACGGGAGTGGTGATCGTGCTTGTGGAACTTCAGGTGCTCGGTCAAAGTATTGATGCGGGAGGTCAGCAGGGCAACCTGTGCCTCAGGGGAACCGGTATCGGTTTCGTGCAGGCCGTACTCCTTGAGGATTTCGGCCTTCTTCTCAGTGGTCAATGCCATGAGTATTTCTCCTTTATTTCAGTCCACATTATCGTGACGCTTAAGCCTGCGCTGGGCGCAGTACTTGTGCGTGCCGCAACTGCTGTGAACCGCAGTCGCTAAGCCAAACAAACACCTTACAGCGCTCAGGCAGAGAAAATCAAAACCACATGGCTTCTAGGCTGTGCTTTTAAAGCTCGCTGAAGAACGTCTCAAGGCGTTCGACAAACTCTCGCACAAAACGCTCACTATCCACGCCCACAGCTACCCGGGCGGTGGGTGGCGCATCCAATCGCTTTTCATCCGCGATTGTCCGCCCACGGGTAGGGCCGGTGGTGTCAGTCTTGAGGTTTATCGAAAGGACGTCGACAAGCGAGGCATCTGCTGCCACCGCAACGGCCAATGGATCGTGCAGGCCACACCCGCCTAAGTGCGGCGATGTGGTGGCGTAAGCCCGAATGTAATAGTCCACCATATCCGCAAAAATGCGGCCGGCGCGGGTTCCGGTAGCGCGCCAACGCGCAGACTCCGCCGTGGTCAAAAGCGTGCGCAAGGTGACGTCCAAGCCCACCATGGTGGTATCACTTGTGTGGCGGAACAGGTAATCGGTAGCTTCCGGATCCTGGGAGAAATTGGCCTCAGACCACTGCGTGACGTTGCCCGGAACGGTGAGAGCCCCGCCCATCATCACCAGGTGTGCGGCCGTGGCAAAGGAAGGGTCCTGCTGCATGGCGGCAGCAATCGTGGTGGACGGGCCGGTCGGAATGATTACTAGATCATCGCTGTGCTCGTGCACGGCCTCGATGAGGAAATCGGCCGCAGGTTGGGACTGCGCCTGGGTGGTTGCCGGCGGAAGCAGGACCTCCCCCACGCCGTTGTGGCCGTGGATTAAAGAAGAAATCTCGCTTGGCCGAAAACCATCCGGGCTAGGTCCGGCAAAGACCGGAATATCGTCTTGGCCCAGTAGTTCTAGAAGGGCCAGTGTATTGCGCACGGCTAAGGGCACGGTCACGTTTCCGTACGTGCAGGTCACGCCGATTAAGTCCAGGTCCGGATGGGCGATGGCATACGCCAGCGCTAGGGCATCATCAATGCCGGTATCAAGATCGAGAATCGCCTTCATTTATTTCTCCCGCAAGAAGTAGTCCTTCGCGGTCCAGCCCTGCGCCTTAGCATCGGCGGCTAGCACCTGGCGGGCCTTGGTTACGTCATTGGCCATCGCTTCTAGCAGCTCGTCTACGGAATTGAACTTCACCATATCGCGGAGGTGGCCTACAAAGTGCACCGTAGCCTCGTAGCCATACAGGTCAGCGTCACGGTCGAGCACGAAGGACTCGATAGAGCGCTCCTCGTCGCCAAAGGTGGGGTTGGTGCCTACGGAAATCGCGGCCGCATAGGCCACGCCAGGGCGCATATCCCCGTCGATAGAGGAGTCAGAATGGACGATGAACCAGCCCGCGTACACACCATCGGCCGGGATGGCGACCGTATCCGGGAAATACTGATTGGCCGTGGGGAATCCGAGCTCCTTGCCACCACGTCCTGCGCCGCGCACTACAGGCCCGGTCACGGTGAAATGGCGACCAAGCGCCCAATTGGCGGATTCGATGTCCCCCTGCGCAAGGCACTCACGAATGTGGGTGGAACAAATGCGCACGCCCTCATCATCCAGCAATGGGACGATTTCGACGCTAAAGCCGAACTCGGCACCAAAATCCTGCATAGCCTGGGCGGTTCCGGTCGCGCCGGCGCCAAAGGTGAAGTTCTCGCCCACCACGATGTGCTGCGCTGCGAGCTTTCCTACCAATAAATCCTCTACGTAGGGTCGCGGCTCCACCCCAGCAAGGTCTCGGGTGAAGTCAATAACAAGCACGGCTGCGATGCCCATTTCTTCGGCCAATTCCAGTCGGCGTTCAAAGCTCAGCACCGCCACGGGCGCACGTTCCGGGAGAAATACCGACACCGGGTGCGGGTCAAAGGTCACCATGACAGGACGCTCACCATGAGCGCGCGCATGTTCCACGCAGGCGGAGATGAGCTGCTGATGGCCGCGGTGCAGGCCGTCAAAGACACCGATGGTTACTGACGTTGGGCCCACTTCCGCGGGGATGTCATCGATTCCGTACCAAATATCCACGCAGACCATCGTAGAGCATAGACTTAGAGGCTATGACTGATGCGCTCGCAAACTCCGGACTCGTCATCGTAGACAAACCCGCCGGCATGACCTCCCACGATGTTGTCGGCCGCCTACGCAGGTACTTTCACACAAAGAAGGTAGGCCACGCCGGCACCCTCGACCCCATGGCTACCGGCGTGCTTGTCCTTGGTGTGGAGCGTGGCACCAAGTTCTTGGCCCACATGGCTGCCTCCACTAAGTCCTATGACGCCACCATTCGCCTCGGCGCCGCCACCACAACCGATGACGCCGAGGGGGAATACGCTTGGGGCGCTAGCGCTGCGGCCATTGACCGCGCCGCAATCGAGGCAGAGATTGCCAAGCTCACCGGCGATATTATGCAAAAGCCCGCGGCCGTTTCCGCTATTAAAATTAACGGCCGCCGCGCCCATGAGCTGGTGCGGAAGGGCCAGGAGGTAGACATTCCCGCCCGCCCAGTAACGGTAGATAAGTTTGACGTCCTGGCCGAGCGCCGCGAGGGCGACTACATCGATCTAGACGTCACGGTGGACTGTTCTTCCGGCACCTATATCCGCTCTCTGGCCCGCGATCTGGGCGAGGCCCTGCAGGTGGGCGGGCACCTGACCGCCTTGCGTCGCACTGAGGTGGGCCCTTTTGCACTTGCCGACGCCCTCTCGCTCGACGCCCTTGCCGAATCCCCTCGCCTTTCCCTCAGCTTGGATGAGGCCTTGGCTCGCTGCTTCCCCGTCCTTTCCGTCACAGAGGAGGAGGCAGCCGCCCTCGCCATGGGCAAATGGCTAGAGCCCCGCGGGCTCAAGGGCGTCCACGCTGCTGTGGCCCCTAATGGCCAAGCCGTGGCGCTCATTAAAGAAAAAGGCAAGCGCCTGGCCACCGTATTTGTGGCACGGCCTTCTACCCTTTAGTGGCTAAAGTCTAAAGCCGGAACCGAGGTGGAGACGATGACGTAGCCGTCTCGAATTACCCAGCGCCCGGTGATAAAAGGCACCGGTGTGGGCCTAGCCAAAATATAGGAAATAAGCGTGCCATCTTCGCGCAGGTCGATTTCTGCTTGGTCAAAGTCCAACCAGCGGAAGGTCATAGGAAACCACGACTTATACGTGGCCTCCTTGGCACAAAAAAGCAATCGGTCCGGGCAGGTAATCCCTGCCTCACGCAGCCGCAAAAGCTGCGGCATCTCCCCTGCCCGGGCGATCATGGTGAGCACATGATCCGGCAGCGGTTCGGCGGGTTCTGCATCCAGGCCTACGGATTTTAAGGCTGAGGTAGGGGCAACCACTGCAGCCCGCATGCCCTCGGTATGCGTCATCGAGCCGACAAAACCTTCTGGCCACAGCGGCATGCCGCGCTCACCGCGCAAAATCGGCGTCGCCGGATTGGCGCCTAATTCCTGCAAGGCTCGGTGCGCACACCACCGAGCATCTCCGAACTCGGCCTTGCGCACATCAACTGCCTGGGAAACGAGAGACTTTTCTTCAGCCGCGAGGCCTTCAAAATTAGCCAAATCCGCGTAACCCGAATCCGTGCGCACGTAGCAATAGCGCGCACTTTCAGGAAATAGCTCTGGATACATCATCGTGTCCCCTCCTCTACAAAGGAACGCAGTACCGGATAGGGCCACGCTTGGGCGCTCTCGCGCCCCTGCCATTCACGCGGATACCCCAATGACGTTTCGATGTGGTCAACGCCATCCACATTAATGCGAGACGGCATATGCAGGTGCCCATAGATGACGGACTCCGCGTTATAGCGCCGCGGCCACGACCGCGTATGCCTAGTTCCGCACCACAAGGCAATTTCAGGAAAGCGCAATAACATTGTCGGCTCTTGAACCAACGGCCAATGGTTAACCAACACGGTAGGACCATGTACTCGAGAAAGGCGCTTGATGGAATAAGCCAACCTATCCCAACACCACGCCCGCACGTCTACGAAGGGGGCGATAGCGAACTCATCAGTCATCATCAGTTGTTTCGCGCGCGCTGCGTCAATGGCTTCGTCCACGTTAAGGCCATGCGGACGGAAACTGTAATCATACAAAGTAAATAGCGGAACGATGGTAGTTCCGTGAAATACCGGATACGGGTCTTCTGGAGTAATAACTCCAATCTCCCTGCACCTTTCCACTAAGTGCGCATACTTTTCTCGGCCTTGATACCGGTCCTGGGAACGGGAGAATAGCTCATGGTTGCCCGGCACCCAGATGAGCCTGGCATAGCGATCATTGAGCTGGCGCAAAATACGAATAATGAGATCGGTCCGCTCTGCAACGTCCCCGGCCACGATGAGCCAATCCGCGGGATCGGGCGGAGTAAGCTGATCAATGCGCTCGCTATTGGCGCTGACCGCTCCATGCAGGTCAGAAACCGCCCACACTGTTGGCATAGGTTTCTCACCTGCCTTCCTAGAATCTGCGCGCTGCACGGAGCAGCACACCGCGCGAGAGTATCAACACGCCCACTTTAGCGCAGCTAGCGCTCCTGTACTACGGCCCATTTCATCGATCGGAACCGGTAGACCACACCCACCATGCGGAAAGCAATGAAGGCCGCGAGGCCACACCACACGCCGGTTAAGCCTGTGCCCATAAAGTGAGCCAAGATAACGCCCGGCAAAAATCCCACCAGGACCGAAGATATGGTCAGCGTGCGCAGGAAGGCAGCATCGCCGGCGCCGAGCAAGACACCATCGAAGGCGAAGACCACGCCACCGCCGATAACCATGGCCACCAGGATCCACCACGGCTCAGAGATGGCATCGAGCACTTCCGGAGCGGAGGTAAAAATGCGCGGAATAATCCCTGCACCAGCAGCAAATACGGCAGCCAAGAGGCCAGAGAAAATCGTAGAGTACAACGCCACCTTGCTGCCCACACTGCGTGCGTGCCGCGCAGAGCCAGCACCAAGGGCCGCACCAGTCAACGATTGCGCGGCAATGGCCAACGAATCCAAGATAAGGGACATGAAGTTCCACAGCTGCATCATGATCTGGTGACCGGCCAAAGAAGCGGTACCAACGCGGGAAACCACAGCCGTGGCGGTTAGGAAAGCCACCTGGAAGCTAGCCGAACGCAAAATAAGATCGCGGCCTAAGATGAGTTGTTCGCGTACCACATGCCACTGAAATTGCCAGGAGCCGGTATGCTCCTTATGCAATTCGCGGACAAATAGCGCAGCAATGATGCTCATGCCTAATACCGTGGCAATGGCCGAGCCTGCCAGCCCCCAGAAATGGACGAAGATGGGCACCGCAATAGCGCCGGGAATCATGCCAGACAAAGTGAAGTACAGCGGCTTCTTCGTATCTTGGACGCCGCGCATCCAGCCGTTTCCGGCCATCTCCACCAAAGTAACGGGAATAGCCAGAGCTGCGATGCGCAGCCACAAGGCCGTACCGGCGGCCGTGGTGGGATCACCGGTTAAGGCGCGGGCAAATACGCCGCCGAAAATCCACATGATCACGGCGAGCAGCGCGCCTACACCTAGGGCCACATAGGTGGCTTGCACGCCTTCAGCAACCGCAGCTTCGCGCTTTCCGGAGCCAAAGAGACGGGCAGAGCGAGCGGTCGTGCCGTAGGACAAGAAAGTCAACTGCGTCGTCACCACGGAGTGAATTGTGGTGGCTGCAGCCAGCGAGGCGAGCTCTTGGGCGCCAAGGCGACCGACTACCGCGGTATCCAGCAAGAGGTAGAGCGGCATGGCCGCAAGTACGCCAAGCGCGGGAAACGCGAGGCCAAAGACCTCGCGTGCGGTTACCGTGCCGGCGGTGGAGCGATCCTGAGCGTTCATTCCATCCGTCTGCCTTTTTCTCATTGGATAGCGGCCACCAATTCCTTAACAATTTTTTCCGGAGCCCCGTGAGCGGTATAGCCCGCGGCCGGTACATGTCCGCCGCCCCCGAAGGTAAGCGCTACCGAAGAACAATCAATGCGAGAAGAACGCAAGGAAACCGCCCACACCTCCGGAGCTTGTTCCTTAAACACCACGCCGACGGTGGTTCCTTCAAGCGCGCGAACGAACTCCACCAAAGATTCAACGGCCGAATCAGAGTGTCCCTGGATATCTTCCAGCCGCGCGACGAGAATGCCTAGGGTGTGCTCCCCTGCTTCTTCGAGGCGCAAACCGGCCAATACCCTACCGATCATCTGAAGATCGTCCGGCGTGGTGGAATCTAAAAGGTCAGCTGCGATCTGCTTGGTATCGAGATCGTAGTGCATGAGGCGGGTGGCAATATCGTGCATAGCCGGCCTGCCCCAGCGGAAGCTGCCAGTATCGGTCATCAAACCGGCATATAAGCAGTGCGCAATATGACGGTCAATCTGAATCTCCAGTGAATCCAGGATGCTCAGCAACACCACGGTGGTGGATTCACATTCAGTGTCCACCACATTGATGGCACCAAACCCTGGATTAGAAGAATGATGGTCAATGCACAGAACTCGGCCCTGCTGGGCTAGCTGCTCAATCCGGTCCGCAAAAAAGCCCGTCCGGTCTAAAGAACCACAATCAACGGTGACGTAGAGGTCATAGCCTTCCGGCAGCTCACGACTAGTGGTGACGTCGTCGGCGGCAGGAATGGTGTACAGATTACGGGAAATCTCCCGCTCCTGGCCCACAACGGCACACACATCTTTGCCCCGTTGGCGCAGCGCGAGCAGCAACGCCGCAGCAGAGCCGATGGCATCGGCATCCGGCCGCAGGTGCGTCACAATGCAGATGCTATGCGCATCATGCAAAGCGGCAACTGCCGGCTGGTATTGCTTCTTAGTCACTTAAGCCTCGTCTTCATCGGAGGTCTTATACGGGTTCGCATCCCCTGCCGGCTGGGCGTTTTCCTTCAGCTTTGCCAGTTCTTCATCGCGGGCGCGAGCACGAGCCAGAAGCTCTTCCATATGAGCAGAGGCCTCCGGAACGGTATCGACCTCGAAGGTTAGCGTCGGGGTAAACCGCACCGAGAGCTGATCGCCCACAATCTTGCGCAGCTGACCTTTAGCGCGCTTGAGGGCTTCTTCTGCTTGTGCAAAGTCCGGCTCTGAATCAATGTCCTTTCCGCGCACGGTATAAAACACGGTGGCATCGTGCAGGTCGCCCGTGACTCGAGTATCCGTAATGGTCACCAGCTCGAGGCGGCGATCCTTAATCTGGCGTTCGATGGCGCTCGCCACGATTTCCTGAATGCGCTTGGCCATGCGCGCTGCGCGTGCGTGATCGACCATGTGAACCTCCCAGCTCAATAAGAATCTATCTCTAAAATTACCGCCAACCGGTACAAGAAACCACCAGTTTAGTGCCGAATCCCGGACAATGAAAACCCGTCGCGGCAGCGCCTGTAGGTAGCGGCGCCCACGGTGCCCCCAACTCACAGACGCAGAAAAAGCACAAGGCCCGCTTCCAATCTCCCCGGGCCTTCCCTACTGAGTGCTGGCAGCACATTCAGTGGGGACGGCGGGAGCGGAAGCGGGCCTTGAGACGGCGACGTTTAGTCGCGCGGAACCTCGACCTCTTCGTAGGCCTGGATGATGTCGCCTACCTGGATATCCGGGTAAGAGAGCACCATACCGCACTCGTAGCCGGCCTTGATCTCGGTTGCGTCGTCCTTTTCGTGACGCAGGGACTCAATCTTGGCGTCGGCAGTGATGACGTTGTTATCGCGCAGCAGGCGAACCTTGCCGTTGCGGACAACCTTGCCCTCGGTAACCATGCAGCCGGCGATGGTACCCACCGCGGAGGACTTGAACAGGGCGCGGATTTCGGCCGCACCGGTGTCGCGCTCCTCGTAAATCGGCTTGAGCATGCCCTTGAGCGCAGCCTCGACCTCTTCGATGGCCTTGTAGATGATCGTGTAGTAACGAATATCCACGCCCTCTTGGGTGGCCATCTCCGTCGCCTTGCCTTCCGCACGAGTGTTGAAGGCAATAATGACGGCGTCGGAAGCCGCTGCGAGAGAGACGTTGGTCTCGGTCACAGCGCCCACACCACGGTCGATGATGTTGAGCTCGACTTCGTCCTCGGTCTTGATATCCAGCAGGGCATCTTCCAGTGCCTCGACGGAACCGGCGTTGTCGCCCTTGAGGATGAGGTTGAGGGTCGAAGTCTCCTGCAACACCTTGTCCAGATCCTCCAGGGAGACGCGCTTGCGCTGCTTTGCCTGCAGGGCAGAGCGCTTGCGAGCATCACGCTGGTTAGCAATCTGGCGGGCAACGCGGTCATCTTCCACCACGAGCAGGTTATCGCCTGCACCCGGCACACCGGACAGACCCTGGACCTGCACCGGACGGGATGGGCCCGCCTCTTCGACGTCTTCGCCAAACTCATCGAGCATGCGGCGGACACGGCCGTGCGCATCGCCAACGACGATGGAGTCACCCACGTGCAAGGTACCGCGCTGAACGATAACCGTTGCCACCGGACCGCGACCGCGGTCCAGGTGAGCCTCAATGGCCACGCCCTGTGCGTCCATGTCTGGGTTAGCGGTCAGCTCCAAGGCCGCATCCGCGGTGAGGATGACCGACTCAAGCAGCTGGTCAATGTTCTTGCCCTGCTTCGCGGAGATATCCACGAACATGGTGTCGCCGCCGTACTCTTCCGGAACCAGGCCGTACTCGGTGAGCTGGCCACGGATCTTATCCGGCTGAGCTTCCGGCTTATCCACCTTGTTCACAGCCACGACGACCGGAATATCGGCAGCCTTGGCGTGGTTGATGGCCTCCACGGTCTGTGGCATGACGCCGTCATCGGCAGCAACCACGAGGATGGCCAAGTCGGTGGACTTAGCACCACGGGCACGCATGGCGGTAAAGGCCTCGTGACCCGGGGTATCCAGGAAGGTGATGGTGCGCTCGCCGTCCACGTCCACCGTGGTCTGGTAAGCACCAATGCCCTGGGTGATGCCGCCTTCCTCGCGGGCGCCCTCGTTGGTCTTACGGATGGCGTCCAACAGGCGGGTCTTACCGTGGTCAACGTGACCCATAACGGAGACGACTGGAGGACGATTCTCCAGTGCTTCCTCGCCGCCTTCGTCCTCGCCGAACTTCAGGTCGAAGGACTCGAGCAGCTCGCGGTCCTCGTCCTCAGGGGAGACAACCTCGACGTTGTAGTTGATCTCGGAGCCGAGCAGCTGCAGCGTATCTTCCGATACGGAAGCGGTTGCCGTCACCATTTCACCGAGATTGAACAGTGCCTGCACCAACGATGCTGGATCCGCACCGATCTTCTCGGCGAAGTCAGACAGGGATGCACCACGACGCAGGCGGACGGTTTGGCCCTTGCCGTCTGGCAAGCGCACACCGCCTACTACATGCTTCTGCTGCTCCTCGTACTCATGGCGCTTCTGACGCTTGGACTTCTTGCCCTTACGTGGAGCGCCACCTGGACGGCCGAATGCACCCGCGGTGCCGCCACGACGTCCGCCGCGTCCACCGCCGCGGAAACCGCCTGGACGGCCGCCACCTGGGCCACCGTGACCCGGTCCGCCGTGACCGCCGCGACCGCGGCCGCCACGTCCACCACCGCTCGGTGCCTTAGACGGCATCGACGCAGGGTTCGGGTGGGACGGCATCATGGCCGGGGATGGACGGCGACCGCCGCCACCCTGGATATTGCCACCCTGGCGGTTATTTCCGCCCTCGTTCTGGCCGCCGCGCTTACCGCGGTTATCGCCTGGCTTATTTCCGCCACGCTGACCCTTGGAGCCACCTGGGCGTGGGCCCGGACGGTTGTCGCCACCACCCGTGGAGAACGGGTTATTGGCTACGCGACGGGAACCGCCTGGCTTCGGCATTGGACGAGGCATGGAATTGCCTGGGGTCGGACGCTCGCCCGACTTCTTGCCGCCAGCCTGGCCTGGTTTCGGTGCGCCCTGGCCAGGCTTCGGTGCGGCAGCCTTAGCACCAGGCTTCGGCGCCTGAGCACCCGGCTTCGGGGCAGCTGGCTTTGCACCGGGCTTAGCAGCACCCTGTCCCGGCTTCGGTGCGCCCTGGCCTGGCTTCGGTGCAGCGGCCTTCGCGCCTGGCTTTGGCGCCTCTGCGCCCGGCTTGGGGGCAGCAGATTTCGCACCCGGCTTAGGGGCGCTCGCCTTTGCGGTGCTCTTAGCGGCACCCTTGGCAGGCTTATTTTCTTGCTTCTTCTCGGCGGCGTCATCGCCGCCGGACTGTGCTTCATAATGTGCTCGCATCTTCTTAACCACCGGCGGTTCGATGGTGGAAGAAGCAGTCTTTACGAACTCACCCTGTTCCTTCAGCGTGGCGAGCAGTTCCTTGCTGGTTACTCCGAGCTGCTTTGCGAGCTCGTGAACACGTAGCTTTCCGGGCACTTGTCTCCTCTTGGTATCGACTAGGAGTCAAGGCCTCGGAAACTGGCCTGACCCCTAGTTAGGTGTGTAGGACTTTCATCGCTGATGCTTCATCGTTGTGCGCTCATCAGTGTTCGGTCTTCCTTTGTAACTCTGGTTCGTACGAATCTAACGCGGCGTTTTCCGCGCTAGGTACCTGTCCGCTATGTGCTTCCAAGTACTGCCGTACCTGACCTGTGTCCACGGGTGCGGACGTGCGAAGCGCGCGCTTGAAGGCGCGTTTGCGCTCCGCTAGCTCGAGTGCAGATAGTGTGGGGCTAATCCACGCCCCGCGGCCGGGAAGCCGGCGGTGTGGATCTGCTACCAGACGGCGGCCGTGCGGATCATCACGGTCGATGACCACCCGTAGCAAGTCCGTATCTGGCAGGCGGCGGCGAGTAGCGATGCAGGTCCGGAGTCGTTGCCTCTCAGACATTCATCTCCTTACTTTTCGCGTCGCCAATATGCCCCAATCTGCAACTGGGCCGTTTACTAGCCTACGCTACAAAAGCGCAGATCCTTAATTAGCGTCAGCGTCCGAGTGAATATCGATCTTCCAACCGGTCAAACGGGCAGCAAGACGGGCATTCTGGCCCTCTTTACCAATAGCCAGGGACAGCTGGTAATCCGGCACCACCACGCGTGCGATCTGCGCCTCGTTGTCCACAACGGTGACCTTGACCACCTTCGAGGGAGCCAAGGCATTGCCTACGTAGACCGTGGGATCCTCGCTGAAGTCGATGATGTCAATCTTTTCACCGCCGAGCTGGCGCATGATGTTATTGACGCGCTGACCGCGCGGGCCAATGCAGGCTCCCTTGGCATTCAGGCCCTTGGCATGGCCCACAACAGCCACCTTGGAACGGTGGCCTGCCTCGCGGGCAATGGCAATCATTTCTACGCTGCCATCGGCAACTTCTGGAACTTCGAGCTCAAAAAGGCCACGCACCAGCTCCGGGTGAGTGCGAGAGAGATTGATCTGTACCTGGGCGCCATTGCGATTAACGCCTACGACATAGGCCTTAATGCGGTCACCGTGCTCGAGCTTTTCACCCGGAATCTGCTCGGCAGGCAGCAAGATGCCATCCTGGGACTCCAGCTCGGAGCCCAGCTGGACCACAACGATGCCGCGGGCATTAGCGCGCGCATCGCGCTGGACGATGCCGCTGACAACACGGCCGGTGAGCTCAGAGTAGGAATCATAGGTACGCTCTGCCTCGGCCTCGCGCAACTTGCGCAGAATAGCCTCGCGCACGGCCTGTGCGCCCACGCGTCCAAAGTTTTCCGGGGTGTCATCGTATTCGGTGGTTACTTCCCCAGTTTCTGGGTCGCGCTCCGAGACAATGACGCTGACTGCACCGGTGGTGGCGTCGATATCGACGCGGGACTTGGCGCCTTCTACCTTGCCGCCAGCGTTAGACTCGCGGTAATCCAGGTAGGAATACAACAAGGCACCCGCAATCGCTTCCAGCAAGTCCTTTACGGGGACGTTGCGCTCGGACTCGATGGTACGAAGTGCCTGTAGATCAATATTCACTTGTCATTCCTCTCGGTTGCCGGTTAGTTCTCGGCTTCTTCAAACGTCTTGCGCACTGCCTCTAGCTCCTGTTCGGACGGCTGTGCAAACTCAATTTCTACCACTGCCCTGGCAATGTTTTCCAATCGTTCGGCGCGCGCCTGCACGTCCTTTTTGCTTGCCGTGATGAGGATTACGGAATCGGCGGCGTCGTTAAGCGCGCCAATACGCGCCGATTGAGTCTTGCCATCGCCAAGGTCGAAGGAGACCTTGCGCCCCCGATTGCGGCGCCAGTGGCGCGGGGCGGTGAGCGGCAAGTCCACGCCGGGGGTGGAGACCTCCAAGGTATAGCCGGCGCCGAAGTTCAGCTCTCCTTGCGCTTCCTTGTCATCAAAGAAGGCAGAAATTTCGTTGGAAACTTCCTCCAACACATCGGAGCTAGGGCGCTTATCGCCATCAATACGGATAATGACCTGGGATTTCTTTCCCGCCTTGGTGGTTTTAATGTCTTCTACGTCCAATCCCCGCTCAGCCAGTTTGGGTTGCAGGAGATCGGTCAATTCTTGTGCATCTGGGAAAGCCATGTGCACTAGCCTACGTGCTACGGGGTACAGTCTTTTGCGTGAACCGCCGACGTATAGCTTTAACCCTCGTAGCCACAACCGCCACCCTGCCCGGCTTGGCTGGGTGCCAAGCGGTTGATTCCGTCGTCGACTATTTTGGCCCGCGGCCAGAAAGCAGGCTGCTGGCGCTTGCCGACGCCGCCGCCACCGACGCCTTGTCCCTCAGCGGCGTCGATGACCATGCCGCAGGGCTGCGCAGCTCCCAGGCGGACGCCCTGTATGCCGAAATTACACGGCTATGCGGCACGGACGATGCCGGCAATCCCCCACGCTCCTGCGAGGTAGAGCGCCCTACCGAGGCCAATCACGCGGCAGACTCTGGTGAAATTATGGAAAATGCCGCCTCGGCTACCACCGAGGCAGCCGATGAGGTCACTGTTGAATCGCGCACCCTAGTTACCGAGCAGGCCATCGCGCTCAATGCTTGGCTGCCTGGCGATGCCCCCGACATTCCCGAGCTTTCCCAACCAGAGCAAAAAAGCGCTGCTGATCTCCTGAGCTGGGAGTATGAGCAGGTATACGGTCTAGATTTCGCCCGCGCCTACGTTGGCCCCGAGCACGAGGACAAGGTGGATCATCGCCTAGCGGTTCATCATCGCCGCATCGACGCCCTCCAGGATGCACTAGCCCGCTACGGCAACATTCCGCAGCCGGAGTCGGCCTATACTTCCGGAGAGCAAGAACTACCCCACGATTCTGCTTCCGCGCTGGGCTTTATCGATGGCCTTGCCGAACACGACGGCCGCAAGTGGTCCGCCGCCGCCACAGGTGCAGCGCAAGAAGAATCCCCGGATCAGGAATGGGTTACTTGGCTCATTGGTATCGCGGCGGAGTCCCACGGAATGCGATAATTCAGGCTGACCGCCTGTAAATCCCCTGAAGACCAGTCAGCGAAATTGCAGCGACCTTTACGGCATGATGCATTGCTTTCGCTCCGCAAGCGTGCGTAGGTTGGGTCACCATGAGCTTGCAGGAGATTCCGCAAGCTAAACAGACACAAAGAGAAGGAGTTTCCTCTCAATGCGTTTTAAGAAGACCATGTTGACCGCATCCGCCGCAGCACTCGGCCTTGCTGGCTTGGCCGCGCCTGCTGCTACCGCCGCACCGGCTAGCGCCTGGGATCAGGTAGCCGCCTGCGAGTCCGGCGGTGATTGGCACATCAATACCGGAAACGGTTACCAGGGCGGCCTGCAGTTCAACCCGCAGACTTGGGCCGCCAATGGCGGCACCCAGTACGCCCCGACGGCTGACCAGGCGACCCGCGAGCAGCAGATTGCCGTGGCCGAAAGCGTCCTAGCCACCCAGGGTGCTGGCGCTTGGCCTAACTGCGGCGGCCCCGTCGCCGGCTAGTTTTTGCCTCGGCATTTAACACGAAACCGGCCTCCTCCCCATCCCGCGAAACCCCGCGGAGTAAGGGAGGAGGCCGGTTTTGTGCTTGACCTAGCTGGCTAGCATGCAGCCAAGGCGGCTTTAGGCCTCATGCTTGGCGATATTCCAGGCATACATCATCAACAGCACCTGCAGCGGCTGGCGGATGATGTGGTAGAGCTTCTTTGGCCACCCTGCCTTGCGCTCAATCCAGGCGTGGTACATATTGGCCGGCCACACCACAGCAAAGAGTGCGAGTGCGGAAGCACCGCCGAAGCCGCGGGTGGCGCGGCGGCGAAGCAAAGCACCGGTGGCGATCTCCCACAGGCCCGAAGCAAAGTTATAAAAGCGCGCAGGGCCTGGCAGTTGCGGCGGAACAATGGATTCGAAAGTCTTCGCCTTCACAAAGTGCAGTACGCCCATTGCTGAAAGCACCGTGGAAAGCCCATTCTTTTGAAAGTTCATGCCTTCCACGGTACCCCGCCGCGCAGAGTTGGGTCCTATTTAGCCATGCACGAGCTCGAGGATCTTGTCCACGATGTCCTCGGCTGGAACCTCGAGGGTCTCTCCACCGCGGATGCGCAGCTCAATCTTGCCTTCCTTGAAGGCACGGCCCAAGATGGCTACGAAGGGCATGCCAAGGAGCTCTGCATCCTTGAACTTCACACCTGGGGAGACCTTTGGGCGGTCATCGAAGAGCACCTCGAGCCCCTTGGCGGACAGCTCCTCTACCAGCTTATCGCCGGCCTCCATGGCGGCGGCGTCCTTATTAGCCACGGCTACGTGAACCTGGTAAGGAGCAACGGCAACCGGCCAGTTGAGGCCCTTGTCATCATGGCGCTGCTCGGCCAGAACAGCCAGCATGCGGGTAATGCCAATGCCATAGGACCCCATGGTAGGAACGGCACGCTTGCCGTTTTCATCCAAGATTTGCACGTCGAAGGCCTCGGTGTACTTGCGGCCCAGCTGGAAGATATGGCCAAGCTCAATGCCGCGCTCCAAGGTCAAGGTGCCTTGGTTATCAGGAGCCAGGTCGCCTTCTTTAACCTCTGCAGCCTCGATGAACTCATCCACGGTGAAATCGCGGCCAGCCACGCAGCCCACCACGTGGCGCTCGCTCGCATCGGCGCCGATAATCCATTCCGTACCCTTGACCACGCGCGGATCGGCCAGGACCTTGATGCCATTGGCGTTCAAAGCGCGCGGGCCAACATAGCCCTTGACTAGGAAGTCATTGTCTGCAAAGTCCTTGTCCCCTGCCAACTCAAACTCCACCGGCTCGAGTGCGGCCTCAAGGCGCTTTTCATCCAGCTCGCGATCGCCAGGAATGAGAACGGCCGCCAACTCGGACTCGCGTTCTTCGCTCTCCACTGCCGGGTGGAAGAGCTTTATCATCATGCACTTGAGGGTATCTGCAGCGGTAACCTCGCGGCCGTCGACAGTAATGCCTGCACCCTGGGCCCATTCGACCAGCTTCTCAATGGTCTCTGCTCCCGGGGTGTCATACTCCTGTGCCTCTGGCTGGCCCTCAACATCCTTCTCCGCCGGTGCTGGGGTCACCACGGCCTCGACGTTGGCTGCGTAGTCGCCCTCGGTGGAGCGCACAAAGGTATCCTCGCCCACCTCAGATACGGCGAGGAATTCCTCGGAGGCGGAGCCACCCATGGCACCAGAGGTGGCCTTGCAGATGGCGTAATCGATCTCGAGGCGGTTGAAGATATTCTGGTACGCCTTGCGGTGGCGGCCGTAGGACTCATCCAAGCCCTCATCGGTCATGTCGAAGGAGTAGGAATCCTTCATCGTGAATTCGCGGCCGCGAAGCACACCAGCGCGGGGGCGCTCCTCATCGCGGTACTTGGTCTGAATCTGATAGAGCGTGACCGGGAAATCCTTATAGGAGGAGTACATATCCTTGACCGCGCTGGCAAACATTTCCTCGTGGGTAGGGCCAAGCAGCATATCTGCGTTCTTGCGGTCCTTGAGGCGGAAGAGGTTATCGCCGTATTCAACCCAGCGGTTGGTCTTTTCATAAGGCTCGCGCGGCAGCAGAGCAGGAAATAGCATTTCCTGGCCGCCAATGGCGTCCATTTCCTGACGGACTACATCTTCAATCTTGCGCAGGGTGCGCAAACCCAACGGCAGCCAGGTATACACGCCCGGCGCGACGCGGCGTACATAACCGGCGCGGACGAGCAGCTTGTGGCTAGGGACCTCGGCATCGGCGGGGTCCTCACGGAGGGTACGGAGAAATAGTTCAGAAAGGCGGGTAATCATGCACAAAAATATACCCCGCTACCCTGTATATATGCTCATTATCCTCCCTCCTTCAGAAACTAAAGCCCACGGCGGTACGGGACAGCCCCTTGACTTCGGCCAGCTTTCCTTTCCGCAATTGCATGCCACCCGGCAAGAAATTGCCGCTGAGCTGCAGTCTCTTCCGGTAGACGAGGCCATGGAGGTACTCAAGCTCTCGGAAAAGCTGCGCGGTGAGGCCGAATCCAATCAGGGGCTTTTTACCACCCCCACCATGCCGGCCGTGTTGCGCTACACCGGCGTGCTTTTTGATGCGTTGGATGCCCCTTCCCTGCCCACGTGGGATCGCCTTGCTATTGGCGACGCCCTCTTTGGCGTCCTCCGCGCCAGCGACCCCATTCCGCATTACCGGCTTTCGGGTGGCTCCAAGCTCGGCGGCCGCACCATGAAGTCGCGCTGGGGCACACAGATTACCCAGGCGCTCGAGGGGGTAGACGAGCTTATTGTGGATCTGCGCTCGGGCACTTACCAGCAGCTCGGCCGCGTAAAGGATGCGGTAACGGTACGGGTGGAAAGCGTGCAGGACGATGGATCGCGCAAGGTGGTCAGCCACTTCAATAAGCACTACAAGGGCCTTTTAGCCCGCGAGTTGGCGCTCTCGCCTGCCGACGCCTATAGCGCCGCCGACGTTGCCGCCATCGCGCGCGCCGCGGGTATGACCGTTGAGGAGCCAGGGCCGGGATCGAGTGAGCTTACGCTCGTCGTCAAGCGCTAAGCCCAACGCTGCCCGCTTAGCGCAGCTGTGGGTTATACAGCAGGCTATTGCGCTGTACCGAGCATTCGGTAGCCACGCGGATCGAGCGGGCAACATGCCCGGACTCGCGCAGGGGATAAAGCTGGCTTACTACCCTATCGCGCAGATCCCAGGGCGAGATAGTGTTGAGGTAGATCTTGGTACCGCCTTCGAATCCGGCAAGGGTAGAAATGCGCAGCTTGATGAGGATGCGCCATGGCTGAGCAACGTCGACGTCGGCCGGCTTGTGGTGCCACTCCTCATTGCAGGGAACCTCGCGGCCGACAGCAGCGTGGGCGGCATGGACGAGGTCGCTCATGGCGCGTATTTCCTCTTCCGACTGCCGCCAGGGCTCACAGGTCGCGGACTTGGAGTAGACCTCCAAGGTGGGATAGCGATGCCCAAAGCCGGCGAAGAGAACAGCATGGTCATTTTCTGCAACGATGAGGTTGCGGCTAGCGGCATAGTCCACGGCCCACTCGTTGTACATGTTCATATTGCTGCGCAGCATCTGTACCTCCCGGTGGGAGGCCATGCCGCGGTCATCGATGGCAACGAGTTGCTTGTGCAGGTGCTCAAAGGAGGCGCCGGCTGGCTGCAGCCAGTTTTGGAAGGCCACCACATAGGGGGCGTAGCGGTTGCGCTCGTAGAGGTCGCGCATGGCGTCGATAGTCAGCTTCATAAAGAGCAGGTGCTCTTCGGCACTCAAGGTGCCTGAAGATACCACGTGGGAATCATCTTGTGCACCGCGCTCAAAATGGCGGCCGGCCACGATGACGTCGTGGCCTCCTGCGAAAAAGCCCGCCGCCTGTTCTAAAAGTTCCTCTTCGCTGGCCTCGGGCAGGTGCGCCGCCTTCCGCTTCGTGCGCACGATCTTGAGCACATGTTCCCGGCCGACAGGATCGGCAAGGTAGTTGTCCATGCGTTGGCGGGTCTCCGCATCCATGTCGAAGCCGTAGTTGGCGTGCCAGTAGTCATAGGAGACGATTTCAAACAGATTGGGAATGCGGCGAAAGGCCGGGACGGTGTGGCCGTATTCGTTCAAGGGCAATCCACGCACAATCCCGCCGGATGGCAGGATGCGGGCCTTTTCCGGCGGGGTATCAGTCATGCGCCCAGAGCAAAAGGCGCAGCGGTGGGTGAAGTCTTCTTCGTGCAGAGGCTGCGGGTTAGCCACCGGTGTGGACAGGGGGCGGTTGCCGCGACCTGGCACGGTCCATACCTCGGTCCCGGAGAACGGGTTGACCTGCTTGACCGTGCCATCCCGCATGGTCTGGATGGGTTCTATGCGGGCAAAAAGTGCATCACTCATGCCCACCAGCGTAGCTAGTTCTGGGCGCTATTTGGCGACAGACCGGCGGCGGGATACTACGCACGCGCCGCCGACGCAGACTGCCAGCGTTACGCCCAGAATCAAAGCAGACACAGCGCGGGAATGATCCAAGGGACCTGAATCGCTACCCACGACCAAGGTCTGCATATTGACGAAGGGCAGGCAGCTCAACAACGTTTCTGCCCACGAGGCGTCAAATGCCATAAGCGCAGTTTCAAGGACAAAGAATTCCACCACTAGGATCATCGCGGCAAATGTGCCGCTACGCAAGAGGTAAGCCAACCCCATAGCCAGCAGGCTAAAGCCGGCCCATTCCAGGTAAGCAAACACTACTCGGTTGCAGTCCGGCCACTGATAAAAGCTCGCGAAGTTGATATCGCCGCCGAATGCTGCAATCAGCAAGGTTCCCACAGCCATGCCCAGCGTGGCCGCAAGCAAGAGTGATACCAAGATGACAACGAATTGGCTAAGCACTATGCCAACGCGGCGATTGGAGGAAAGATAAGACCATGCAACGGTTCCCTTTCCCAGGTCACCTCCGACCATCATCGCGGATGCAAAGATCATCACCACCATGGCGAGTTCACTAGCTGATAAGACATCACTGGATTGAAACTTGCCGTCCGCGGTGCCGTTGAAGTCATAGCCCCAGGCCGTAAGCACGCCGCCGGCGGCCATGCCGAGTGCCACGATGGCGAGGTAGACCCAGGTAGAGCGCAGGGAAAAGAGTTTGCGGGATTCTGAAACCACAGTATTCATAGAAATCTGTCCTTAAAGGTTGGGTTGTGCGTTTAGGCGGAGCGGTAGGCCACGTGGTCGGCGGTCGCGCCGAGGTAGGCTTCTTCCAGAGAGGGCTGTTTGCGTTCCAAGCTGGAGATAAGAATGCGGTTATCCAGGCAGATGCGGCCGATGTCGGAGCCTTCGAGGCCGCGCACGCGCAGGACTTCACCGTCAAAGGAGGTTTCCGCATCGGTGCCGTGCAATAGGCGCAGGAGTTCATCGGGCTGGTCAACGATGACTTCGAGGCTTGCGCCTCCCGTGCCGTTGACGAACTCTTCCACGGTGCCCTCGCCCAGCAGCTTGCCTTTGCCGATGACTACGAGGCGGTCGGCGGTGAGCTGCATTTCCGAAAGTAGGTGGGAGGAAACCAGCACGGAGCAACCGGCCTCAGCGAATTCACGGATACGGGCACGCATCCAGTGCACGCCTTCGGGGTCGAGGCCGTTGACGGGTTCGTCGAGAAGCAAGTGCTTCGGCTCGCCGATGAGCGCACAAGCAAGGCCCAGGCGCTGCTTCATGCCTAGCGAATAGCCGCCCACGCGCTTAGTGGCTACCTGGGTAAGGCCGACGCGGTCCAGGGTGTCATCCACGTGGTTCATGGACACGCCCTGCAACGCGGCCATGTAGCCCAGGTGAGCACGGGCGCTGCGGCCCGGGTGAAACCAGTTGACATCCAGCAAGGTGCCCACCGTGGTAGCGGGATTGGATAGTTCGCGGAAAGGCGTGCCATCAAAAGTCGCGGTGCCGGAAGTCGGATTCTCCAACCCCACGCACATGCGCATGGTGGTGGATTTGCCAGAACCATTCGGTCCGAGGAAGCCGGTGACTTGACCGTCTGGAACCTCAAAGGAGAGGTCATCTACTGCTTTAAAGGAACGGAAATTCTTGGAAAGGTGTGAAACTTTGAGCATGGTTTCCATCGTGCCGCCTGACCGGCACGAAGTAACCATCCTTGGGAGTGATTTGGCAGGTCATACCTAGGGATGAGACAGCAGCTCCTCCACCGAGACCACGCCATGAGTAAGGGCGTAGAGCACAGCATGCACGCGGTCGCGCGAGCCGGTTTTCGTCAAGATATGGCGTACGTGGGTCTTGACCGTGGCCATGGAGACAAACTCGCATTCCGCGATTTCGGTATTCGAATACCCCAGTGCCATTAGCTTGAGGACGTCCAGCTCGCGTGGCGTGAGATCTTCAGCCGGAGGGGCGGTAGCTGCTGCCGCAACGGGGGTGGCATGTGAATCGGGCTGTGACGCGGACTGCTCGCTGCGCAATTGCTGCAGTACCTGTGCGGTAATGCGCGGTGAAAGGACGGCCTCGCCGGAATGTACGGTGCGAATGGCGGCGAGGAGTTCCTCCGGTTCGACGTCTTTGAGCAGGAATCCGGAAGCCCCGGCGGAAATCGCGCCATGGACAAAGTTCTGGTCATCGAAGGTGGTAAGCATAATGACCTGGGTCTCCGGAAACTCTGGCAGCAGCCTTTCGGTGGCGGCGATGCCATTGACGCGGGCCATCTGGACATCCATGAGCACAATATCGGCAGGCTGCGCGCGGGCAAGGTCGAGGACTTCATCGCCATCGGATGCCTGCCAGGCAACGTCCAAATCCTCTTGGGAACCGAGGAGCATGGCGAACCCAGCGCGCACGAGGGGCTGGTCATCAACCAGGCCGATACGGATGGGGCCAGCAGGCGCAGCTGTTGGCTGCTCAGGGTTAGTCATTGGGTACCTCCACGGTAATCAAGAAGTGTCCGTCCTCTGTGCGGGTAGCAACGCTGCCGCCATAGGCCCTAACGCGCTCGCTCATCCCGATGAGCCCGTAACCGGGCTCGTGATTGTCCGGCGTGCGTGCGGCCGGGTTATCGGCGCTCAATACTAGGCCGTTTCCAGTAGAGCGGAAGCGCAGCACTCCCCTTTTATCGCGGGAATGCTTGAGCATATTGGTCAAAATTTCTTGCACCACGCGGTAGACAGTGAACTGATAGAGCTCGTCGCTTTCGGTCGGCAGGTCCTCCAGCCCGTGCACGGTGATATCGAAGCCGCTGCGGCGGGCTTCCGAGATAAGGCCGGCAATATCGCTCGCGCCAGGCGCTTTGGTATCGGCGCGGGAATCGCCATCTCGCAGCACGGAGAGCAATCCGCGCATCTGCTTGAGGGAATCGCGGGAGGTAGAGGCGATGGTTTCTAAGGCTTCTGTGGCCGCTGCGGGATTTTTGGCAGCGGCGAACCGGGCGCCGTCGGCAAGAGCGATAACGCCCGCCAAGTTATGCGCGACAATGTCATGCATTTCGCGGGCAATGCGGTTGCGCTCTACCGCGCCGGCCATTTCCGCGCGTTCTTTCAGCAGTTGCTGGTCTTCGCGCTTTTTGCGGTCATTGGTGCCTAGCAAGAAGAAAAAGCCCATAACGGGCCACGCGATGATGACGACGGAGGCGAAGGCAGGAAGCGGGCCAACAGTGGTGTCTTCGAGGCCAAAATCGATGCCGCTGATGATCCTCCGGCCGTATAGGTCCGCTGCGGTGGCCGCCAAGGAGCCTAAGGCAATCCACCCTATCCAGATTCGCTGTAGTCGTTTGGGTGAATGTGCGCCTATCAGAAATACGCAGTAGGCCAAAGGGAAAAAGTGAGCGTTGCCCATTGCAGCAAGCGGGGTAAAGATGCACACCGTTAGCGTGATAGCAGTGAACCCGATGGCATATTCCCTGAGCTTGGGGTGTAGCCAGAGTGCTAGTGGAATACCGACTGCATAAACTACGAGAACCAGCTCCTGGAAAAGCGAGGTTCTATCAATAACACCTTCTGCCGCCGGCACCGAAGAACCCCAGAAAAACAGCGGAATGATAATTCTCCACGGTGGGCCTACCCACGCGCGAAGTGCATCGGGCCATAGCTTCTTCATGGCTTTCTAGGCTAGCGCAGGCTCTAGGCCATAGTCCTCATCCCTGGGGCTGACTAGACTGGCGAGCATGCAGCACGAGTTCTTTGAGGTTGATGTTTTTGCCACGGGTGCCTTTAACGGTAATGCCTTGGCGGTGGTTGCGGGCGCCGATGGCCTAAGTACCGAGCAGATGCAAGCAATCGCGAACTGGACCAACTTTTCTGAGACTACCTTTTTGCTCGAACCTAACGACGCCCGCGCGGACTACCGCGTGCGCATTTTCACCGCGTACGAAGAGTTTGATTTTGCCGGCCACCCCACCTTGGGCAGCGCTGCCGCGTGGCGGGCACTAGGCAATCAGCCACGGGAAGAGGGACGCATCGTCCAAGAATGCGGCGTGGGCTTGGTAACCGTCCGCCAAGAGGGCGAAGTCTTGTCCTTTGCTACCCCGCCGCTGCGCCGCGATGAACCGCTAAGCCCGGCGGATCTGAAGGAGGCCTGCGGTGGGCTGGGGCTAGATAGCGCGGATATTGTTGACCATGGCTGGGTGGACAATGGCCCGGGCTGGCGCCTGCTTCAATTACGCGATGCCGCGGCGGTGCGCGCGGTTGAGCCTCGATCCGAGCGCCCCAAGGTCGGCGTAGTGGGCCTTAATCCCAACGCCGCAGAGGGCGAGTCGGCCTATGAGGTTCGGGCCTTTACCACCCAATTCGAAGACCCAGTCACCGGTTCTTTCAACGGCGGCGCCGCGCAGTTTATGCGCTCGCGCAACTTGGTGCCGGCACGCTATACCGCAGCACAAGGCAGCCAGATTGGCCGGGCAGGCGAAGTTTTTATCAACGATGACGGCACGGATATTTGGGTGGGCGGTCGCGCCCAGATTCGCGTGCGCGGAACACTGGAGGTTTAGGTGCAGCTACACCACGATTTTGCCCAGAAGCTTCCCCACTTGGTTCGCCCCACCGAGGGCGAGGAGCAGCCGAACCCAGAGATGGTCATACTCAACGAGGAACTGGCCAGGCAATTGGGCCTTGACCCGAGCTGGCTGCGCTCCTCCGAGGGCATAGATTTCCTTACCGGCCGCGCGGGCGGCCACGCCATGGCCTATTCCGGCTTCCAATTTGGTGCGTTTAACCCGCAAATGGGAGACGGCAGGGCCATGCTCTTGGGCGAGGTGGAAAAGGACGGGCGGATGTGGGATCTCCATGCCAAGGGAACTGGGCTTACTCCCTTTTCCCGCCTCGGGTCCGATGGCCGTGGAACGCTGTCTTCCATGTTGCGCGAGTACCTAGTCTCTGAGGCTATGCATGCCTTGGGTGTTCCCACCACCCGGGCGCTGGCGGTTATTTCCACCGGACGGCCCATTCAGCGCGGGCACGTGCAACCGGCCGGCATTGTGGTACGCGTAGCGGCCAGCCATATCCGCGTCGGCACTTTCCATCTTGCCGCGCAGACGGATTACACCCGACAGTTGGCCGACTATGCCATTGCGCGCCACTACCCTGGAGCGGACTACCAGGAGTTTTTCACCCAGGTGATGGATGCGCAGATCCGCACCGTGTCCCACTGGATGCGCTTGGGCTTTATTCACGGCGTGATGAATACGGATAACACCACCATCTCTGGCGAGACCATTGACTATGGCCCCTGTGCCTTTATGGAGGCCTATTCGCCATCAACGGTCTTTTCCAGCATCGATAGGCAGGGCCGTTATGCCTTTGGCAATCAGCCCTCCATTCTGGGATGGAACCTGGCCCGCTTGGCGGAATCCCTCCTGCCGCTTTTTGATATGGACATGAATAAGGCCATGGACTTTGCCCAAGAATCCATCAACGGCTTTAGCGACCGCTTTGAGCACCAGCACAGGGCAGATTTGGCACAGGCTTTGGATACCTCTCGAGAGGTCGCTTCTTCTTATGCGGCTGCCATGCAGCTCAATGGCCCAGATATCACGCTGGCTCACCGCGCTCTTGCCGACGCCGCCGCGGGCCACCCCACCCACGCCCGCGAGCTCTTTGCCAAGGGAGACTTCTTGGATGACTACCTTGCGTCCTCGCCCGATCCTTCCCGCGTCGATAACGCCATGCCGAGGGTTATCCCGCGCAACCTCGCCGTAGAATCCGCACTGGATGCTGCCGAACGCGGGGAGTTGGGCCCGTATCAGGAGCTCCTCCACGCGGTCACCCACCCGTGGGAGCCCCACCCAACGTTCGAATCGCCGGATCCTAATGGTCTCGAGGGCTACCTCACCTACTGCGGAACCTAGGGCTGCCATTACCGGCCTAGGACGCACGAAACCCTCGCACCGTCACAAAGGCGGTGCGAGGGTTTGTGAGGCCGAAAGCTAGCTCTTAGCGGTCCAGCTTCAGGGTCTTCTGGGTGTACTCCCACATTTCGTCGTACAGCTTCTCATCGTTGCGCAGCTTGATGCCATAAGACGGAACCATCTCGCGGATCTTGTCTGCCCAATCAATCATGTGCTCGCCGAAGCAACGCTCCAGCAGCTCCAGCATGACGGCCGGGGCAATGGATGCACCCGGGGAAGCGCCGAGCAGGCCGGCGATATTGCCCTCCTGGTTGTTCACCAAGGTGGTGCCGAACTCGAGGGAGCCGAACTGCGGAGCACCAGCAGGCTTAATCACCTGGACGCGCTGGCCAGCGATAACAGTCTCCCAGTCGCTTTCCTTTGCTTCCGGTACGTACTCGCGCAGGGCTTCCACGCGGTCCGAGAAGCTCTTGCGCACCTCATCCACCAGGTACTTGGTTAGGCCGAACTCCTGCACGGCAACGCCGAGGTAAGAGGTGATGTTGTCTGGGCGGATGGACTTGAACAGGTCCAGGTAGGTGCCCTTCTTCAGGAACTTCGGGCTCCAGCCACCGTAAGGACCGAAAAGCAGGCCCTTCTCGCCGTCGATAACGCGGGTATCCAGGTGCGGCACGGACATTGGCGGCGCGCCCACAGCAGCCTTGCCGTAGACCTTTGCCTGGTGCTGCTCGATAAGCTCCGGGTTCTTGGAGCGCAGCCACAGACCAGATACCGGGAAGCCTGCGTAACCGGCAACTTCCTTCACCTTTGCCTTGCGCAGCAGGTCCAGGGCGTAACCGCCGGCACCAACGAAGACGAACTTTGCCTTAACTACGGTGATGTCGCCGGTGTGCTTGTTCTTGGAGTACACCTTCCACGCGGAACCATCACGCTTGATGTCGATGACCTCATGTCCATAGCGGATCTCGGTGCCGGAAGCCTTAGCCGCGGTCAGGAACTGCTTGGTCAGTGCGCCAAAGTTGACGTCGGTACCAGCGTCGGTCCAAGAAATAGCCACCTTATTGGAGAAATCACGGCCCTTCGCCATCAGCGGCAGCTTCTCAGCAAAGTCGGAATCGTCTGCGGAGAACTGCATGCCCGGGAACATATGCTTCTCGCTCAGCACATCATAGCGGCGCTTGAGGTAATCTACCTGGATTTCACCCTGTGCGAAGGACACGTGCGGAACCGGATTAATGAATTCGCTCGGGTCGGTGAGAATACCGTTGTTGAGCTGGTGGGACCAGAACTGGCGAGACTTCTGGAACTTCTCGTTGATGCCCAGGGCCTTGGAGATATCAATGCGGCCATTCTTCTCCGGGGTGTAGTTCAGCTCGCACAGTGCGGAGTGGCCGGTACCGGCGTTATTCCACGGGGAGGAGGACTCCAATGCGGGGCCATCGAGGCGCTCAAAGACCATTTGGGTCCAGCTGGGCTCCAACTCGCGGAGCATAGCACCCAGGGTGGCGCTCATGATGCCAGCACCGATAAGTGCTACATCGACCTCGTCTACAACCTGTGCTGTCTTCTTAGCGGAGGACACTGTGTTATTACCTCTTCGAATTGAAAATAGATATCCATCGGCGCGGTCTACGCCTTGATTTTTAGCGCTTAGCGCCCCGCGCCACCATCGCTGCACTATGACAACCTGGCGGTGCGTCACGCATTAAGGCCTTACTCTACGCTTTTCTCATCCAATTTGGGATTTCTCCCCCAGACCAGTGGCGAAAATGTGGGAATTTCCGCCCCCACTATTTACACCCCACCGGCAACACCATAAATTCTTCATTGCACCTAGAATCGAGGCATGGTTACACACTCCCCGGTATGGGGCCCAGACAAACTTGGCCCTGACTATGAAGCTGCCACCATTGACTTGGGTACAGACCCCGATGGCGAGGGCGACGTGGTCACCACGCTGGTGCACTACGCGCCGGAGCACGCGGGTGGTACTGCACGTGAATCAGCCGCCCCGTCACGCCCGGCGGTGGTGTGGCTACACGGTATGACCGATTATTTCTTCCACACTCACGTAGCCGAGCACTTTTCCGCCGAGGGTTATGACTTTTATGCCATCGATCTGCGCAAGTGCGGCCGCTCGCGTCGCTCGGGCCAGTCGTGGCACTATGCTTCGGACCTGGCGCTGTACTTTACAGACCTCACCGCCGCACTTGATGCGATCCCCAATGAGGAGGTCATCTTCATCGCCCACTCCACCGGTGGCTTGATCGCTCCGCTGTGGATGGATCATCTGCGCCGAACCGACCAAGAACGCCACCAGCGCTTGGCGGGCCTCATCCTCAATAGTCCGTGGCTCGACATGATGGGCGTACCCGGCCAGGTTCTCACTCCCCTCAAGCCATTGCTCTATGCTCTAGGCCGCAAGGCTCCCATGATTCCCCTGCCTGGTGGCAACCTCACTGCTTACGGCGAGTCCGTACACCGAGACTTTTACGGCGACTGGGATTTTGATCTTCGCTTTAAGCCATTGGCCGGCCATAAAAAATATGTCGGCTGGATAGCCGCGGTATTCCATGGCTTTGATGCTATCCACAGCGGCCGCGTTGATGCCGGCGTACCGATCTTGACCTTGCAGTCCACTCGCACTCAATTGGGCCAGCCCTACTCCGACAGCGTGAACCACGCAGATGTCATCATCGACGTTGCGCAAACGCGGCGCTGGGCAAAGGAACTTAGTGCCCACTACACCTTGCATCCCATCAAGGGCGCTAGGCACGATGTATTCCTATCGCTTCCGGACCCGCTCCAAGAAGCTTTTGACGCCTGTGACGAGTGGCTGCCCACCGTCCTAGATTCTCCACAATCTACTCAGTAATTTAGTCCCTATATATAAGGAATAAACGTGACTACTTCACACCAGTCCCACACGCCCGCTGCCGAGGAACATTTCGACCTCATCATCATCGGCACCGGCTCCGGAAACTCCATCCCTAGCCCGGATTTTGATAACCAGAAAATCGCCATCATTGAAAAGGGCACCTTCGGCGGCACCTGCCTCAACGTAGGCTGCATTCCCACCAAGATGTATGTCTATGCCGCCGATATTGCCCTAGCGGCGCGCGAGGCCGGCCGGCTGGGCCTCGATGCTCAGGTCACTAGCGTGAATTGGGGCTCCATCGTGGACCGGGTCTTTACCAACCGCATCGACCAGATTGCCCAGGGCGGCGAGCAGTACCGCCGCGGTGAAGAAACCCCTAATATCACCGTGTACGACGAGCACGCCCGTTTTGTCGGCCCGAAGACCATCCAGACCGGTGAGCATGTCATCAGCGGCGACCAGATCGTCATTGCCGCCGGCTCCCGTCCGGTGATTCCGGAGGTCTATGCCAACTCGGGCGTGAAGTACTACACCAATGAAGACATCATGCGCATGGACCACCAGCCAGAAAGCCTCATTGTGGTAGGCGGTGGCTATATCGCCATGGAGTTTTCCCATGTCTTTGACGGCCTCGGCACCCAGGTGACCGTGGTCAATCGCTCCGAGACCTTGCTGCGCCACTTGGATGATGACCTGTCCAGCCGCTTCAACCAGATTGCGCGCGATCGCTTCGACGTGCGCATAGCCAATGGCACCAAGCTCGAAAAGACCGACAATGGAGTGCGGTTGGAGCTCGACAACGGTGACTCCGTGGAAGCAGAAGCGATTCTAGTTGCTACTGGGCGCACCCCCAATGGCGACCAGATGGATGTGGACAAGGCTGGCATTGAGCTACTTGCCGACGGCCGAATTGCCACCGATGAATTTGGCCGCACCGCCGCCGAGGGTGTTTGGGCGCTTGGCGATGTCTCTTCTCCATATATGCTCAAGCACGTAGCCAATGCGGAGACCCGCGCCGTGCAGCACAACCTGCTCCACCCAGAAGATCTCCGCCCACTGCCCCACGACAATGTCCCCGCCGCCATCTTTACCCACCCACAAATCGCCACAGTGGGCCTAACTGAAAAGCAGGCACGCGAGGAAGGCTTCGATGTCACCGTCAAGGTGCAAAACTTTGGCGACGTTGCCTACGGCTGGGCTATGGAAGATACCACTGGCATCTGCAAGCTGGTAGCAGACCGCGGGACTGGGCAGCTTCTCGGCGCTCACCTCATGGGCCCACAGGCCTCTACCTTGATCCAGCAATTGATTACCGCGATGGCCTACAAGTTGGACATGCGGGAGTTCACTCGCAACCAATATTGGATCCACCCTGCACTGCCAGAAGTAGTGGAAAATGCCCTTTTGGGACTGGAGTGGAATAAGTGAACTGTTACGTGATCCTTCTCACATCCTTCCAGTTTATTCCCAGGTTTTAGGACGTTTTCCCACTTCACGCCAAGGAAGGGATATTCACAATTTCAGGAAAATTACCGCCATAAAGGGGTCCAAATTAATTTAATCGCTGAAATTCCGGTCTTTGACGTGCAAAAGGACGGGAGTTTTACTAAATTCACTTGGGACACCGGCTCGAGCCGATACGAACACGGCTACCGCGTGTTTATGAATACCGCCTGTGTATTCAATAACACTTTGGTTTCCCAGTGCGGAAGCCTTGCAAGTACGACTTTTAAGGAATTTTGATATGCGTATCCGCAATGCAGCAATCGCTGGCGCAACCGCTCTCGCCGTTGCTTTCGGCGGCACCACCGTTGCCGTAGCAGCTGAGGGCTCTTCCGACGCCGCTCAGACCGCCCCTGCAACCAACGAGGGCTCCTCCCAGCAGGGCTCCTCCTCCGAGGGCCAGAGCTTCCCTAACAAGGTTGACCAGGACCTGGAGCTCGAGGGCGAGAAGGAAGCTGACGGCACCAAGATCTTCGGTTCCTCCAAGGACTTCTCCGAGCAGCCGGTATGGGCTAAGGTTCTGTACTCCCTGACCATCCTGGGCGGCATCGGTGCTGTTCTGGGCGGCGTCATCGGCCCAGTCTTCAACTTCATCAACCACGGCCCTTCCTTCTAAGCAACAGCCATACGGCTTCATCAAAACTTCCGAAAGGTAATTTTCACAATGCGTAACTTCCGCACTGCAGCCGTTGCTGCTGCTACCGCTGCTACCGTCGCTTTCGGCGGCGTCGCTGTCGCTTCCGCTGAGGACACCACCAACGAGCGTGCTTCCCTGGGCGAGAACCTCTCCTCCGTTATCAAGGACACCAAGGCTGACGAAGGCGAGTACCCGACCCTGTCCTCCAAGATCGGTGCTAACGCTGACAAGGATAAGAAGGTAACCGGCCACGACCTTCTGGGCGAGAAGAAGGGCGAGAACAACCCTCGCTGGGGCGAGATCTGGCGCGACGGCACCGTTGCTCTGGGCATCACCTCCGCTATCGGCGCCCTGATCGGTGCTTACAACTACGCCGTATACAACGGCTTCATCCCTCACGTTCTGGACCCAATCTTCCGCTAATTGCTAGCTAAAGATTGGCTCTAGATAGCTAGGGCTTGCACAGGGCCTCGTTCTTAGAACGAGGCCCTTTTGCTATACGCCGGTTCACTCCTGAGACAGAAGGATTGCCTCACACGGGGCGTCGTCAAGCATGCACAAGGCCGCCTCCACTTCCCTGCCTAGAGTCGTGTGGAGGCGGCCTTTGTTAAATAGTTCTAGTCCTCATCTGGAATGGTAAGGATTTCATTGCCATCTTCGGTGATAACGAGGGTGTGCTCAAACTGGGCGGTGAACTTGCCGTCGGTGTTTTGGACGGTCCAGTCATCATCCCAGATCTCGTAATCCAGGGAGCCAAGATTAATCATCGGCTCGACAGTGAGCGTCATACCAGGCTCAAGGATGTCGCGGTACACGGTCGAGTCATGGTGAAGGACAACAAGACCGTTGTGGAAGGTTGGGCCGACGCCGTGGCCGGTGAAATCGCGCACGACGTTGTAGCCGAAGCGCTTGGCATAAGACTCAATAACGCGGCCGATGACGTTGATCTCGCGGCCCGGCTTTGCGGCCTTGATGCCACGCATCGTGGCCTCCTTGGTGCGCTCTACTAGCAGGCGGTGTTCCTCGGAGACATTACCGGCGAGGAAGGTGGCGTTATTATCACCGTGGACGCCATTCTTATAAGCGGTGATATCGATATTGACGATGTCGCCATCCTCAATCACCGTGGTATCCGGGATGCCGTGGCAAACAATCTCATTGAGGGATACACAGCTGGACTTGGGGAAGCCGCGGTAGCCCAGCGTGGACGGGTAAGCGCCGTGGTCGCACATGTACTCGTGCGCAACGCGGTCTACATAATCAGTGGTTACGCCCGGCTGTACGGCCTTGCCAGCCTCCTTGAGGGCGTTTGCCGCAATCTTGCAGGCCTCACGCATCTTCTCGATGACCTCTGGGGACTGGACGTAGGGCTCGCCAATGCCCTCCTGCACCTCGTCCTTCCACGCGTACTCTGGGCGCTCGATGCTCTCCGGCACGGTGAGGATCGGAGTGGGCTTGCCTGGCTTTAGCTTTCCTCGATTACTCATGGTTTCCCATGGTAGTCCTCTGCGCCCATAATGCAGCAGCCGGGGTCAAAAGACAGGGCCATAGCTCCAGCTCTGAGTCTACGTCTACCCTTCGGCCGGCGGAGCCGCACCCTCGTGCGGTCCGGACCGGTAGTCATCGACCTTCTGCAAGAAATTGCTAGTGATATTGACCGAGACATCGGAGCCGCCGCCCAAAACCACGAGGGTGGCAAAGGCGATATCGTCTTCTTCCCGGTAGCCGGTAAACCAGGCGTGCGAGCCTTCGTTAATCTCGGCCTCACCGGTCTTGCCGTAAATCGTGCCGCCAGCCGCCATGCTGCGGGCAGTACCGTTGGTGACCACTTGGCGCATCATGCTGCGGACGTTATCTAGCACGGGCTTGGAAATCTGCTGCGGCTTATCGGAGGCTTTGGTCTCATGGCCTTCAATCAGCGTAGGTGTTGGCGTTTTGCCATTGGCTACCGTGGCAGAGACCAGCGCCATGCCGAAAGGGCTCGCCAAGTCGTAACCCTGTCCATAGCCAGCTTCAGTGCGCTCCAGTGGTTCTTTGCCCTCCGGAATGGAACCGGTAATGGTAGTAAGGCCTGGGATTTCGTATTCCACGCCGAAGCCAAACTTTTTGCCCATATCCTTCAACTCACCAGGCTTAAGCTGGGTGGAAATATCCGCGAAGGTAGTGTTACAGGACTGTGCGAAGGCTTGGCTGAGCGGAACGCTGCCTAGGGCGAAAGCATTGTAGTTGGTCACCACGCGGCCAAAGATATCCATGGTGCCAGGGCACGGAACGATGGTATCGGTATTAAGCCCCTGCTTTTCTACGCCGGCCGCGGCGGTGAGAATCTTAAACACCGAGCCCGGAGGGTACTGACCTTGGAGGGCTACGTCGCCATCTTCATCGGCCTTCTCGGTTTGGGCGACGGCCAAGATATCGCCATTGGAGGGACGGATGGCTACGAGCATAGCCTGGGAGTCTGCGCGCTCATTGACCGCCTCTTGCGCGGCACGCTGCACATCGTAGTCCAGACCTACCTTGATCGACGGCGCCGCATCAGGGTCGTGCTTTTCCACATCAGAGAGCGCCGCACCATTTTCATTGACCACAGAAATGGACCAGCCGGTTTGGCCATCGACCTCATCTTGGACCGCAGATCGCACGCGCGACATCAGATCGGGTGCCAGGCCACGGTCGCGGGTGACCAGAGCCGGTTCTTCATTGAGGCGCACGCCGTCCATGCCTTCCACCTTGGGGCGCACAGCCTTGGCTTGATCCTCCGTAAACATGGTGACGGAAAAGGAGCCGTCTGCATCCTCCAACTCTTTGGCCAGATCCTTGGCATCCATCTCCGCAATGGAGTCATCCTGGCGGTGAGCGGCAGCTAGTGCGCCGCTGATCTTGGAAGCGGTGGGATGCACATCATCCAGCGAGCTGGTATCTACCACCAGCCGGTAGTTCAGCCCCGGGCTCATCAATTCCACCCCATTGGAAGAAACCACGCTGGCGCGCTCTGCTTCCAGTGCGCGCAGTTCCAGGTGCTGATTTGCTCCCAGGTCGGGGTGGATTAAGCTCGGCTTCCACCGCACCGTCCACTCATCCTCAGTCTTGGTCAGCGTCATCTGCGTGTCATAGCTCAAGGTACGTTCCTTGGGCAGGTCCCAGGTGACCTTGTAGTTGGCCGTGGCGAGGTTCTCATCTTGGTCCACGCCTTCAAGCTCAATGTCGAGCCCCTCGGCCTGCAGGCCGGAGTAGGTGGCATCGAGGGCGGAGGTGGCGTCGGAGGGGGCGTCGGTAAGCGCGGCTAAACCGTCATTATTGCGGGACTCCATCCCCTGGAGGAATTCTTCTGCGACCGGTTCCGCAGAGACCGGCTTCGGTGTACAGGCAACCACGCTGGTGGAGGCGAGCGCGATAGTTGCAACCAGCGCGACCAACTTCTTCATGTCTTGGCACTCTAGCAGCGCAAGCGTCAAAAAAGACTGCCCCACACCGAAGTGCGGGGCAGTCTGCTCAAAGTGGGCAAATTACTGGGTTACGCGAACCTCAGCCTTGGCGCCTTCTACGGCTTCCATACCCTGCTCATCGGCAATGCGCATGGCCTCTTCAATGAGGGTCTCCACGATCTTGTCTTCCGGCACGGTGCGAACGACCTCGCCCTTAACAAAGATCTGACCCTTGCCATTGCCGGAAGCAACGCCGAGGTCGGCATCGCGGGCCTCACCCGGACCGTTGACAACGCAACCCATCACGGCAACGCGCAGCGGGAACTCCATGCCGTCCAAGCCGGCGGTAACTTCCTCCGCCAGCTTATAAACGTCCACCTGGGCACGGCCGCAGGACGGGCAGGAGACGATCTCCAGTTTGCGGGGGCGCAGGTTGAGCGACTGCAGAATCTGGTCGCCCACCTTGATTTCCTCTACCGGCGGAGCGGACAGGGACACGCGAATGGTATCGCCAATGCCCTCTGCCAGCAGTGCGCCGAAAGCCACCGAAGACTTGATGGTGCCCATGAACTTCGGACCAGCCTCGGTCACGCCGAGGTGCAGCGGGTAATCAGTCTTTTCCGCCAGCTGGCGGTAGGCCTCCACCATCAAAACCGGATCGGAGTGCTTAACGGAAATAGCGATATCGCCATAACCGTGCTCCTCAAAGAGGCCAGCCTCCCAGATAGCGGACTCGACGAGTGCTTCCGGGGTGGCCTTGCCGTATTTTTCCAGCAGGCGCTTGTCCAAGGAGCCACCATTCACGCCGATGCGAATGGGAATGCCGGCATCGCCGGCTGCCTTAGCAACTTCCTTTACGCGACCGTCAAACTCGCGGATATTGCCCGGGTTCACGCGGATGGCGGCGCAGCCCGCGTCGATGGCCTGGAAGATGTACTTTGGCTGGAAGTGGATATCCGCAATCACCGGGATCGGGGACTTCTTGGCAATGGCCGGAAGTGCCTCCGCATCAACAGGCTTAGGGCAAGCCACGCGCACGATATCGCAGCCGGAAGCCGTCAGCTGCGCGATCTGCTGCAGCGTGCCGTTAATGTCGTGCGTCTTGGTATTGGTCATCGACTGCACCGAGATGGGTGAGTCAGAGCCGACGCCGACCGGGCCCACCTGCAGCTGACGAGTCTTGCGGCGCGGGTGCAGGACTGGTGGTGGGCCGTCTGGGATTCCTAGACCGATGGGGGTCGACATGAATTCTCCTTGTTGAAGCACAGTAAATACATACGGTGGGTGATTAACGCCCCCACTCTAGCACTGCTTGCTTTATGCCTGAAGTGCGCGCAGCGGGGGCTGCGTCGGCTAGCCAAATAGCCGTATGGGGTTGACCACATCGGCGACGATGACGATGGCGCCGACGCCCATCAGCAGCGCGGCCATGACATAAGTCACCGGCATCAACTTGGTGTAATCGGCCGGCCCCAGAGCTGGCTTGCCCGCCAGTTTGCGGATGCCATCGCGCAGCTTTTCATAGATGATGACGGCGATATGTCCGCCGTCGAAAGGCGGCAGCGGAATCAGGTTAAAGAGTGCGAGGAAGAAGTTCAGCGTGGCCAGCATCATAAAGAACATCGACCACAGGGAACGCTCCGCCAATTCGCCGCCCACGCGAGAAGCGCCGACGACGGACATCGGGCCATCGGCCTCGCGTTCGTGGCCGAAGATGGAGGCCACCACACCCGGAATTTTGCCCGGGAATTGCTTCAGCCCGTCGACCGTTGCGTCCAACGAGTAGGTGCTAAAGCGCCAGGTTGCCGGTAGGGCGTCGACGGCGCCGTGCTTTTCGACGACATCGATAAGCTGATTGCTCAGCCCGATTGAGCCAGCATCCACCAGCTCGCCGTCTTGGTTCAACCGCTTGACCGTATCGAGGTGGACTGTGAAGTCCCTGTCTTCCCCACCGCGCTCAACCGTCAGCGTGATGGTCTCGCCGGGGCGCTGCATTACCTCATCGCGCAGCTGGGTAAAAGAATCCAGCTTCTGACCATCGAGAGCCACAATAATATCGCCCTCCTGCACGCCGGCCTTTCCAGCGGGGCCTTTACCCGTGCACGCCTCTAGCTCTTGGTTCGGCTTCTGATTGGCCGAGCACGTCACCTCACCCACGCGCGGGCGCACATCAGCATCCGGGTTGGGCAAACCAGCCGTCATCGCCACAAAGTAGAGGATGACAAAGCCCAGAATCAGGTTGACACCGATGCCGCCGGCCATCACGATTATGCGCTGCCACCACGGCTTTTTATACATCGCATGGGGCTCTTCTTCCTCGGTGAGGAATTCATCCTGCGCGGTCATGCCAGCGATATCGCAAAACCCGCCTACCGGGAAGGCCGCAAGTCCATATTCGGTGTGGCCCTTCCGGAAGGAAAATAGGCGCGGCCCAAAGCCAATAAAATAACGGCGCACGCGCATGCCAAAGGCACGCGCGGTGAGCATATGGCCTGCTTCGTGCAACGCTACGGTAAGCCCGATGCCAAAGGCGAAAAACACAATGCCCAGCAAGTTTGCCATGATGTGAAAGCTTTCTAGTCAGCCAGCGAATCAATCAGCGCATTCGCGCGCCTGCGCGCCTCGCCTTCTACCGCGAGGATTTCATCGAGGCTAGAGACTACACCAGCAAACTCGGATGCGGAATCAAGGATCGTGCCCACGACGTCCACAATTTCCGGGAAATGGATGCGCCCGGACAAGAACGCGGCCGCAGCTTCCTCATTAGCGGCATTATAAATGACCCCTGTTCCCTCGGCCGCGGCCCGGCGGGCGAGGCTGACGGCGGGAAAGGCGGCATCGTCAAGCGGCTCAAAACGCCAATCATGCGCCTGCGCAAAGTCCAAGGCCGGCTGGGCGCCTGGTACGCGGTGCGGCCAATTCAGTGCCAGCGAAATAGGCAGTTTCATCGATGGCGGCGAGACCTGAGCGATAGTGCAGCCGTCTTTGAAGGTGGCCATGGAGTGAATGATGGACTGCGGGTGCACGGTGACGTCGATGCGCTCCGGGGCGATGTCAAAGAGGAGCGTTGCTTCAATCAGCTCGAGGCCCTTGTTAATGAGGGTGGCAGAGTTGAGGGTATTCATCTGCCCCATGGACCACGTAGGGTGCTGCGCTGCCTGCTCAGGGGTCACGTCCCACATCTCTTCGCGTGACCAGCCGCGGAAAGGGCCACCAGAGGCGGTAAGGACCAACCTATTCAGCTCCCCTTCCTCGCCGGCACGCAGGCACTGCGCCATGGCGGAATGTTCCGAGTCAACAGGGATAATCTGGCCAGGGCGCGCCTTTTGCGTAACCAGCGTGCCGCCCGCGACGAGGGATTCCTTATTGGCCAAGGCTAAGTACTCGCCCATTTCCAGTGTGGCCACGGTGGCCTTGAGCCCCAAAGAACCCACCAAGGCATTGAGTACCGTATCGGCCGGGGTCGAGCGCACTAGGTGCTCTGCAGCGTCGGCGCCACTCAAAACCGAACCGCCTAAAGCGGCCGACACCTCGGCCGCGGCGGCCTCGTTGGCCACGGCAACGTGGTCAAACGAAAGGTTGAGGCTACGGGCTTGTTCGATGATGAGCTGCGGGTTAGAGCCACCCGCAGCGATTCCCACGACGTCGAATTTATCAGGATTATCCGCAATGACTTCCAGAGCCTGCGTGCCGATTGAACCGGTGGAACCAAGAATGAGTATTCGCTGAGTAGTCACGCCTCCACCCTAGCGCCCACCACCATTGCGCGGGCGCGGCAGGTACGCCGCACTGCGACGGGGGTGTTTAATCGCCATCTCAGGTGCGATGTTTTAGAATGTGTAGCAGACAAATGGCATTGGTGTGCCCGCATGCCCATCGCGCAGACGGACACACGCAGAAGCGAAGGAGAACAAGTGTCTTCCCACAAGCCGGTACCGCAGGTATTTGACGGTGTTTCTACTGAGGACGTTCCATCCGCAGGATTCGGTTGGTCCCGCATCAGCCGCTCTGGCGTACAGATCGCCGGTTGGATTTCTGTCCTGTTCCTGCTTGCCTACAACTTTGGCAACCACCACGGCCACGTTGAGACCATCTGGCTCATTGCCTTGGCTATCTTGATCGCCGTTGGTCTGCTCATCCACGCCTTCCAGCCTAAGTTGCACCAGGTTCGCACCGTAACCGCCCGCAACCAGCCGGTGGGCCACCAGGAGCCGGACTGGGTCTACGACCAGAAGACCAACACCGGCGTATACGCCGAGCTGACCGATTCCCAGCTGCGCGCCCTCAACATTGAGCCTTCCCGCGTTTCTCACCTGCGCGTTGAGCCAGGCACTAACAACGCCACCCCGGTTACCTCCGGCAAGCACGCGCTCTAAGCTTTTAGTACGCTTTAGCGGGTTAAGGGTCAAAATGTGTGTCTGGCTCGGCGTGTCGCGGGGGTTAGATTTGGCCTTTTTGAATGCCGATTGAGTGGGTGTAGTCGGTGTCGATAGCGTTGTCGTAGAGGGCTGGGCGTCCTGTTTCGTGGTCGGCTTGGTTCTCGGTTTGGGTCAGGGTGGATACTTTGGCGAGTTGGCCCTGGCCCCAGTCGGACTGCCTGGCGATTCGTACTGGATCGTCAGGCAGTTCCGTTTTTAAGTAGAGCCACCAATCCAGCATGCGGCGTTGTCGTTCGCCTGATCTGCCGCGGTGGGTTCTGGCGAGCAGTTTGAGCTGGGCGTTGATGCCGCCTTCTAAGCTGTTGGTGGTGGATTTGATCCGCTCGGGCGCAAGGACTCCTGCTGGCGGGTTGAGGTAGACAAACAGCATCTCGGACCGCCAAAGATGGTTGAGGCTGTTGTAGGCCTTGCGCACGTTGTGGTGGGTCCACACGCGGGTCCATGCACCTGTTTTGGGGTCTTTGATCATGGTTTTCTCGTTCATCCATTCCCGGTAGATCGTTGAAAACTCGTGCAGTTGCACACCCCACGCGGCGGCTTCATCCAGTGTGGTGATCCGGGTCAGTTTCAGCGCAAGTCGGTAGATGGTGCGCCCGGCATCGGTGCGTGGGTTGGTGGTGGTGTAGCGGCGGACCACGCGTTGGGCGTGGACGAGGCAGCGTTGAATTTTCGTAGTCGGCCAGCACTTTTTGATTGCGCTGTATGCGCCTTGGCCGCCGTCGATGACGGCGATGAGTGGGGCTTCGATGCGTTCAAGCAGCAGTTGGTAGTCGCGGGTGGTTTCGTGTTTGCACCAGTGCCAGGCGATCACGTGGTCGATGGTCGCCGCGACGATCAGGCAGCCACCGGCGGTGTAGGTGCCATCGAGAAATACCTGGTCGTAGATCCGCTTGTGGTGGCCGGCGGTGGGGTCAGGCACATCAACGAGCCAGCACCACTTGAAGCGCCGCTTCATGGTGGCGCGGCTAACACCGTTTCGTTTGGCTAGGTCGTCGAGTGATATTGCGGTGGTGCAATGCTCGATGAACTGGGTGAACACTGCCGCGTTGGTGATGTCGTTTCGACGTTTGACGCTGGAGGCGCCGCATTGTTTGCAGCGCCATCTGGTGGTGCCTTTGCTGGTGGTGCCGTTGCGTTTCATTTCACCGCCGCAGTGGCAGCGTGGTTGGTTCTTCGACATTGCGACACCACACCACGCCGCGCATAGCACATCACGGCTGCCACACCGAGGATTTCCCGTCGGGGGCTAGATATATGCTTCCGGAGCATATACTTTCCGGAAACCTACAGGTCAATCCGTGAAAATCCGCGATTCCGGACACACTTTTTGACCCTTAACCCAGATTGCACGCGTGGGGATTGAGGGTGTGAATCCCACTGTCGTGGGTTTGATGAGGTAGTCGATGTTGCGGAAGCTTTGGCATCGGCGTGCGTTGTGCTCCGTACGTTGTTTCAAAAACGGGTTTCATCAAACGGAACAAAACCTGGGACACTTCATATCCCACCCCAGGCCTAATGACTTGGGTGCAGCGGCAACGCTCATCCGATTTAGGCAGAGTCGTTGCAGGATCCAGTGGGTCACCTGGTCCGTGGTCTTTGAATTGTCGGGCGCGCAGGCAAGGCCAGCACGGAAGATCTTCTGCAAGCAACGCTTGTTGGTGCACCGGTAGCGTGGAAGGCGCACATGAAGTTGTTGGGTGGCCGACGATGGGCAGATCGACCAGGCTGCGGATGACGTGGTCGCGGAATACTCCAGGCTGCCCGCAGGTAGGGCATTCATTGATCGGCTCGACGGGTTCGGCTTCAATAACAGTGACGTCACCGTTTTCTGTGGCACCGGTGATAGTAGTTCCTAGTTTTGCGGTGCGGCAGATGGTATCGACGATGACATTTCCGTTAGGCTGCACAGTAGGTCCTTAGTTTTGTACGGATGGATTAGATACCTTTTTCCTACAAAGCCAAGGACCCCAATATCTTGTGCCACGCCCGAACCCCCGGCGAACTAATCAATGCACTCTAAAACCGGAAGAGCCCTTTTAGTACTACTGGTGGATTTCGGTTTTGGTGGGGATTAACGCCGCCGGCTTCGGTTTTTCCGTTGAGGAGGTCGTTGACTACTTCCCGATGGTGAAATGGGTCGATGGTGAGGTAGAGAGGAACCAGTCACCTGGAAGAGATCGATCCAGTCGTTGGTGTGCAATCTGGGAGGTAGGGTCGCGGGGTCGATTCCTCGCGAGCGCAACCATGATTGTGTTTCTGAACGTGATGAAAACAACCCTGCCCTTCGGAGAATTTCCCCTATCCCGCGTCCCCGGGCAGTGAAAACGGTGTGCACCATCGCCTGAAAGGCTTTGCGCTGCCCTATCGGAATCTTCGGGTCACCCACCCGGCGGATCACTAAGATCCCCCCGTCAACGTTTGGCTGTGGCCGGAAAGCAGTCCTTGGTACCCGAGAACCCAGGTGAAATGTGAACCATGGGGACCACTGAGCCGTCATCATCGTGCTTGCGCCTACCCCGGCCCGGCGGCGAGCGACTTCCCACTGCATGAGGAGTACAGCGTCAGTCCATGCTGGCGCATGCAGCAACTTTCGAAGAATGGCAGTGGTGAGGTGAAAGGGAATGTTTCCCACAATGACGCAGGGAGTGGCGGGTAACCGGAAGTTAAGGAAATCATCATGGACCACTTCGACCGCCGCCGAGGAGGTTTCTTGTGTGATTTTGGCAGCTAGTTTTGCGTCCACTTCAACTGCCGTTATCGCCCTCCCCAAGTGGGCCATCGGGTGAGTGAGGGCACCGCTTCCTGGTCCGATCTCAATGATGGGGCCGGAGGTTTGTTTCACAAGGTCGATGATGGAGTTGATGATCTTGTGGTTGGTGAGAAAATTTTGGCCATGCTCGTGACGGCCGTGTCCGTATGCAGACATCAGGTGTGCTCCTTGGATTTGAAAGGGAGCCGGGCATGACAAATAGCCGCCCGGCTAAAGGACCGGAGCGGTTTTTAACCTACGGGGTAGGAAACCGCCTTAGCGGTTGGTGCGCAACCGCAAGAAAGCGGTACCTGAAATCAACATGGGTCTAATTATATCCATTTAAAGGGTTAAGGGTCAAAATGTGTGTCTGGCTCGGCGTGTCGCGGGGGTTAGATTTGGCCTTTTTGAATGCCGATTGAGTGGGTGTAGTCGGTGTCGATAGCGTTGTCGTAGAGGGCTGGGCGTCCTGTTTCGTGGTCGGCTTGGTTCTCGGTTTGGGTCAGGGTGGATACTTTGGCGAGTTGGCCCTGGCCCCAGTCGGACTGCCTGGCGATTCGTACTGGATCGTCAGGCAGTTCCGTTTTTAAGTAGAGCCACCAATCCAGCATGCGGCGTTGTCGTTCGCCTGATCTGCCGCGGTGGGTTCTGGCGAGCAGTTTGAGCTGGGCGTTGATGCCGCCTTCTAAGCTGTTGGTGGTGGATTTGATCCGCTCGGGCGCAAGGACTCCTGCTGGCGGGTTGAGGTAGACAAACAGCATCTCGGACCGCCAAAGATGGTTGAGGCTGTTGTAGGCCTTGCGCACGTTGTGGTGGGTCCACACGCGGGTCCATGCACCTGTTTTGGGGTCTTTGATCATGGTTTTCTCGTTCATCCATTCCCGGTAGATCGTTGAAAACTCGTGCAGTTGCACACCCCACGCGGCGGCTTCATCCAGTGTGGTGATCCGGGTCAGTTTCAGCGCAAGTCGGTAGATGGTGCGCCCGGCATCGGTGCGTGGGTTGGTGGTGGTGTAGCGGCGGACCACGCGTTGGGCGTGGACGAGGCAGCGTTGAATTTTCGTAGTCGGCCAGCACTTTTTGATTGCGCTGTATGCGCCTTGGCCGCCGTCGATGACGGCGATGAGTGGGGCTTCGATGCGTTCAAGCAGCAGTTGGTAGTCGCGGGTGGTTTCGTGTTTGCACCAGTGCCAGGCGATCACGTGGTCGATGGTCGCCGCGACGATCAGGCAGCCACCGGCGGTGTAGGTGCCATCGAGAAATACCTGGTCGTAGATCCGCTTGTGGTGGCCGGCGGTGGGGTCAGGCACATCAACGAGCCAGCACCACTTGAAGCGCCGCTTCATGGTGGCGCGGCTAACACCGTTTCGTTTGGCTAGGTCGTCGAGTGATATTGCGGTGGTGCAATGCTCGATGAACTGGGTGAACACTGCCGCGTTGGTGATGTCGTTTCGACGTTTGACGCTGGAGGCGCCGCATTGTTTGCAGCGCCATCTGGTGGTGCCTTTGCTGGTGGTGCCGTTGCGTTTCATTTCACCGCCGCAGTGGCAGCGTGGTTGGTTCTTCGACATTGCGACACCACACCACGCCGCGCATAGCACATCACGGCTGCCACACCGAGGATTTCCCGTCGGGGGCTAGATATATGCTTCCGGAGCATATACTTTCCGGAAACCTACAGGTCAATCCGTGAAAATCCGCGATTCCGGACACACTTTTTGACCCTTAACCCGCTTTAGCTACCGCCGCCCTTCCCCGCGAAGGCCGGCGGTTTCTTTATTACCTAGCCGAGCACTTGCGCTTGGCGACGCCCCGCGGCGCAAGCAATCTCCCCATACTCCACAGCCGGCACGCACTCCAGCAACTACGGTGAGGGTGCTACTGTGCGCGCGACTGAATTGCTTGGCCAAGCAACAAAGCCAAGAAAACATTAGAACTACACTCGCGGGTTAAGATACCCAGTGCCTGACCTTGGAGTAGATTTCAGGCAGCGTTTCATCCACACGTTTACCGCTTACCTGCAAGGCAACGATATAGCAGACGACGGGGACCGCGATTACTAAGACAAACCCCAACGCGAGCAATACGGAATTTGAACCGTACCCGAGGGCCATTGGGATAACACCGGGAATAATCGGGGTCCAGCCTATGAACAAGCTCAAAATGGCGCTTACGAACGCGCTGGCCGAGTAACCGGATTTATCCGCCCACATATTCCCGCCGGGCCGCGCGGTAGCAAAGGGATTAAAGGTAGTGAGAAGAAGAGATAGCCCTGCAGAAGAAATGAATATGCCCGTAGCCGCAGCGATAAAGCACACAGACTGCAGCTTGTCTGCGCTTAATATATAGAGGACTATAGCCAATATCACGAATACGATTACCGAAAGCACCAAGTGAGCCCAGTGACGCGCATAGAGCAGCGTACGGGGGCGGACCGGAGCAGCCAGCTTCACCCAGAGACTAGGCCCGTCATAGCCGAAATCGTTGGTAGCCAGCAATCCACCGAAGAGACCCAAAAATAGTATGCCTATTGTGGGCAGCTCGGAATCAGAGTTGATCCCCTGAAAGATGAAAATAAGCGCAAGGATCGGTTGCATGATGATGCTGCCGATAAGACGCGAATCGCGGAAGATATAACGAAAAGAGCGCGTAAATTCCATCGCCTCCGGACTGCGGTAGGAAAATGATCCCAATGAAAACCGGCTGATCCCCTTGGCCTTCCCGCTGCGCTTATGCTCGCCAGCCGCAAGGGTGCGGCGTTCGTACTGCAAGCGCAGTAAGCGCTGCCAGGCCCATGCGGCCACACATAGCGAGACCACGGCTATAAGAAACTGCGCGATGGCTGCTACCAGCTCGCCTTGGCAAAGAGATAGCGCCCATCCCACTGGCGCACCTAAAGGGGTCCACGCAAGAACCCCTCCCACTGTACCCAGTGGGAAATCAGAATCCATAAGGGAAGAAAGACGGTTCGAGCCAAAAATAAGCAAGACTACCGCCACTGAACCTAGCACTTTCAGCGTAGTAGAGCTTAGCTCCGCGGCGGTGGCGCCAACATAAACCGCAAGGTCCGCGAGAACCAACGTCAGCACTAACGCAAAGATCATTCCTAGGACAAAGGGCAAGATAAGCAGAGCTTGTGCGTTGGCGGCTAAAGTCACACTTCCAATGACTGTGTACGCAATGGTCAGCAGAACCGGCACCGGTGCGCGCAAGTTGAGTACCGAAGCTATTGCAAGTGCTGGGGTAATGTCTTTCAGGCGCAACGGCAACGCGGAAAGCTCGCGCGCAGATAGCTGGTTTTCCCCGCTGGGCATGATGAGCGTGATGACCAGAAAAGCGAGGGTGCCTATTGCAGGGGCGGCAGTAAGTGCATGGAAGTTTCCGGTACCAGAATCACTGGAGATATCTGCCGCCGCCAATACAGCGAGCGAGGCCATGCCGATGAGTCCGTAGAGCAACAGGCAGATTGGAATCAAGACCGCTGAGGCATTGGACTTTAGGTTCCGCACCCACAATGTGCGATGAAGTTTTAGCAGCGTAGAGGTCATAAGGACTAAAACTCCCCTCCCCTACGTTGCGGCTCGTCGCTATCGCGCCGCAGCCAATCAAAGGAGCCGGCATCAAATTCACTGCCGCCGGCGAAGTGGATAAAGGCATCCGTGAGGCTGCCTTCTTGGCGCACCTCCTCTACGTGTCCAGCAGATAGCACTTGGCCACCGGCAATAATGGCTACGTGGTCGCACAGCCCCTCCACCAATTGCATGACATGGGAGGACAAGATAACCGTGCCACCGCGGTCAACGTAGGCACGCAGTAGTTCCTGAATGAGTTTGCCTGATACAGGATCCACGGCCTCCAAAGGCTCATCAAGAATCACAACTTCTGGGTTGTGCAATAGTGCACCAGCTAGGAGGATCTTTTTGGTCATGCCAGCGGAGTAGTCTGCGATGGGCTTATCGGCGGCGTCGGCAAGCTGCAAGGCATCCAAGAGTTGCGCGCTGCGGTGTTCCGCCTCCGTTTGATTCATACGGCGCAATGCCCCGAGATAGAAAAGGAATTCCGGTCCTGACAAGCGGTCGAAAACTGGAGCACCATCGATAAGAAGGCCCATTGCCGCCTTCGCTGCGAGCGGGTCCTGCCAGGTATTGTGCCCGGCGATAAAGGCCTCGCCGCTATCTGGCCGCAGTAAGCCGCAAGCCATGGTGAGCATGGTCGTCTTGCCAGCGCCATTCGGTCCGACGATGCCATAAATAGAGCCCCGCGGGATGTCGAGGCTCAAATTCGACACCGCGGGGCGTCCAGCGAAAGATTTATTCAGACCGCGCACGGCCAAGGCCTGCGAGGTGGGGTCATCTGCAAGCGGCGGATAATTCGGAGTAATCATATCCGCCAATCTTATCAGTTAGGCGGACTTATCTTCTCGTTCATCCGCTGCGAGCTGACCACAAGCTGCCGCAATCTCATCGCCCTTGGTATCGCGCACCGTGCAAGGAACGCCTTGGGCCTGTACGCGGCGCACGAACTCGTCTTGGCGGTCCTGCGGGGCCGCATCCCACTCCGAGCCCGGCGTGGGATTGAGCGGAATGACATTGACGTGAACCTTGGAGCCCAGCTTCTGATGCAGCTTGCGGCCCAGCATATCCGCGCGGAAATCTTGGTCATTCTTATCGCGAATCAGGGCATACTCAATAGACACGCGGCGAGCAGACTTATCCGCGTAATAACGCGCAGCATCGAGCACCTCATCGACGGACCAACGGTTATTGACCGGCACAAGGCCATCGCGCAGCTCATCATCCGGAGTGTGCAAGGAAACGGCGAGCGTGCAGGCCAAATCCTCGTCCGCCAGCTTACGGATTGCCGGAGCCAAGCCCACGGTGGACACAGTCACGTTGCGCTGAGAAAGACCAAAGCCGGCACCATCCTGGCCAGTAATCTGCCGCACGGCCTGCACCACGCGCTTGTAGTTGGCCAGTGGCTCACCCATGCCCATGAAGACCACGTTGGACAGGCGGCCGCCTTCTGCCGCCATTGCGGCTGCAGCATGGCGGAACTGCTCAACAATCTCGCCCGTAGACAAGTTACGGTCCAGACCGCCCTGGCCGGTAGCGCAGAACGGGCAGGCCATACCGCAGCCGGCCTGGGAAGAAATACACAACGTAGCGCGTCCTGGGTAGCGCATCAGAACCGACTCCAGCAGTGTGCCATCATGCAAACGCCACAGGGACTTAGTGGTCTCGCCGTCATCCGTGGAAGTAGTCCGGATAGGCTTCATGAGCTCAGGGAAGAAGGCTTCCTTAACTGCTTCGCGTTTGCCGGCGGGGATATCGGTCATATCCTCCACATTGTCGGTAAAGTGCTCGTAATAGTGCTTAGCCAGCTGCTTTGCACGGAATTTAGGTAGGCCAATTTCTGCGAGCTTATCAATGCGCTCGTCTTCGGTCAGGTCGGCGAAGTGCTTAGGGGGAAGTCCGCGGCGCGGGGCGGAGAAGTTAAGTTTCACTGGTTGAGCCATAATGCTGCCCATCTTTCCACGGTCTGCGTGGGTTTTTCCAATTGAAAGCCGTGCCAAGTGGCATAATCGACAGGTTTAAAGAAATAATGGATGCATGACAAATCCGAATTACCCCGCAGATGACTTTTCTTCTTCCGACGCAAACCTCTCCTCGACGGAGATGAACGCTTCTGCACCGGAGACCGGTTCTAGCCTAGAGCCGACGGTCTCTGACTCTACTTCTCACTCCACCCAGCCTTCCGGCAAGGCGAAGGGATCTTTCGCAGCCAGCACGTGGATCGCGCTCATCGTAGGTTTCCTGCTACTGATTGTTCTCATTGTTTTCATCATGCAAAACCAGCACGCGGTTCCCATGAATTTCCTAGGCTGGTCCGGTGAGTTCCCTGCTGGAATCGCTTTCCTCATCTTCGCCATTGGCGGAGCACTCATCATGGCGCTAGTGGGTGGCTGGCGCATGTTTGAGTTGCGCCGCCAACTGCGCAAGCAGGCTCAGCAGGTATAGGTCTTAAAAAGCCGCCTCTCCCCCTGTCCTGCCTCCTTAGGAGACGGACTATTGGGGAGAGGCGGCTTTTGCGTACCCGCTGCTTCTATGGCGTGAATGTTGCCAGGAAGCTAATGGCGACCCAGGTGACCATGGCGGAAGGCAGCATGCCATCTAGGCGGTCCATCAGGCCCCCATGGCCGGGCAGCAGGGCCGACATATCCTTGATTCCGAGCTCACGCTTAAACTGTGATTCCACTAAGTCGCCCAAGGTGGCGCAAATGACAAGGCCAAGCCCCATCAGGCCGCCCACCCAGGCATCGTGATGGAGCAGGAACTTAACGGTAAGCGCGCCGGTGACCACGCCAAAGAGGATGGACCCGGCAAAGCCCTCCCACGATTTCTTTGGGCTTACTGCAGGGGCCATGGGATGCGAGCCAAACATCACGCCAGCGATATAGCCACCAGTATCGGAGGCCACCACGCACAACATGAAGACCACGATGGAGGCGGCGCCACTGGCAAATGGGGTCGACACCAGCGACAGCATTGCTGCGAAGGTGGCAAAAAGCGGAATCCATGTCAGCACAAAAATGCCGACGGACATATCCCGCAGGTAGTTAATTGGTGGGCGATGGCGACCATTATGGAAGAGGCGACCAAACATAAGCGCCAGCACAGCGGTGACATAGACCGCGACAAGGCCGGGCGCGCCCAGTGGCCACGAGACCCACACCATAGCTTGGCCCAAAATAATGAGCAACGTGCGCGGGATATAGTAGGAATGCTCCCGCAGGCGGCTGAGCACCTCCCACATAGCAACGCCAACTGCAAGGGCCACAAACGCGTACCACGCGAGTGGGCCGGCCCATACGGCGAGCACGACAAGTGCGCCGAGGCCTACGCCGACGCCGATAGCGGCCGGCAAATCGCGGCCTGCGCTATTCTTCGGCTGAGGCAATCGGCGGTTAATGGCGTCACTCACCATGACCGGCTCCTTTCGCTGCTTCTTTCGCGCCCCCTCGCTAACTTTCCACTGCTCGACCTCCCCTACTCCACACTTCGGAGCTGTAGGCCGCGGAACAGAAAAAGCGCCGCCGGCCGGGGACGGGCACGGCGGCAATGACGGGAGGTCTTAGACCTCCATCAGCTCGTTTTCCTTATTTTCTACCAGCTTGTCCACCTGCTCGATGTAGCCGGAAGTAATCTTTTCCATTTCCTTTTCCGCTGCGATGACCTCGTCCTCGCCGGCGTCGCCGTCCTTCTGCAGCTTCTTCAACTGCTCCATGGCCTTGCGGCGAATATTACGGATAGCAATCTTGCCGTCCTCGCCCTTGCTCTTGGCCAGCTTCACCATTTCCTTACGTCGCTCCTCCGTCAGCTGCGGAACGGTCACGCGCAGAACCTGACCATCGTTGGTGGGATTCACGCCCAAATCCGAGTTGCGGATGGAGTTTTCGATCTCATGAATCATGGACTGCTCATAAGGCTTGATGAGCAGCATGCGCGGCTCCGGTACGGAAATGGTAGCCATCTGGGTAATCGGGGTAGGTACACTGTAGTATTCGGCTACCAAGCCGTTGAACATAGTGGGATTCGCGCGGCCGGTACGAATGGTCACCAGCTGCTCGCGGGTGTGCTCGACGGAAGCGGTCATGTGCTCTTCTGCTTCGAGCTGAATCTCATCGATCATGAGGTTAAATCATCCTTAAACGAATAGGGGTGGCTGTATAAAAAGGTAGCAGGTTCGCAGCCCTTACAGTATTAGGACTGCACCAGCGTGCCGATAACTTCACCGCCGGCGGCGCGGGCGATATTACCTTCTTCCAGCAGGTTGAAGACCAAAATTGGCATATCATTGTCCATGCACAGGCTAAAGGCCGTGGCATCCGCAACCTTAAGGCCCTTTTCAATGACCTCACGCGGAGTGATTTCAGAGTACAGTTCCGCATCCGGGTTGGTGCGTGGGTCATCGGAGTAGACACCGTCGACTGCCTTGGCCAAGAAAAGAACCTCGGCACCAATTTCCAGGGCGCGCTGCGCGGCAGTGGTATCTGTGGAGAAGTACGGCATGCCCATGCCGGCGCCAAAGATAACCACACGGCCCTTTTCCAGGTGGCGGTCAGCGCGCAGCGGCAGGTACGGCTCGGCAATCTGCGCCATGTTGATGGAGGTCTGCACGCGGCAGTCCACGCCTTGCTGCTTGAGGAAGTCCTGCAGTGCGAGGGAATTCATTACCGTGCCCAGCATGCCCATGTAGTCCGAGCGAGCACGATCCATGCCGCGCTGGGAAAGCTCGGCGCCGCGGAAGAAGTTTCCGCCACCGATAACCACTGCAATCTCGATTCCCTGGCGGGAAACCTCGGCGATTTGGCGGGCTACGTTTTCAACCACATCTGGGTCGATGCCGACCTTGCCGCCGCCGAACATCTCACCGCCCAGCTTCAGCATTACTCGCTTGTATCCGGTTCGCTTAATTTCTGCAGCAGTCACGCCTACTTCGTCTCCTTAACGCGGGGCAGTTTCAATCTCCGCCCTATCTTACCCATATATCTTTCGCTTCCTCACACCGCCCGCCGGTGCAGGCCAGTAGGCAATTGCTACGTGCCGGTCCCTCTCCTGCGAATAGACAATCCGCACTAGTCGGCACGGTGAGCGCACGACAAAGCCCACGAAGGATAGTCCTTCGTGGGCTAGTCGTTAAAACAGGGGTGGGCTTAAGCGCCAACCTCGTAGCGAACGAAGCCGGTGATGGTGGTGCCAGCTTCTTCAGCAACCTGCTTTACGGTCTTCTTGTTATCAGACAGGGAAGCCTGCTCCAGCAGAACGATGGACTTGAAGAAGCCGTTCAGGCGGCCTTCCACGATCTTCGGCAGGGCTGCCTCTGGCTTGCCCTCCTCACGAGTGGTGGCCTCAGCGATCTCGCGCTCCTTTTCAACGACCTCTTCAGGAACGTCCTCGCGGGTGAGGTACTCAGCGTTCATGGCAGCAATCTGCAGGGCTGCAGCGTGAGCGCCTTCCTCGCTGCCCTCGTAGGAAACCAACACGCCCACTGCTGGCGGCAGATCAGCAGAACGCTGGTGCAGGTAAACGGCAACGTTGTCGCCCTCTACGGTAACGGCACGGCGTGCCTGCAGCTTCTCACCGGTCTTTGCGGACTCCTCGTCCACGACCTCGGAGACCTTCTTGCCGTCGATCTCAATGTTGTTGAGCTCGTCAGCGGAGTTTGCCTTGGCCTCAGCAGCAGCGTCAGCAATCTTGGCTGCGAAGGTCTTGAAAGCCTCGTTCTTAGCAACGAAGTCGGTCTCACAGTTGATCTCGACCATGGTGTTGCCAGAAACGGCGATGAGGCCCTCGGTAGCCTCACGGTCAGCGCGCTTGGAGACGTTCTTAGCGCCCTTGATGCGCAGGTACTCAACGGCCTTATCGTAGTCGCCGTTGGACTCTTCCAGAGCCTTCTTGCAATCGAGCATGCCGGAGCCGGTAGCTTCGCGCAGTGCCTTGACGTCTGCAGCAGTGTAGTTCGCCATAGTTGGGGCGATCCTCCTTGAAAATCAAACAGTGTTCGTTCAAACAGCGTAGTCGACGCGGTGAAATCGCGCCGCTTTAGGGTGGCAGAAACCACCCCTTCCCACCTACGTATGAAAGTGGAGCTGGTTTCAGCAGAACCCAGCATAGATAAAACCAACCCCCGCCGCCGTTACAGCACGGTGGCGGGGGTTGGTAAACAGCCTTGGGCAGGAATTACTCCCTTGCTGCCCCACACCAAAAGTGCGTGGGGTATTCAGTTAAACGCAGGTGAGGAAAATTCCTAGCGAGAAGTTAAGACTACTTCTCGGCCTTGTCTGCGGATGCTTCCTCAGACTTTTCCGCGGAAGCCGGGTCGGAAGCTGCGGCAGCCGCCTCAGCATCGCGCTTTTCCTTCTCAGCGGAGTCGCCGGCAGCTTCCTTAGCTGCAGCCAGCTGGCGCTCCTCGCGCGCCTTCTTGCCTTCCTCTACAGCGGAAGCAACGATGCCGGAAAGCAGCTTGGTGGAGCGGATGGCGTCGTCGTTGCCTGGGATCGGGAAGTCAACTTCATCCGGATCACAGTTGGTGTCCAAGATGGCGACTACCGGAATATTCAGCTTGCGAGCTTCCTTAACCGCAATGTGCTCCTTGTTGGTATCAACAATCCACAGCGCGGACGGGGTCTTTGCCATATCGGAGATGCCACCCAGAACGCGCTCGAGCTTAGCGCGCTCACGGTTGAGCATGAGAACTTCCTTCTTGGTGCGGCCCTTGTAGCCGTCCTCACGCTCATCCATTGCCTGAAGCTCCTTCATGCGCTTCAGACGCTTGGAAACGGTCTGGAAGTTGGTGAGCATGCCGCCCAACCAGCGGTGGTTGACGTAAGGCATACCGACGCGGGTTGCTTCCTCAGCAACTGCTTCCTGAGCCTGCTTCTTGGTACCAACGAACAGGATGGTGCCGCCGTGTGCAACGGTTTCCTTGACGAACTCGTAAGCCTCGTCAATGTAGGTCAGCGTCTGCTGTAGGTCGATGATGTAGATGCCGTTACGGTCGGTGAAGATGAAACGACGCATCTTCGGATTCCAGCGACGGGTCTGGTGGCCAAAGTGCACACCAGCGTCGAGGAGCTCGCGCATGGTTACAACTGCCATGATTCGCTCGCTTTCTTTTATCTTGTCTTTCGGTTTTCCAATTGTGCGGTGTTTTATTCCGCACCCTAGCAACGAAGGCCCTGCTGACACCTTGTTTCCAAGGACCACGTCAGCCGTCAGGCTGTCTCTTCCTTCCAGCAGGAAGCGACAACTTCGCCGCGCGTAGTCAATGCCTCCACGAGGTGGACACACTGCTGCCCCAAAGAATAATCCCCTTACGCTGGTTTTTCCAAACCGAAGACAGCTTATCCACAACTTTGCCGCAGCCACTTTGCATCAATCGTCACAACCGACTCAATCACATCATGCAACCCAAGTTGTCCACAGCTAAAGGAGAACGGACTTCCGAAACGCTTCTTTCCGGCTGACACTGTGCCCATGAATCAGCTTCTTTCCTCCTCCGCATTTCCCGCTTGCCGACGCCCCACCTTCCTCCCTACCACTTTCCTCACCCTTCTTTCGCTTCTTATTCTGTGTTGCCCACCGGCCACGGCCTATGTCGACCCTGCCTCCGGCAAACCTAGACCGGCGCGGGTGTTGCGTGGATTCGACGCCCCGGAACAAAAGTGGAGCCCTGGCCACCGCGGCGTCGACATGGCCCTATCCGTAGGCTCGCCGGTAGTAGCCGCCGAAGACGGCAAAGTCGCCTTTGTGGGCACGGTGGCCGGCAAACCAGTTGTCTCCATTGCCCACGCGGATGGAGTGAGAACGACGTATCAGCCCGTGCACGGCTCCGTAAAGCAGGGCCAAGAAGTCCGCGAGGGTCAAGTGATAGGCCGTTTAGGCAATCCCGTCGATGGTTATCCCGGACTGCACTGGGGCGCACTCATCGCAAAAGATACTTACATCGATCCTTTAACCCTGCTGGATATGCCGGTAATTCGCCTCAAACCGCTTTAGGCTCGGGGGTGGGCTTGGTCGTATACGCGCTGCAAGCGCTGCGCGGACACATGGGTATAAATCTGCGTGGTATTGAGCGAGGAGTGCCCCAGCAGTTCTTGCACTACGCGCAAATCTGCCCCACCTTCCAATAGGTGGGTTGCGGCAGAGTGGCGCACCCCGTGCGGGGTAAGCCCCTGTGTACCAGTGACTTTGGCGGCCTTTTCCACAATGCGGCGCACCTGGCGTTGATCGATGCGCCCTCCCCTGCTGCCGACAAAAACCGCTTCAGTTTCAGCCGTGGCGATTTCTCCACGGCCTTTGTCAATCCACTGCTTTAAGGCGTCTTCCGCTGCGTGCCCGAAAGGCACTACGCGCTGCTTATTGCCTTTACCGGTAACGTGCAAGGTACCGCGTTGAAAATCAATATCGCCTAGGTCCAGCCGGACCAACTCCGCCACGCGCATACCGGAGGCATAGAGCAACTCCAGGATGGCGCTATCGCGAAGGAAGTGGACTTCATCCGCAGAGACCGCATTGCCCATAAGCTCGCCGGCCTGCTCCGGAGCGAGAACCGTGGGAAGATGACGACCCACTTTAGGAGTTACTAGGCGGGCAGCAACGTCTCGCTTCAGGTGCCCTTCGCGCACTGCCCAAGTAGAAAATCCCTTCGCTGCCGCGGTGCGCCGCGCCAGGGTGGAACGCGACTTTCCTTCCGCAACAGCCTCTGCCAACCATTGGCGCAGGCTGTTGAGGTCAAACTCCGCGAAGGTAGGCACACTGCGTGCAAGGTCGCGCAAGTCAGAGCGATACCCACGCACCGTCGCTTCTGCGCGACCTTTGACATGTAGTTGGAAATCCGCGAAGTCCTCAATGGCCTCAGCCATCTGCCCCTCAACTTTCAGAGCCTTCGCGGACTTTCCATCTTCACTCATGCCACAGCAGTGTACTCGCTCTTATTCCGTTTCCCGGCGCGCCCAGGTATTGCCATGCCGGACGACAACGCACATCTTTTCCAGTGCCAGTAGTAAGTGAACTGTCAGCGGTAAACGGAATCCCGCTTCGCGGGCTATGTCTTCTGCCGTTGCTTTCTCCTGTCCTAGCGGTGGCGTCGCATCAAAGACGCGCAACTCATTGCGGGAGAGGCGTTGGGTCATGGTTGCTGCAAAATTGATTTCGTACTGTGCGCCTGGGTCTACTTCCCCGGCGCGACTTACTAGCGCGCGAATTTCATCGGCACTGGTAACCAACTGTGCGCGGCCTTCTTGAATGCGCTGGTGGCAGCCCAACGAACCGCTAGTAGTTATCGGCCCCGGCACCGCCATCGCAACTCGCCCAAGCGCTTCTGCCCAGTTGAGGGTGTTCAACGCGCCAGATCGAAATGCCGCCTCCATAACTACGGTACCGTGACTCAATGCTGCCACTAAGCGATTGCGCGTTAAGAACCGGTGGCGCTTCGGCGCGGTTTCCGGCGCGAATTCAGAGATGATGCAACCATTGTCCGCAATCTTGGCGAATAAGTTGGCATTGCGGGCTGGGTAGTCCCTATCGATGCCACACGCTGCTATGGCTACCGTGCGCCCGTTGTTGTGCAACGCTGTTTCGTGCGCGACAGTATCCACTCCCAGCGCGCCGCCGGATATTGGAGTCCATTCATGCTGAACCAATCCGGACACGACGTTGTGGGTGGCCTGCCAGCCATAGCGAGAAATGGCACGAGTACCGACGATGGCCACAGCTTGAGCAACCTCTGCCTGCAATGGTGCACCGCGCACCCACAGGCTATGTGGTGGCAATGCTTGGTCATCAAAAGTAGCTGGGGCCTCCCCGCCGTGCTGATAGAAGCCGAATGCAGAGTCAAACTCCTCTGTGGGCCACTCTGGGCTTTCTGCCGTAATGAGCCGAGCCCCGACCCTTTCGGCTGCCGCCATATCTTCGGCCTGCCGCAACCAGTCATAGCGGGAGGCCGTGCGCGCCAAAAGCGGGCCAATCCAGTCGGCGCGATTGTAGATTCCGTGGGCGATTTCCTCAGCTGGGTATTGCGTAAGCAGGGCCTGCAAAGCAGCAGAGGGGCCTTCCACCACTCGATTGAGGTATACCCAGGTCGCATACGAAGAAGAGAGATCAAGGTCGCTCATGCTGCGAGCCTCCCGACGTTTATTGAGCCGCGCAGATCGAGCGCGCGCCCCACTTCGTCCAGGTCCGGCTGTGCCTTTCCTGCTAGATCGGCCAGAGTCCAAGAGAGTTTCAATACGCGGTCCACTCCGCGCTGGGATATTTCACCTTCAGCCAAGTAGGCAGACAACATGACCATCGCAGCCTCTGCAGCGGGTCTCTTTCGGCGCAAATAGGACGAAGGAACTTCCCCATTGGTGCGTGCGGTGATGCCATCCGCCCACCAGCGTGCGGCGGCGCGCTCACGGGCAGCGGCGACGCGCTCGGCGATGACTGCGGATTCCTCTTCACCGTCCGCGTTAATTGTTGCCGCCTGCCCGCTTAAGGTGACCACCATATCCAGACGGTCTCGCAACGGTCCGGAGAGATTGGAGAGGTAGTTCATTCGTTCATGGGGGTTGCATCTGCACTTAGACGGGTCTTCGGCCGCACACCTGCACGGGTTTGCCGCCATGACCAATTGGAAGCGAGCAGGATAGGTAACCTCGCGGCGCGAGCGCGCCAACCGCACGTGGCCTTCCTCCAGCGGTGCACGCAGACCATCGAGTACCGGCGCGGCTACCTCACTGGCCTCGTCGAGAAAGAGCACACCATTGTGAGCCAAACTCACCGCACCAGGGCGCGGATGTCCGGAACCGCCGCCAAGTAATGCCGCCCGAGTAACTGAGGCATGCGGGGCGATGAACGGGGCGCGCTCGATGACCTCACCTGGGGTTCCGGTCAGCGAATGAATTGCGGTGGTTTCGACCTGCTGGTCCGGGGTAAGTGTAGGCAGGATGGTGGGCAGGCGTGAGGCGATCATGGACTTTCCTGATCCTGGCGGCCCAATCATCATCAAGTGATGGCCACCGGCTGCAGCAACCTCGGCAGCCCATTTGGCATTAGCTTGGCCAGCGATATCGCTAAAGTCGAGTCGCGACGCCGCCGCAGGCGCGGGGCTGAGCGACCCCGAAAAGCTCGCCGCCTGCGGCAGCCCACGGTTTCCGCAGGCCCATCCGAAAGCTTCCTGCAACGACGAAGCAACCAGTACGTCCATGTCCGGCACCAGTGTCGCCTCGGCGGCATTGCCAGGCGGAACAAGGAGAGTTGTTATTCCTTGCTCCCGTGCGGCAAGGAGGGCAGGGATGATGCCTGCTACAGGCCGAACGGAGCCGTCGAGGCCGAGCTCGCCTAGGACCAAGGTGCGCTGGAGACGTTGGGCGGGCGAGGAAGTACTGCCATAAGACGGGAAGTCGGCCTCCGCCTGGGCCGCCAGAATCGCAAGCGCTATGGGTAGGTCAAAGTGGGACCCGGATTTGGGAAGCGACGCCGGGGACATGGAGACAACCACTTTCGTCTTGGGCCAGGGCAGATGGGAGTTAAAGGCTGCGGTCTTGATTCGGTCCCGAGATTCGGAAATTGCGGTATCCGTCTGGCCTACAACGTGAATGCCCGGCAGTCCGTGACCGACGTTCGCTTCCACGTCAACCAACTGGGCTAAGACTCCGTTGAGGGACATGGTCAAACAATTACCTAGAGCCATCTTCAACCCCCTTGAAGTGTTCCAGCGCAAACCCCTGCCCGCGCGCGACCAAGGCAATAACGTCGAATCGCACCCCAGATAGTGGCTTTCCATCAAGCCACTGTGCCGCGGCTTTACGCAGTCGCGCGAGCTTCTGCGGGGTTACGGCCTCAGCTACCCCGTAGCGGGAATTGGCGCGGGTCTTAACCTCAACAAAGACGATGGTTCCATCCGCCTCCCGGGCGATAAGGTCGATTTCTCCCACCCGATAAGTGACGTTGGCAGCAATTATTTCTGCCCCGCGTTCGCGCAGATAGCGCGCTGCGAAGGCCTCTCCCCTTTTTCCTAAGACTTGTTTATGACGGGGCTTCTTCGTGGCCAAGCGGTGTTCTGAACTAATGTGCATTGCGGTTTATCCTTGTGCGTCGAGAGAATCATTGACTAGCACAGGACACCGCAGGTGAAAGGGCCTACACAAGGGACACAAAAGCAAAAAGACCCTAGCTGTGGATAACTACGCTCTGCAGCGCTGTTATCCACAGCTAGGGTGCGGCACGTTGTACGCCAGCTTGACAAAGTTATTCCGGCATCATGAATTCCGGCTTATCCAGCTCCTCGATATTGACATCCTTGTATGTAATAACACGGACGTAGCGCACAAAGCGCGCGGAGCGGTACATATCCCATACCCAGGCATCCGACATGCGCACCTCGTAGTAGACATCAGGCCCAGAGGTATGCGGAATAAGCTCTACCGCATTAGCCAGATAAAAGCGCCGTTCAGTTTCAACGACATAGGAAAACTGGCTGACAACGTCCCGGTACTCGCGGTAGAGGGACAGCTCTACCTCAGCCTCGTAGTTATCGAGTTCCTCTGCACTCACGGTGGACCTCCAGGTTGTGGGTTAGCTCGCTATAGCTTAGCGCGAGGAAGGCTAGATTTTAGCTAGGCACGCGCGGCAAACTCCGCATGAGCACGGCGGACATTCTCGTAGCTCATCCGGTGCTCCGGACACGCTCCAAGCGCCGCAATTGCGGCCTCATGCGCCTTGGTTCCGTACCCCTTATGGCTGGCCAACCCGTACCCGGGGTACCGCGCATCCAGCTCGTGCATCAGGTGGTCACGGCTGACTTTGGCCAACACACTCGCCGCGGCGATACACCGTGCGGCCGCATCGCCACCGATGATGGGCAGGTGGGGTTGGATGAGGCCGGGGACAAAGAGGGCGTCGGTAAGCACATAGCCCGGACGTGCTTCCAGGCGCGCAACTGCCCTGCGCATGCCGGAAATATTGGCGTGCTGGATGCCGCGCTTATCAATGTCCCCGGCAGCAATATGCACCACAGACCAGTCCACAGCCTTGTCTTTAATGAGAGGAAAAAGCTTCTCGCGCTGTTTGGGGGTGAGCTTCTTGGAGTCAGTAAGCTCCGCCAACTCCTTGATCGGCCGCTCCGGCATCACACAGGCCGCGATGGTGATTGGTCCACAGCAGGCACCGCGCCCTGCCTCATCCACGCCAGCTACCGGACCTAAACCGGCCTTGCTCAATGCGACCTCGTAGGTGCGTCGCTGTTTAAGCCGCCGCATGCGAAATTTCCGGGTGCTCCACCCCACCCCAACGCGAAAGCGGCAAAATGACGGCCTCGACGCGCCCGCGGACATTGTCCACCGGCACGGTGCCCTGCAGATGGTCACCCAAGTGCGCACGGGAATCGAGGGAGTTGGTGCGATTATCACCCATCACCCAGAGGCTTCCTTCTGGGACGGTGACTGGGCCAAAATACTCACCGCCGCACTCTTGCGAGCCCACGCTGGGATCTACGGGAATCTCCGGCGGATCGAGGACGAAGGATTGCTCAATGGGCTTTCCGTTCACCATGACCGCAGGATCGCCAGCCTGACAACTCACCGTCTGCCCGCCGGTAGCAATGACGCGCTTTACCAGGATATTTTCCCCATTAGGAAGCAGCCCTAGGGCCGCCAAAGCGTTCTGCGCGCCGCGCACAAAAATATTGTGCGAGCGATTGACCTCAAACTCGTTATTCCATGAGTCGGGCCCTTCAAAAACCACAACCTCCCCGGGCTTGGGGTCCGTGAAGTAGTAGCTGACCTTTTGCACGGCAATGCGGTCATTTTTACAGCCGGGACACCCGTGCAGGGTCGGCTCCATCGAAGCAGAAGGAATGACATACATCCGCCCCACCAGCGCCTGCAGAAGTACTAGCAGGACAAAGCCTGCCACCACGGGGAAAAGAAAATCCCGGGTGCGCAGGCGTTGGGAGGAAGGCTTATTCCTGAATGTCCGGGTCATCGACCCCACCTATGCGGGTAAACGGCCAGAATACAAATTTCACCTTGCCGCGGACGTTTTCTACTGGAACCGTGCCATGGAACTTATCGGTCATGTGGTAGCGAGAATCGGCCGAAGCAGTACGGTTATCGCCCATCACCCAGATATTGTCCTCCGGTACCTCGACGGGACCAAAGTACGGACCACCGCAGGCCTCCGAGCCAGTCGATTCATCTACCGGGTAGGTTGGCGGGTCTTGCACGTAGTCTTGCTCGATGGGCTTGCCATCTACCATGACTGCAGGATCGCCCTCTTGGCAGGACACTGTCTGTCCTCCGGTAGCAACCACACGCTTGACCAGAGTATTTTCGTCTGGCGGCGCCAAGGATACGAAGCTCAACGCATCCTGCACGCCATGAATGACCGGATTGGACGAGCGCGGTGAGACGAAGCTGGAATTCCAGTCCTCAGTGCCTTTAAAGACGACGACATCACCTGGTTCTGGCTCGCCGTCACCGTAGTAAGAGATCTTTTCCGTAAAGATACGGTCATTTGTGCAGCCCTCGCAGCCGTGGAGGGTCGGCTCCATCGAACCCGATGGGATTACATACTGCCGGCCGATAAAGTTCTGGAATAGTCCGACGATCACGAGAACCGTCGCCACGACCAGAAGTGTTTCCAGCAGCCACGGCATATCTTTCTTCTTAGTCGCCTCTTTGCCTTGCTGGGTGACCTCGCCCTGTACTGGGTGGGCCCCCTCGCCTTCTGACGGCTGTTCCTGCGAGATGCTGTCTTTATTCACGCGCTAGATCCTAGCAACCCCACGCCCGATGTCCGGTCTTATCCCCCTCGCGGCAGGGGGATTCACAGACAACTTTCCGTTTAGATCATGCTTCCAACTTTGGAATAAGCGCCATTGGGCATTGAAAAATCCCCTTGCACCCACAGTTGGGTGCAAGGGGAAGCTGGCGCGCAGCGCGCTAGTACTAGCGGCGCTCCTTGATGCGAGCCTTCTTTCCGCGCAGATCGCGCAGGTAGTAGAGCTTCGCACGGCGGACGCGGCCACGGCGGGAGACCTTGATGGACTCCAGGTTCGGGGAGTGAACCGGGAAGGTACGCTCAACGCCGATACCGAAGGAAACCTTACGGACGGTGAAGGTCTCGCGGATGCCGGAGCCCTGGCGACGGATGCAGATGCCCTTGAAGAGCTGTGCACGCTCGTTGTTGCCCTCGATAACCTTTACATTAACGTCGAGGGTATCGCCTGGGCGGAAGGACGGGATATCGTCGCGCAGCTGTGCTGCATCGACCTTGTCAATAATGTTGGACATGCCAATATTCCTTTTCAGTTTGGGACAGAGGACCCTAGCGGCGTACTGCCTAACCGGTTCGTGCCCGTTACATAGAACGGTGTACTACTTTTCCATATTCGCCAGCAAGAACCAAATTCCTCTATAGCTGGTCCTGGCCCCACCCAAACTATGCCACCGCAGTGGACTTTGCACGAAATAGGTGTTCATCAACAATTTTTGCAGTACCTAGGTGACGCGCGCGGAAAACCGCTTGAGACGCTAAAAGCGCAAGCAGTGCGGTCACGACCAGCACCCCCATGCCGGTCCAGAAGGTCGTATCATAAATTCCGTCAGTAGCTCGCGTGAAGGCATCCTTTGCATAGGTCATCGGATGGAGGGGGTGAACAGCGCTGAGCGGCCGCGGAATAGCGGCTACCGGCCACACACCGCCGAAGACCATCACGCCTAAAGCGAAGAGTCCCGCGGCAAACACACCACCTACCTTTCGCCCAAACGTCACCAAGAAGAACTGGTAGGTTGCCGCGCCTGCTGCAGCTATCGCCGCTATCACCCCAAGTATCATTGGCCAGCTTTCAGGCACCCAGCCCAGCGTCGCAGACATGAGTGCCATAAATGCCAGAGCAAGAAAGTTGAGAATAGTTAGTATGCCAAAAGCTCCAAGTATTCCGCGCGCTGGATGCACCGCACGGACTCCCCGTCGACCTAAGTAATACGGAAGCATCAGAGTTACAAGCAGCATGACGAGGAAGCCAAAGACAAGGATCAAAAGGAGTGAGGCACCGCCGGTAATGTCCTTGCGAGTAGGGTCCAAGGGATTTACCACGGTTTGAACCGGATGCACATTGGACGCCGTGAAGTTGATAGGCACGGCCATGTTCTGTGCCGATTTATCGGGCTTGGAAATAGTTGGTGCTTTGGCTACTCCCTCCGCCAGCTTTTGGGATAGTTCACCGGAGCCAGACTTGAGCTTATCCATACCGCCTTTAAGCTCGGCACCTCCGGCCGCTAACCGGTCGGTTCCTTCTTTAAGAGTACCGGTGCCTGCATGAAGGCGGGTGGCACCATCGTGGAGCTGCGAGGCTCCATCGCTTAGCTCTCCCACGCCTCCACGTAGCTGCTTGGTTCCATCCGAAAGACGATGGGCACCAACATTGAGCTTATTCATTCCCCCCAGATACTCCGAGTTGGGATCTGAAAGGTTGTAATAAAGCTGACCAGTCCCCTCCGAAAGCTGCTCGAGTTTATCCACCATGTTTCCGCTCGCTTCAGGGTCAAGCTTGGATACGAGCGAATTAAGTTGGTCCGCCTGCTGCTCCATACCTAAATTGCGCAATGCCCCCACCAGCTGCGACAGTGCTGGGACCACAATCTGGGCCTGCTTAAGCACTGGAGTAAGCATTCCCGTGAGCTGATTGACTCCACCATCAATCTGGCCGGCACCGTCAGCAAGACGGCCAGTTCCAGAAAGCAGTTTATCGGATCCTGTGGCAAGCTGAGCCGCACCTTCATCGAGCTGAACCGCGCCCTCATCGAGGCGCCCAACTCCTTCATTGAGGCGAGCGGTTCCATCGACCAACGACGAGGTTCCGTCATTAATCTTTCCGGCACCAGCTCCCAATTCTTGGATTCCACCGACAGCACGGCTACCGCCCTCCTGAAGCTTCCCAGCGCCCTGATCGAGACGCCCAGCGCCGTCGGCGGCATTGCCTAGGCCGTCACTTAGTTTGTTGAGCCCCTCAATTACCTGGTCAGCGTATTTCTTCGAGATCGCGTTTTCCACACTGGTTTGCACCTGGGGAATCAGACTTGAGGAGATGACGGAACCATTGGACCCGTAATAGTCGTTACTAGCAAAATGGATTTCAGGTTTGACGGGATTGTCACTGATGATGGTCACCGCCTGCTGGGAAAAATCTTTGGGGATGGTCACCACCATCAAATACTTGCCCTTGATTAGACCTTCATCACCCTCAGTCTTTTCCACCTCTGTGAAATTGAGGTAGTCGGTATCTAGCAATCCTTCTACCACCTGGTCACCGTAGTTGGTGTACGTGTCCTGCTTATCTACGCCCACGTCCTCATTGACCACCGCCAAGTCGATCTTGCGCATGTACTTGGAAGGGTCCCACATCGCCCACATCATGGTCCCGGCAATAATGATGGGCGCAACCAAGAAGAACACTATGCATACTCGGGCCACCACGCTGCGGGGCCGCCAATCGAGTAGGCGGTGCCAACCCAATACTCCCCTGCCGTAACCTCTTTTAGCCCCGTTGCTCATTTCTTTCTCCTTGCACTAAACAGTGACTCGAACGATCGGATATTTAGTTTTGCCAAACTTACCATTTTGGGTTGATATCCGCGCATATTGAACACCAATCCATTCAAAACTTGTATCCGAACAGGAAAAGCTCCCATCGCCTACGGCGATGGGAGCTACACAGCTGGGCGAATCAGGGCTTCCCAACGGCAGTTGAAAGCGGTTAGAATCCTGCCTTCTTCAGGGCATCGGCCATAGCTCCGCCACCACCGGCGCTACCTGCCCCACCCGTGCGGCCGCGCGAGCCACTCCGGGATCCGCGCCCAGAGTTGTGGCCGGAGCGCTTTCCTTCTCCCCTGCCGCCGGACTTAGCGGAACCACGTGGGGAATCACCGCGGCGCTTGGGAGCCGGCTGCCCCGGTTCATCATCCAAACGGAGGGAGAGACCGATGCGCTGGCGCTCCACATCAACCTCCATGACCTTCACCTTGACCACCTGGCCAGAGCGCACGACCTCGTGCGGATCGGAGACAAACTTGTGGCTCATGGCAGAAACGTGGACGAGACCATCCTGATGGACTCCGACATCCACGAAGGCGCCGAATGCCGCCACGTTTGTCACCGTGCCCTCAAGAATCATGCCCGGGGTGAGATCGGAAACCTTATGTACGCCCTCTTTAAAGGTGGCGGTCTTGAACTCAGGGCGCGGGTCGCGTCCGGGTTTATCCAGCTCGGCGATGATATCGGTCACCGTAGGAATGCCGAAAGTCTCGTCTGCAAAGTCTGCTGGCGCCAGCGTGCTAAGTACGCGGGTATTGCCAATAAGTTCAGAAATACCCAGGCCCGTCTTCTCCGCGATGCGGGAGACGACAGGATATGCCTCAGGGTGTACGGCAGAGGAATCCAGCGGATCGGTACCGCCGTTGATGCGGAGGAAGCCTGCAGATTGCTCAAAGGCCTTAGGCCCAAGACGCGGTACCTTCTTCAGTTCCTTGCGGGAAGCAAAAGAACCGTGTTCATTGCGGTAGGCCACAATATTGGTAGCGATGGTGGAATTGACACCAGCTACGCGCTCAAGCAGCGGGACGGAAGCGGTATTGAGATCAACGCCCACGCCGTTTACCGCACTTTCCACGACGCCATCAAGAGTGCGGGCGAGCGCCGTCTGATTAACGTCGTGCTGGTACTGCCCCACACCAATGGCCTTCGGATCAATCTTGACCAACTCAGCCAAAGGATCCTGCAAGCGGCGTGCGATGGAGACCGCGCCGCGCAGTGAGACATCCATGTCGGGGAATTCCTCCGCCGCAAGCGGCGAGGCTGAGTAAACCGAAGCTCCGGACTCCGATACCACTACAGGAGTGGGTCGCTGACCGCCGGCTTGCTTGATGAGGTCCGCAATTTCCTGGGCAAGCTTCTCGGTCTCGCGGGAGGCAGTGCCGTTGCCGATGGCCATAAGGTCTACAGAATGCTTGGCGCACAGGGTCGACAGCGTCTGAACTGCTTGGCTCCACTGGTTCTGCGGCTGATGCGGGTAGACAATGGCGGTGTCGAGCACCTTACCGGTTTTGTCCACTACCGCGCACTTCACACCATTGCGGTAACCCGGATCCAAGCCGATGGTGGCACGTTGGCCAGCAGGTGCCGCGAGCAGCACGTCGCGCAAATTGGTGGCAAAGATCTTCAGCGCGCCTTCCTCCGCAATCTCTTTGAGCCGCATGCGAACGTCCAGGCTAGAGGAAATATAGAGCTTGGTGCGCCATCCCCAATGGACGGCGTTGGCGAGCCACTTGGAGGAGCGATCCAGCTCGAAGCGGGAGGCGATTACATCCTCGTAATCGGCGTCATCGCCGGCATCTAGCTGCAACTGCAGCACGCCCTCATTCTCGCCACGCAGCAGCGCCAAAATGCGGTGCGAAGGCAGCTTGTGGAAGGGCTCGTTGAAATCAAAGTAGTCCTTAAACTTCGCGCCTTCGGCTTCCTTGCCCTCAACAACGCGCGCGCCCATGGAGCCCTCAGTGAACATACGCTCGCGCACTTCACCCACCAGATCCGCGTCGAGCGCGAAGCGGTCCACCAAAATGGCGCGGGCGCCGTCGAGTGCCTTTTTGGTGTCCTCAAAGCCCTCGGTGGTAAAGGCCTGTGCCAACTCTTCTGGAGCGGCGTTGGGATCCGCAATGAGCTTATCGGTCAGCTCCTCAAGGCCGGCTTCGCGGGCAATATCGGCCTTCGTTTTGCGGCGCTTTTTATACGGCAGATACAAATCTTCTAGGCGCGCCTTGGATTCGCAGGCAAGGATTTGTTCCTTGAGGGCGTCGCTAAGCTTGCCCTGCTCTTCAATCGCCGCAAGGATGGTCTCCTTGCGCTCCTGTAGTTCTTTTAAATAATTCGCGCGCTCTTCAATGGTGCGCAGCTGGGAGTCATCCAGCCCACCGGTGGCCTCCTTGCGGTAGCGGGCGATAAAGGGCACTGTATTGCCCTCCGCAAGCAGCTGCAACGCGGTAGAAACCTGCGATTCCTTGACGTTGAGCTCGGCGGCGATAGTGGCCGCAATATTCACGTGGTCTCCTCACTCTTTCTCGAGGCTTGGGATTAGACCCACCCAATTTACCGCACGTCCCCTTTACTGCCTTCGCTTGCCGACGCCCCCAATACGCACAAAACCTCCTTTCCCCAGTAAGGAAAGGAGGTTGCCGTAGTGCGTTCTTAGTAGATAACCACGCGGGCGTTATCGCCGCCGGAGCAGGAAACGCGCGAAGAGCTACCGGAGCAGTACATGGTGTAGGTACCACCTGTTGCCGGCGAGTAGACACTCAAGGTAGCGCCGGTTCCGCCGCCAGCGACCCAGTTATTCATAAACGCGGTATAGACGTTGTTGGCAAACCCACTGGAGGTTTTGCTGGTAGCCGCATAGTAGCTAGTGAAGTCACTCCAAGAGTGCCCATTGCTGCTGCCAGAAGACGCTGCCTGTGCCGGCGCTGGAGCTGGAGCATCCTTGGTCTTGGTGACCGTGACCGGGCTGGAATCTTCATCCTCATCGTCTGCATCGTTCTTGGAGGAGCCGGAGCCACTATTCGCATCCGCCTGTTGGAATTGACTATCGGCAGCCGCGCTAGTCGATGCATCATCCTTGTTAGTGGTCACGAACATGATGACCATGGCAGCCACCGCGATAACCGCCACAATGGCTGCGATAATCGCGGCGATCGTGGCGCCACCTACGCCACCGCTTCGCTGCGGCTGGGAATAATACTGCTGATTGTACTGGGGCGGTTGTTGGCTATATCCACCGTAGTTATTGCCATTGGGAGCCGTCATGGTTAAGGGACCACCTTGGGAATAGGAATCTGAAGGGAATGTCCCCTTTACTATAACCCTAGAAGGCATATGCGCTGCAGTTTAGGCAGGAAAAAGCGCTAAAGAGTTTTCCAGATTGCGCTTATAACCCAGATTCGGCCCGCCACACCGCTGGGGCGCCAAGCCCCATCTCTGTAAAACCGATTTCCGCACTGCCCACCCACGAGGCTGCCGGCGGCAAGCAGTCTGCCACCAGGGCGGCCACTGTGGCCAGGGGCTGTGTGGTCTCTCCGTTTACGATGAGCCGCCACACCGGAATTCTCTGCGGCCACTGGCCGAATCTGAAGCGATATTCCTGCGCTAGCGGGCTGCTTTCAGTGCACTCCTCCGCTACCTGGAGGGCAAAAATGCTTATTGGCTTAAAACCCCGGACACGTATCGCCTCCGGTAATGCTTCGAGGCTTTTCTCCCACTCCTGGGTTACTAGGAGTACCGAGAGGTCAGCGCTTACCTCCATTAGCTTTCACCCTGGGTGTTGGCTTCTTGTTCCAACTGCGCGATGAAGGCCTTGTCGTCCTTATCGAGCTCAGCCGCCTCCAAAAGTTCGGGACGGCGTTGCCACGTGCGCAGCAATGCCTGTTCCCTCCGCCATTTGTCTACCAAACCGTGGTTTCCCGAGGTGAGGACGTCCGGCACGGCTAGGCCACGCCACTCTCGCGGCTTAGTATAGCTCGGGCCTTCTAAGAGACCATCAGAAAAAGAATCTTCCTCATGAGAGCGCTTATTTCCCAGCACACCGGGGATGAGGCGCACCACAGCCTCAGCAATCACCAACGTTGCCACTTCCCCACCGATCAACACATAATCGCCGATAGAAACCTCGCGCACGCGGTAACGCCGAGCGGCGTCATCCACCACGCGCTGATCGATGCCCTCATAACGCCCGCAGGCAAAAACAATATGCTCCTCATTGGACCACGCCCGCGCATCTGCTTGGCTAAACGGTTTTCCCGTTGGCGTCGGCACGATAAGCAATGGGAGGTCGCTATCCTCATCGGCCGTGGCATCAACCGCATAGGCTTGTGCCTCTACCCCTTCTAATTCATCGTGGCGCGGACGGTTCAAATGTGGCAGCGCAGACTCTAGATTGGGCGCACTTTCCCGCGCAGCAACGCTATCGAGCGCCGGCCCCCAAACTTCTGGCTTCATAACCATGCCGGGACCACCACCGAACGGCGAGTCATCGACAGACTTATGCGCATCCGTAGCCCACTGCCGCAGATCGTGCACACCTACTTCAAGGCGACCTTGTTCAATGGCCTTTCCCAGAAGCGCATGCCGCAACGGGTCCAGGTACTCCGGAAAGATGGTGATGACGTCAAGCCTCATAGGTCAAGCAGTCCTTCCGGCGGATCGATAGTGCACGTTCCGGCCTCTAGGTTCACCTCAGGAACAATGGCATGCACGAAGGGAATGAGCGCCTCCTTGCTGTTATCGAGTTCTACCTCCAACAAATCCTGGCTTCCGCCGTGGATGACCGATGTGACCTTACCGATTTCCTTGCCCGCTAAAAGAACGCGAAGCCCTTCCAGCTCATGGTCATAAAAGCCACCATCATCACTGTCGAGCGGCGCGGCAAAGAACTTGGTACCGCGGAGGCTATCCGCCACTGTTCGGTCTTTGATCTCTTCGAAGGTGACGAGCAGCCTTCCCTTATGGCTCCGGACCGCCTTGATAGTTAGTGTGTGCCCCTTCTTGCCCTGCGTGCCATGAAGAACTTCCCCTACCGCAAAGCGCACCTTCGGCTCATCCGTAGTGGCCTCGACTACGACTTCGCCTTTCACGCCGTGCGATTTAATCACGCGACCAATCATCAATTCCATAGCGGAAATTCTACAACACAGACCTCTTTGCCCTTGTCAGTCATAAACTTCCGCCACTTTAGAAAGCTAACCCAGAATTTGAGTGTCATTGTCGTTAAAGTGGGTCCATGAGCAACCTACCTACCAACTTCCCGGAAACCTTTGGCGCGGCTTCTCATTCCAGTGGCACCTCTGCCATGACCGCGCTCAACCTGCTCGACATCGCACCAGATACCGATCCGCAACGCCCGCGCCCAGGCGTCCAGCGCATCTTAAGCGCCGATGGTGCCAACCTCATTCTCTTTAGCTTTGCACCAGGACAGTCCCTGCCCGATCACAAGGCCGCACATCCGATCACCGTGCAGGCGCTGCGCGGTGAGCTTGACTTCAGCTACGGCAGTGAAACCATCACGCTCACCCCCGGCTCTATCGTGCACCTTCCTGCATATGAGGTACATAAAGTCGAGGCTACAAGCGAGAGCGGCGACCCTTCTACCCCCGCAATTTTGCTGCTCACCATGCTGACTAAATAGTTTATACGTACATAGGTTTTGTTGATAAAATGAGTTTTATGGAAACCCACAATAAGCCCTACCATCATGGAAACCTCCACGATGAGCTGCTCCGTATCGCTGTTCAACTAGGCAAAAGAAGCGGCCCCGACGCAATTACCGTTCGTGCGGTAACTCGCGAAGCAGGAGTGTCCCCTACCTCTGCATACCGCCATTTCAAGGACCAAGAAGAACTGCACGATAAGGTCGCTGAGCTTGCCACCGATGAGTTGGTCCGGCGTTTACACGAGACTACCGAGACTGCAGAGGGCCTAGATTTTCCAGAGCACCTGATGCAGATTGGTTATGCTTACCTCGAGTTTGCCTTGGATGAGACTAATTTCTTCCGCTGCATGCTGGAGTGGAAGGCGCTGCGTTTCATGCTTGGCGTAGATCCCGATACGGAAGATGACCCAAAGATGGATCATCTACAGCAGATTCGCGATTTCTTCGCCCTGTTGTCCCGCCACGCGGAAGCGCTGGACAATACCACTGACGCTACGTATTTCATGCAGAATGCCCTGCTGGCTTGGTCGGCCATTCATGGATTTACCGTACTTGCCATCGACGGCCCTTTGTCCCGGCTTCCACGCGAGCAGATCCTCGAGCTTTTCGCTCCGGTTGTTGCTGGCGCCCTGCGCGGCATGGACTTTAAGGATCCATCCAACGTCCACAGCCGCTACCCCAATTACAAGCCACAGAGCTAAAGGCGAACCGGCACATCCCCGAGAGGGACGCCGAAAGTTTTCTTGCGCGCCAATTTCACTAGCGACCGCGCACGCAGCCCCGCCACGGGCTAGCGTGCACGGTCGTTTTCGTGTGCCGGCATTATAGGCACCAAAAACTACAAAGGCCCCGCCACTACGACCAGTGATCGTAGCGACGGGCCCAAAGCTAGAAGCGCTATGCGCTTAGCAAGGGAGGCAGATTACTCTGCGGACTCCTCGGAAGCTTCCTCAGCCTTCTCCTCGGCCTCAGCGTCAGCTTCGCCGGCGGCAGCAGCGGCAGCCTCTGCAGCAGCAGCTTCCTCAGCAGCCTTCTTCTCAGCCTCTTCCTTTGCCTTCTTCTTCTTTTCGGTGATGGCCTCGATGGTCGGGCCGTTGTTGGCCTCAGCCAGTGCCTCGTTGAAGATCTCCAGCTTGGACTTCTTCTCCTCAGCAACCTTCAGGGTGCCCTCTGCGCCCGGCAGACCCTTGTGCTTCTGCCAGTCACCGGTGACCTTCAGCAGAGCGAGAACCGGCTCGGTTGGCTGTGCGCCAACGGACAGCCAGTGCTGTGCACGCTCGGAGTCGATCTGGATGAGGGAAGGCTCTTCCTTCGGGTGGTAGATACCGATGTTCTCGATGACCTTGCCGTTACGACGGGTGCGGGCATCAGCAATAACAACGCGGTACTCAGCAGCGCGGACCTTGCCCAGGCGCTGCAGCTTGATCTTGACAGCCATGTTGGCTCCTTTACTAGTCACTGGGCAGTACAGACGCGCACTAGGTTGTGCGCCGGTTCAACCCTTGGATTTTATCTGCGCGTGACATACCGGCCGACCGTAGACGGGAACGGTGCTACGCAGAATATTACGTTCTTCAGTTTCTCTAGCTCAGAATATCCGAGTAGATAACCTGGGATATTTTAGCGCGAGTAGCTGCATTTTCAAAAATCACTACGCTACGCACGCAGGTTCGTTATGCCTGCGATACTGAAGCAGAGTACCCTTAGGGGCCGAATATAGACATTTCGTTTCATATGTATGGCGCGCCTTCCGCCTTACCATCCAGGCATAGGCGCACGAAAAGACAGTTTATGACTAAAGAATCACCGCGAAATTTCCGGTACCGCTATGACCTTGATGGTCTGCGCGGTATTGCCATCGGCCTAGTAGTTATCTACCACGTATTCGTCGGACGCGTTTCCGGCGGCGTCGACGTATTCTTGCTGCTATCCGGCTACTTCTTCTTGGGCTCCCAACTGCGCTACGCGAGCAAGCCCAACGCCTCGCTGAACCCATGGTGGCCCATCTGGCGTACCTTGCGGCGCCTGGTACCAAGCTTGGTTTTGGTCATCGGTGTGACCTACATTCTAGTGCGCATTTTCACCCCGCAGCTCATGCGCACCGAGCTCACTCAACAGATCACAGCCACCATGCTGTACTACCAGAACTGGGAGCTAGCGGAACAAAACGCCGACTACACGGCGGCCGCGGCTGATACCTCACCGCTACAGCACATGTGGTCCATGGCCGTGCAGGGCCAGTTCTACATCATGGGCATTGCCTTCGCGCTCATCTTGGCGGCCATCATGAAGTTCCGGCCAAAGCAGCAACCTTTGGGCAAGCGCAGCTTCCCCACGGTCAACCAGATTGCTGGCCCGATCCTCATCGTGGTCACGATTGCTTCCTTTGCCTATGCTTCGCGCCACGGCCTCTACGGAACTCCGGAGAACTACTACTCCACCTGGTCGCGCGCTTGGGAGTTGACCTTGGGCGCGGTCCTGGCCATCTACGGTTCCTCCTGGAAGATTCCAGCCCGCCTCTATGATCTCTTTACTGGTTTGGGCCTTCTGATGCTCATCTTTACTGGTGCCATCATCGCGGATACCACTGCGTACCCTGGCCCGCTTTCCCTCTTGCCACTAGGCGGCGCCGTACTCATTATCTTGGGCGGCGGTGGCAAGATTTCCAAGGCCATGGCCTCCAAGCAGGCGCGCTGGCTGGGCGACGTAGCCTATCCGCTCTACCTGTGGCACTGGCCGTTGCTCATTTTGTCCACCTCCTACCTGGGTCAAGAAACCCCATCGTGGTGGTTGGGCGTCATCATTATCGTCATTTCGCTGGTGTTGGCGGACCTCACGCACCGCTTTTTGGAAAAGCCCCTACGCCAGCATCGCAAGCGCCCCACGTCGGAGGATCTACCGGTGCGCAAGGGCCTGTCGACCTTGCAGAAACCCGCCGGTGCCGCCCGCGGTATGGGTGGCGTTGTTGTCGCCGCGGCTGTTATCGGCCTCTTGGCGGTCCAACCGCTATGGATGCGCACACTGAATGATGCTGATGCAGAGCTTTTGGATCCTGCCCTTTACCCCGGCGCAACGACGTTCATCAACGACATCACCCCGCCGGATAATGTGGAAATTAAACCTGATCCGATCCTGGCCGGCGGCATCCAGCCACCGGTAGCGACAAATTGGTGCTTCGTACCAGATAGCCAGCCTGCTGACTTCTTCTTCGAAACCCGCAAGGACGGAAAGACCCCCTGCATTTTCGGTGACCCCAACGCAGAGAAGGAAGTCTATTTGGTTGGCGGTTCCCACGCGGAGCAGTATTCTGCCCCGCTGGACCGCTTAGGCAAGGAAATGGGCTTTAAGTTGGTACCGCTGCTGCGCCAGGGCTGCCCGATTGAATTGGGTGACGATGTCACCGTGACCCCAGAATGTGCCGAGTGGGGCAAGCTGGTCATGGATCGCATCGAAGAGGCGAACCCGGCCTTGGTCATCTCGAATACCACTCGCCCGCAAAATGAATATGGCACCGGCCCTGATGCCGTGCCCGCCGGCTACCAGGCGTTCTGGGATGAATTGGCCGACCGCGATATTCCTTTCTTGGGCTTCCGCGATAACCCGTGGGGATTCGATGAAGAAGGCCGCCCACGCGAGTTTGATGAATGTTACGTCGCTTCCGAAGATGCTTATGGCTGCGGCATGCGCTTTGAGCAGGTCTACCAGCCTTTTGACCCCGGTGCGGTCGTGCTGTCGAAGTACCAGAATATGCTCTCGATTGATACCGCTCCGTGGTTCTGCGATGCCAATGGTGACTGCCCGGTCATCATCGGCAATACGATGGTCTACCGCGACATGCACCACATCACCAATGCTTTTGCGGAATCTGCAATGCCAATGATCCGCGAGGCCCTAAAGCCCTTCCTTAACGGGGAAAAAGTCCAGCAGGAGGCCCCGGATATTCCACCGGAGCAGGCTGCAGGAGCCGTGGAGCAAGCGCCCGCAGCGCCTACCAACGCCGGCAAGCAACATGCCAACCCAGTCCCCTACCCCAACGCTGGCCAAGATGAGGCAGTCTAGCCCCTAAGATCCAAGACCGGCTGCGCTTTCGCGAAGCCGGTTTAGGGGGGCGTCGACAAACGCAAGCACAAAAAAGGGGCTTCCGCGCGAATGCGGAAGCCCCTTTTGCTCTGGCCACGGGCCAGAAAGACTACTTTGTGCCCTTGCCAAAGTCTAGGTTGTCGAGGTCGATATTTTCCATTCCCTTCGGCATCTTTGGCATACCGGGCATACCTGGCATGCCACCGCCGCCGCCCATTTGCTGCTGGAGCTTTTGCAGCTCCTCCATGGACGGCATGCCGCCACCACCGGGCATTCCTGGCATTCCGCCCATGCCCGGCATACCGCCTGGCATCTTCGGGCCGCGGTTGCCACCGCCGCCTTTGCCCTTCTTGCGCTTGCCGTTTTTGCCCTTGCGACCCTTGGGCTTCTTCTTGGTAGCGGAGCGACCGCCCATGCCGCCCATGCCGAATTGGCCGGCCATCTTGGACATCATCTTCTTAGCCTGGTTGAAGCGCTCAATGAGCTGGTTGACCTCGGAAACGCTTACACCAGAACCATTAGCAATGCGCTTGCGGCGCGATGCATTGAGAATCTTCGGATCCTCACGCTCCTGCGGCGTCATACCGCGAATGATCGCCTGGATGCGGTCCAGCTGCTTTTCATCCACCATGGCGGCCATTTCATTCATCTGCTTGCCGCCGGGCATCATCTTCAGCAAGTTGCCGATGGGGCCCATCTTGCGGATCATCAGCATCTGCTCAAGGAAGTCATTGAGCGTCAGCTCGCCAGAGCCCAGCTTAGAGGCTGCCTCTTCGGCCTTCTGGTGGTCTAGGGTTGCTTCAGCCTGCTCGATAAGGGAGAGCAAATCACCCATGCCCAGAATACGGCTGGACATGCGCTCTGGGTGGAAGACATCGAAATCATCGAGCTTCTCACCGGTAGAGGCGTACATGATGGGCTTGCCGGTGACCTCACGGATAGACAAGGCCGCACCACCACGGGCGTCACCATCCAGCTTGGTGAGAACGACGCCGGTAAAGTCCACGCCATCGCGGAAGGCCTCGGCCGTCTGCACGGCGTCCTGGCCGATCATGGAGTCGATGACAAAAAGGACTTCGTCCGGGTTGACGGCATCGCGGATATTGCGCGCCTGCGTCATCAGGGTCTCATCGATGCCCAAGCGGCCAGCGGTATCGATGATGACCACATCGTGCTGCTTCTGCTTGGCCTCAGCAATGCCCTGCTTGGCGACGTCCACTGGGTCCCCATGCGAGGTACCCATTTCATGCTCGTTGGAGTCCAGGGAGGTTCCCGGATCCGGAGCAAAGGTCGGCACCTCAGCGCGCTCGCCGACGATTTGCAGCTGCTGCACCGCGCCTGGGCGCTGCAAGTCACAGGCCACCAGCATCGGGGTATGGCCCTGCTTCGCCAGGTGCTTGGCCAACTTACCGGCCAAGGTAGTTTTACCAGCACCCTGCAGGCCGGCGAGCATGATCACAGTCGGCGGGTTCTTAGCCAAGTTCAGGCGGCGAGTTTCGCCACCCAGGATCTCAATGAGCTCCTCATTGACGATCTTGACTACCTGCTGGGCTGGGTTGAGCGCCTCAGAAACTTCCGCGCCGCGGGCGCGTTCCTTGATGCGCTTGATAAAGCCACGGACGACGGTCAAAGACACGTCGGCTTCCAGCAGCGCGAGGCGGATCTCGCGGGCAGTGGCATTGATATCAGCCTCGGTCAGTTTGCCCTTACCGCGCAGGCCCGCCAGGGCTGACTGTAGGCGGTCTGATAGTGAGTCAAACACTACGGATGCGCTCCCTTTATTTAGATCGATCTAAAGTTCAACTATTCAATCTTAGTCCCTAGCCAGGGCCCTGGTCACATTCCCCACCACGGTAGCGCGAGAAACCTGCCCGGCGAGGTACACATTGACAATCATCGTCGCGCCCAAAATCTCATGGCGCAGCCACACAAAGTCCGGCAATGCCTCAACCAAGTGCCCTAAAGCGCCGATGCGCTCGACTGTCCGGATGACCAAAATGCCGCCCACATCGAATGCCGCAGTGGTCACCTCTCCAGTAATGGCCGGCAGCTCCGTATAAGTTCGTGAGTTATAGGACTGGATAAACCTTATCTCCTGCGCTGCTTCCTTTAGGGTCTGTTGCACCGTGCGGATGAAAAACTCCGCCTTATAGGCACCGTCCTCCTCGCGAACGATTTTCGCCCGCACGATGGTCCACCCCAGAGCCGATAACAAGGCAAAGATGCGCTTTAACTCTTCTTGCGAGGAACCGCACCACGACACACTAACTTCTTGGTCTTCCCAATCCACTTTGAGCGCAACGCCTTCGCTAGATAGCGGTACATGCACAGCAGGGCGGTCGAGAACACGTGGTTTGAGCGCCTCAAGTGCCCGCGCGACGATCAGCTTCTGTGCTTGCTCCACCCGCGGTGTCCACACGCCCGGCCCAGTCGATTGGGCATCCGCCTCAGCCAACACCGCTAACAGGGATATAGTCAGCTGATCATAATGCGCGGCAGCCAAGAGGGCGTCGCGAGCGGCATCGGAAGCTGGGTCCATCGTCGCTGCTAACCGCGCCAAGGTGGTATGTTCTGCCACCAGGGTTTGGGCGCGCGACCTATCGGCGACGCTCAGCCGCATACGGGCTGCCTGGCGGGTAATCATCTCCGCACCGACTTGGGCGTGGGGGCGCCCGTAGCCCTTGCCTATGTCATGGTAAAGCGCGGCCAACAGCAATAAGTCCGGACGAGCCACTGACGTACGCATCTGCGCGCACCGCGTTACCGTTGCGATGAGATGATGGTCCACTGCATTGACGTGGCTGCGCTCGCGGGGCAACAAGCCGCGCACATGCCCCCATTCTGGGACTAAACGTTCCCACAGGCCATAGCGGTCCAAGTCCTGTATGACGCGCGGCGTGCATCGCGGGGAGGACAAAATAGCGAAGAAGTCATCCACCGCTGCCCGCGGCCAGCGTGGCGGCAGCTCAGGCAAGTCTTGGAGCTGGTGCCAGGTGGTCTCGGCGATGATATATCCCGTGCGCGCCGCGGCAGCTGCCACGCGGGTGAGCAGCCACGGGTCTTCCACATTTGGATTGCGCGAAAGGAAAATGTTGCCGCCCTCGGACACCACGTCCACATCGAGCGGACGGCGCCGGCCCCGGCCGGTCACTGAAGCATTACGGCCTAGCACCCCACGGGCGGTAGCAAGGCCGCGCTCCACCGCCTTATTGACCGTGGCCGCAGCGCTGACCAAAGCTGCTGTCAGGGCATAACGGCTTTCAAACCCCAGATCCGCAGCGACATCCGCGGCGAACTCGGGATCCAAGATATCCCGGTGGCGCCGAGCTGTGACGTGCAGGAGCGTGCGGGCGTCGAGAAGCAGCCGCTGCTCAATGTCTAAATCTGGAAAGTCGCACAGGTTGCCCAAAGCCATCGCGCGCAAGAGCTGAATATCGCGCAGTCCCCCGCGCCCGTTCTTCAGGTCTGGGTTCGTCATCGCTGCCACCGCGCCCGAGCGCTTCCACCGAGTAATCGCGGTATCCAAGAAATCATCAAAGCCGCGTTGCAGCTGGCGCCGCCACGCCGCGAGCAATTGCGCCCGCGCCTCATCCACCAGAACCTTGCGCCCTGCTACAAAGGCCAAATCCAACTGGGCAAAGCCGGCCGAGGCATCTTCGGCAGCAATCGCCCCGCACTCTTGTGGGGTGCGCAGGGCATAATCCAGGCGGTACTTGGCATCCCACACGGGGTACCACAGCTGCTCCACCAGCGCCGGATCTGGCTCGTGACCTTCCGGATAGATGAGGATGACATCAATATCCGAGTGCGGGGTCATCTCATTGCGCGCAAAGGATCCGGTGGCAGCGAGCGCGGTTCCAGGAGGAAGCTCGAGACTGCGCAATACACGAAGCGCCGAGGCATGGGCCTCGGCGCGAATCTGTGCGGCGGTATGCATGCGGGCTTAGAGTGCCGCCTCGCCGCGCTCGCCAGTGCGCACGCGAATAGCATCTTCAACTGGTGTTACCCACAGCTTGCCGTCGCCGATCTTGCCCGTGTAGGCAGCATCCACAATGGCGTTAATGATGTCTTCGACGTGGTCATCCGCCGCAACAACTTCCAGCTTGACCTTAGGTACAAAGTCAGTGGCGTATTCTGCCCCTCGGTATACCTCGCTGTGCCCACGTTGCTGCCCGAAGCCCTGGCTTTCTGTAACAGTGAGGCCGCGAACTTCCTGCTGCTCCAAAGCCTGGCGGATTTCCGGCAGGGTGAAGGGCTTAACGATGGCCGTGATGAGTTTCATTGTTACTCCTTGCTATCTCTTCGGGGCGGGTCTAGAGGCACCGAATAATGTGCACCCATTCTAGCCCGAGCACGGCAATTGCTGTGCAACTTTATCCACATTGCGAATCTAGGGCGCTGGTGGGTTCAGAAGACCCACTGTGCAACCGAAAAGCGACGAGCTCCTCTCCTCCCCCGCAGCTACGCGCAGGAGCAGAAAAGGCTCGCCGCCAGAAGGAGCTGGAAAAGACTAGATATCGTCTTCCTCTGCTTGTACGGTCTGAACTTCTTTATTGTTGTGCTTGGCGTGCTTGACGTCGGTGACGGTTACGCCATAGATGGAACGGCCCAGATAAAAGGAACCTACTGAGCCGATGATCCATACACCGAAGCAGGCGATCAGTGCCTGGATGAGCAGCCACAGCGAAAAGCCATCACGGCCAAAGTCCACTACTAGCTTAGCCACGATGATCAGCGGTACCGCAAGTCCCACGGTAGGGCCCAGCAGGTTGGCACGGGTCAAGGCATCGGGCGCTCGCCACAAAGACACCACCGTTGCGACCACCAAGAGGGTAGCGATGATAAGCAGGACCGAAGCGATAATTTCAGAAATGGCCATGGTTTATCGCCTGCCCTTCGAAATAATGCGGGCCATCGATAGCGTCGGTAGCACACCTGCCGCAATGGCTGCGAGGAGTGCAATGTAATACGCCATCGGGGCATTATTGGTCATCGACCAGGCTAAATACATGCAGATCATGCCGTAAAAAACGATGTCCGACGTAATGGCGCGGGTGAGCTCATCGCGCGTACGAAGCCCCAGCAGCACGCCGCACCACGTGGCGATGCCCATGATGAATACGCATACAAATACGACCCAGCCGAACGGGGACAATGTGGCAAAGTCAATCATCGCTCGGTCTCCTTTCTGCGTTGTACGTTGCGGGCGCGGCGCTTTGGCTTTTCGACGTCCGCTTCGCTTTCTGAAAGCGGAGTGTCCTCCGCCCGTGCCAAGTCAGGCGAGCGCATATAGCGTCCCACGGACTCGAGCGGGTACTCGTAGAACGCCTCATCCAATTCTGTAGTCTCCCCTTGACCCGGGACGCCGTAGTCGATGTCCTTAACCCGCGGGGCGAGGCGCTGTTCCATATCAGCCAGATCAGCGACGATTCCCGCTGGATCGGATCCTTGGACGGCCTGTACCAGCACGATGCGCGGCAGCCCCTTGCGGGGCGGTTCGCGCAAACCGAGCGAGAGCGTGCCCGGGGTTGCGGTAATGGAAGACGTAAACCAGAAGATCTCCCAGGCGCTAGTCACGCGCAGTGGGTAGCGAATGATAACCGGGTTGTATTCGGTATCGGGTTTGAAAGCCGCCAATGCCAAGCTAATGCCGGCGACGAAAATCTCCTTGATGAGCCACAATGCATACACAATTGCGTTCATTTAACGGCCCTCCTGGATGTCATCGATATTGGGAACGGCAATCGGCTCATCTCCCAAGACGGTTTCAGTATATGCGTTAGTGTCCAGCAGCTGCTCCGCTGCGGCATCCACAACATCGAGGACGATGCCGGAGAAGATGAACATGCACAGCGAACCAAGGATGAGAGCCGCGGATGGGGCCATGAGCTTTTTGCGGATGACCAATTCATCCGGGACCTTGTCCTCCGGCAGACCCTTGCCCCAGAAGACCTTGCGCCATACGCGCAGCATAGCCAAGAAGGCAGCGAAGGAAGCGATGATGATGGCCGCGATGGCAATCCAGGCCCAAGCACCGCCCACGCGGGCAATCTCGAAGACAATCATCAGCTTGCCCCACATGCCCGAGAACGGTGGGAAGCCCACGACGGAGAATGCACCGGCAGCGAAAATCCACGCGATGATGGGGTCGCGGCGAGCAAGGCCGGAAAGCTTGCTGAGCAAGCCTGTGCCGTAGGTCTCCTCAATGGCACCAGAGGCCAAAATCAGCGAACCAACGGTCACCATGTGGTGAATCGTGTACATGATGCCAGCTGCCAGGGCGCGACGTGGGTCATCAGAGGTAAACGCAAGCATGACCAAAATGAAAGGCATGCCGTTGAGCATCTGGTAGCCGAGGACGCGGCGGATGGAATTTTCCGCTAGGCCACCAAAGGCGCCGATCATCATGGAGATAATCATGATGACGATGATCAACACATTCCAGCGCTGTTCCAGATCGAATAGCTGCACGTAGAGCCGGTAGAGCATGTAGACGGCCACTTTGGTGTGTAAGCCGGAAAACAGGCCCATCACCGCGGCGGAGGTCCCTGGGTAGGTGCGTGGCAGCCACGACTGCACGGGGAACACGCCGGCCTTGGCGGTGATTGCAATGAGGATCAAGCCTGCTGCCACAGTCACCGGCCCATTGCCTGCCGCTGCACCTTTCAGCGCGCCCAGGTTGACCGCACCGGTAACCGAATACATATAACCTACGCCAACAACCAACAAGGTGGAGGCGAAAAGGTTAACCAAGACGAAGGCACGGCCGGCTGCCAAGCGCGACCACGTACCAGACATGGTGATAAGGCCATAGGACGGCAGAAGCATGACCTCAATAAAGACGAAGAAGTTAAAGAGGTCGGCGGTGAGCAATGCACCGCACACACCGGTGATCAAAATCAGGGTGAGCGAAGGATAGTAGCGAGACTTTGTCTCCCCGCCCACAATGGCAAACCAGTTGGCACCAAACGCGACGATCATCGTAGTAATGATCATCAACGCGGAGAAGGAATCCGCCGCAAACGGAATACCCACATTGCCTTGGTAGAGGCCAACGGTGTGGGCTACTACCCCATTGTTCATGGTGTAGATGAGCAGGCCCAGGCCGGCGAAAATTCCAACACCCGGGATGATAAGCATGATGGAATCGCGTACCGCACGCCACGGTGCCAGCAGTGCGAAGGCCGCTGCAATCAGCGGGACCGCTGGAAATAGCGGAAGGAGTTGAGCTACAGCATCAGCCATTATTTGTCATCCTCCTTCTGTTGAGTTGCCCCGCGTTCTGCAACGGGAGTGTTGTGGTCCACCTGACCGATTCGGTCCAGCTGATTGGTGGACTCTTCCAAAATTTGGCGATTTTGGGCGTCTCGACCCAAGGTCGAAAAGGCATGGTCGATGGTGTTGTCATCAACCGGCTCCACCACGTCGGTGTCGTCGTTCTTGCCCATGGCCGCCATCGTCAACAAGATGGTCGAGGTTGCCATGGAAATAACAACGGCGGTCAGCACGAAGGCCTGCGGCAGCGGGTCGGCCATCTGATCGTGCGGAACCTGGGATGGAAAGGACTCTCCGCGGTAGGAATACACGCCCGTAGCCAGCAGCATCAGGTTGGCACCGTGGCCAAAGGCCATCATGCCCAACACGATGCGTACCAGGCCGCGCTGCTGGATGAGATAGACAGCACTGCCGATGAGTAAAGCAATAGTCAGTGCAAGGATCATTACTTCTCCCCTCCCCGGTTAGCCGCGGAGCGCTTATTCTTCCTCTTCGTCTTTGCTTCCGAAGGCGTCAGCAAGGCCAACGGATCGGTCGAAGGGTTGATCGGGTCTGGGTACGGATCGTCGACATCCTCAAGCGAAATTCGTGGAGTCGTCGGCAGCGCGGAATCATCATCATGAACCCATGGCAAGAATTCACGCTCCGTTCCTGGGCGCAGGTAGCCGCCCAATGCGTTAATCGCCATAGTCAACATACCCAGCACCGCTAAGTAGATGCCCAAGTCGAAGATGAGAGAGGTGGTCCAGTGTTGGCCAAAGGCTTCGGCATGGATTGCAGCCAGGAAGCCACCATTGCCAATGCCGTGGTGCAAGTAGCCTACAAAGCCGGCGATCAAGGCGGTGATGATGCCGATACCGGTCAGGCGAATCGGAGTCATGCGGCCGAAAACAATTTCATCAGAGCCACGGGACAGATAGATAAGCCCGATTGCTGCACCCATGATCAGCGCCGCGGGGAAGCCGCCGCCGGAGGCATTGTGCCCGCGGAAGAAAACGATGACGGACATAATGACCAACAGCGGGATGACAACGTGCACGCCCTTGCGCAATGGCACGGAGTTCAGCTGGGACTGGCCAAACGGTGCTGGGCGTGTACCCGACTTGAACGGGAATCGCGGCAACGTCGTAGTGATGGCTGCAATAACCACCGCAGCCATACCCAGAACGGAAAGCTCGCCCAAGGTATCGAGTGCACGGAATTCCACGATAATCGTAGCGACAACATTGTCGCCGCCGGTGATATCCGGAGCATTGTCCAGGTACCACATGGCCAAATCGGAGCGCTCGTGACGGCCCATGAGACCCCACACGCCCAGGAACGCAGCCACACCAGCAAAGACCGCAATGACGATAGAGCCGGTCTTGCGGGATTTGTTCTTCACCGGCTGGAAGGTTTCTGGCAGGTAGCGCAGCACCATCATCATGACGATGACGGACAGGGCCTCCACCATAAACTGCGTCAGCGCTACGTCAGGTGCGCCAAGCAGGAACATCTGCAAGGTCACGCCCGAGCCGGCAATGCCAATCATGATGGCACCGGTCAAGCGGTTCTGGGTGCGCACCAGACCAAACATCGCTAGGGCGATAATGCCCAGTGGCAGCAGGTCCCATGGGTTATCCAGACCATCCACCCGTGGCTGCAGTGCTACCCCGTCAACGCCATCGCGGATGAGAGTGGTAGCAGCCAGCACGATGATCAAAATGACAATCGGCAGCATGTGGCGGGATGGATTATGCGAGTCGGACATCTTGCCCAGGACGCGCCCCAACTGGGAGCAGCCCTTCATCAAGGAATACAGCAAATCATTGCCGCTGCGCGGCATGAACTCGTGAGCTTCAAAGCTTGCCCACATCTTCTTGCGGGCAAAGATACCGGCAATACCGAGGATGAGGACTACTAGCGAGATAAGGAAAGGAACGTTGAGCCCGTGCCAGAGGGCAAGGTGCGAATGATGCTCCAATCCCACGGCAGCCACTGCATCATCAATCGGGGCATCAAAGAGCCCGAGCACAAACACCAGTGGCAGGGACATAAAGCCCGGCAAAGCTGCGGGCAGCCACAGCGACACTGGGGCTTCATGGACATCTCCCATGTCGCGAGGTCCATCGAAGAAGGCGCCGAAGACAATCTTTGCGGAGTAAGTAAAGGTAAAGAAGGCACCGATACCAGCAACGATGAGTAGGATTACCTGGCCCGCGCCGCCAATCGGGGCGTCCTCAAACGCGGTGAGCATTCCTTCCTTGGACACAAAGCCCAGAAGCGGTGGCACCGCAGCCATCGAGGCTGCACCAATTACTACGGAACCAAAAGTCCACGGCATCTTATTCCACAGTGGTCCAAGGCGGCGAATATCGCGCGACCCAGCCTCGTGGTCGATAACGCCAATGAGCATAAACAGCGAGGACTTAAACAGCGCGTGGGCCAGAGTATGGACCAACGCGGCGGCGATAGCGAACGGGGTGCCCACACCGATGGTGGCAACGATCCAGCCCAGATGGGAGACGGTGGAATAGGCCGTAAGCTTCTTCAAATCCGTCTTCTGCACTGCAAATACCGCGGACATCACCGCGGTGCCCATGCCTACGACGATGAGCAACCAATTCCACACCGCCACATCGTGGAAGATGGTGGAAAAACGAATAAGCAGGTACACACCGGCCTTGACCACTGCTGCTGCGTGAAGGAAGGCCGATACCGGGGTGGCGGCGGCCATAGCCTCTGGCAACCAGAAATGGAATGGGAACTGTGCCGCCTTAGTAAAGGCGGACACCGCAATCAACACTGCTACGGCTGCCGTTATCCCTGGGCGTTCCGTCCATACAGGGGACGCCAAGATATCAGAAACGGTAGTCGATCCGGTCACCGTCGCGGCAATACCCAAGCCGGTCAGCAGGGTCAATCCGCCAATGAAGGTCAGGATCAGTGTCCGCTGCGAACCAGCCTCGCCGCCGGAACCGGAGCGAGCAATCAACATAAACGAAGCCAAGGAGACTAGCTCCCAGGCAAGGAACAAAACCACCACGTCGTTGGCCAGAACCAGCAACAAGATGGACAGCGTGAACGCTGTCATCAAGGTATAAAAGCTGGTGTTGCCCTCATTCTTGGGCAGATAGGCCGCCGAATACGTGAAAACGACGGCGCCAATGACCAGCGCCAACATAGCGAAGAAGATGCTCAACGCGTCCCCGCGGAGAGCAAAACTTACGTCGACGCCTGGTGCGATGAAATCACGCACCCAAGTGGCGTGGAAACTTAATTCCTCCCCGGCTGCAATGGCAGGAAATTCCTTGGCGATAAGGACCGCTGCAATAAGAAAAAGGCCAGCTAGTGGATAGCCTGCCTTTCGGTCAATAACCTTTACGGTTACCGGTGCCAAGATCACTGCCAGCGCCGCGAGGAGGACTGCATAAAGTAGCGTCACGAAATACTTGCCTCACGAACCTTGATCTAGGTTTAATGCGAATTTCGCATTAAATACAGCCCTTTCAGGCTACCATTCTCGCCAAGGTCAAACCACATTGCAGCACCCCCCTACGCTTCATAAAAGGCAAGCACAACCGCCACAATTACGCTCACAAGCAGAGAATTCACAGGCGCTCAGCAGGACTTATTCCCGCGCCAATTACATAGGCCTTTTTGCATAGTCTGTGAAAAGACGGAGAGATGAAAGCGAAAAGAATTCCCGAGACTGCTGCACGCTGCACCGGGACTATGAAAACGACAAGCTCCCCCAGCACACCGTGGCGCACGTACGTGGCACCCGATATGCAGGGGGAGTTTCAAGGTTAGCTGCTACTTCTCACCCAACAGGGCATCGACGAAGCCTTCAACCTCGAATGGCGCGAGATCATCGGCGCCTTCGCCCAAGCCCACAAGCTTGACTGGAACACCCAATTCTTCTTGTACCTGGAAGACGATTCCGCCCTTGGCGGTGCCGTCCAGCTTGGTGAGAACCACACCGGTGATATCTACTACCTCGCGGAAGATTCGTGCCTGCGTAAGGCCATTTTGCCCCACCGTGGCATCCAATACCAGCAGGACCTCGTCCACATCGGTCTTCTTTTCTACCACGCGCTTGACCTTGCCCAGCTGGTCCATCAAGTCCGTGGAGGTGTGGAGGCGGCCTGCGGTGTCGACCAAGACCACATCTACTTGCTGTTCCACGCCGGTTGCTACCGCATCGAAGGCTACCGATGCTGGGTCAGCGCCTTCCTTGCCGCGCACGGTATCGGCGCCAACGCGGCGGCCCCACGTCTCAAGCTGATCTGCGGCCGCAGCTCGGAAAGTATCGGCCGCACCCAAAAGGACCTTATGGCCCATGGCTACCAGCACGCGAGCAAGCTTGCCGGTGGTTGTGGTCTTGCCAGTGCCATTGACGCCGACGACCATGACGATGGCTGGCTTGCCCTCATTCGGCATGGCCTTAATGGAGCGATCCATCTCTGGGTGGCCTGCTTCAATCAGGCATTCGCGCAGCATGGCACGGGCTTCATCCTCGCTGGAAACGCCGCGCTCTGCAATCTTCTCGCGCAGGGAATCGGTCACCTTCATCGTGGACTTGGTGCCCAAATCCGCCATGATGAGCGTGTCTTCGACTTCCTCCCAGGCGTCTTCATCCAAATCGCCTGCGGACAAAATTCCCATAATCCCTTGGCCGATGGCATTTTGCGAGCGCGAAAGGCGCCCACGCAAACGGCCAAGACGTCCACCAGCGGGTGCGATATCATCCTGCGGAGCTGGCGCTGGAGCAGGTTCTCCCTCTGGAGCCTCGGTCTGTTCCTTGGCAGCTTCAGCTGCACCGGTTTGCGCCTCGGCAGCGGCTGCGGCTTCTTCGGCCTCCTCGCGGTCGTCCACCCGCTCCTCGATGTCTTCGGCATCATTGTCTTCAACAACCTCGTCGAAGACTGGGGACTCCTCTTCTACCTCAGCATTCTCCACGGAGACGACGTCTTCTGGATTTTCTGCCTTTTCAGCAGCTGCCGGCTCTTCTGTCTTGGGCGCAGCTTCTGGCTGCTCAGCTGCTTCTGGGGCACGGTCCACGTGCGATTCTTCGCTTTCCGACGCCGCAGCTGCCGCACCCGCTACGCCTGCCGCGCCGGCAGTCGCCGCCGCGGCCGCAGCGCCAGTTCCCTTGGACTGTGGTTTGTCTTCCTTATCAGCGAAAGATTCTGCCGCTTGCTTCTTCTCCTCCGCTGGCGCTTGGGCCTGGGCCTGCTTAGAAGGTTCTGCCGGTTTGTCGGTCTTCGCCGGCTTCTCCTGCTGAGGTGCCGGCTTGGTTTCTGATTCCTCTGCCACAGGCTTGTCGGCCACGGGCTTGTTTGCCGCGGCATCGGCCGTGGGCCGAGCAGACTGTGGCTTATCAGCCTGCGGCTGCGGCTTGGCCTGTGCCTGCGGCTTTTCCTTCGACTGTGAGGTCTTGCCGCTGAGCTGCTCGTTCGCGATGTCGGTAGCATTCGGCTCTGCCTTAGCGGCCTGCTGCGGCTGAGCTGGCTTGTCCGCCTGAACCGGGGCTTTCTGCGCTTCCTTAGAGCCGCCAGCAGGAGCGAAGTTAAAGCCGGACTTGGCTTGATAGTTGCCGGACTTTTGCTCCTGAGTCAGCTGCTTCGGTTCTTCCTCAGCGGGCTTATCAAAGGACACCTTCTTGGCGTCGCCGCGCTTTTTGCCGATTACCACGAGAAGAATAATCAGCACGATGACGACGATCGCAATGCCGATCCATAACCATAAAGAATTCATGCCTCTATAGTGCCAGTCTTCTCAACTTGCGGCACGCCAAACCCCCTCCTATAGCGGAAGGGGTCCTGCGGGAAGTCGGCGGACCCAGGCTACTTCCCCGCCTCGTCACCGCGAGGAGCATCTACGCCCAAACGAGTGGCATCCTCGCTGGCTTGCTCCGTTCCAGGAGCGCTGCCTGCGGGATTCATGCGCTGCGAAATCACGCGAGTAACACCATCGCCGCGCATGGTTACGCCATAGAGGACGTTGGCGACATCCATCGTCGGCTTTTGGTGCGTAATGACGATTAGCTGCGAGTCTTTACGCAGCTCCTCAAAGAGGGCAATGAGGCGGCGCAGGTTGACGTCATCAAGCGCTGCCTCAACCTCGTCCATAACATAGAACGGGCTGGGGCGGGCGCGGAAGATAGCTACCAGCATCGCAAGCGCAGTAAGCGACTTCTCGCCACCAGATAGCAAGGAGAGTCGCTTGACCTTCTTGCCCGGTGGTCGCGCTTCCACCTCGATGCCGGTGGTGAGCATGTCGTCCGGCTCAGTGAGGATGAGGCGCCCCTCGCCTCCGGGGAATAGGGTCTGGAAAACCTTGGGAAATTCTGCTTCGACGTCGTGCCACGCATCGGTAAACAGCTGCAAGATCTGCGCGTCCACATCCTCGATAACGCCCGCAAGATCCTTGCGGGCTTGAATGACATCCTCCAACTGGGTGGAAAGGAAGGAATAGCGTTCCTCCAAAGCCTTGTATTCCTCCAGTGCGAGCGGATTGACCTTGCCTAGTGAATTGAGGTCCTTTTCTGCTTGCTTCAAGCGCGCGCTTTCCGCCCCGCGGTCGAAATCTTCGCCTGGAGTGTAGTCCTGCAAGAGATCCGAAATCGCAATGCCCAGCTGTTCCACAATCTTGGCTTCTGCTTCGTCCACACGCACCTGCGCCTGGGAGCGAGCAATTTCCGAGTCATGGGCGCGATTGGTCAGCCGGTCCAGCTGCTGCCGCGCGGCCGAGACGTGTTGCTTGACCTGCTGCAGCTGCGAGTTGAGGGAGGTGCGCTGCGCAAAGTAGTCATCGCGCTCAGAGGTAGCGCGCTCAAGCAGCTGCGTGGCGCGCGCGGCCAGATCGCGTGAATGCTTGGCTACCGCACCGGCCAACTCTCCCTGGGCCTTGCGGCGCGCCATGGCTTGCTCATGGCGGGCTTTGGCTTGGCGTTCATGCTGCGCTTGGCGACGCAACGCCTCCCCCTTCCCTGCTACCTGACCCACGTGGTCTTGGGCCGAGCGGGCTGCCACCTGCGCCTCCATTTCCATGGACTTGACCTGCTCTAATGCTGCGGAGGCCTCGTCGCGCTCTACCGAAGAGGGCTCGTCGGGCTGCTCGTCCGCATCGACGCGGGCGAGCCTATCGCGGGCGTCGGCAAGCTGCGTGCGGGCCTCGGTGAGCTTGACCTCGATCTCGGTAGCCCGCGCCGCGGCCTTCTCGTGCTCATTCTTATTGGCCTCGTACTGCTTGAGCAGGCGCTGGTGATCGCGTTTCCACGCATCAACTTCAGTATCATGCTCGCGCAAGGCAGCCTTCGCCGAGGCTGCAGTCACCCGGGCATCCTCCGCCGCGATCTTCGCGCCCTCAAGCGTGCCGGAGAGTTCTTCCAGCTCCTGCGTGGCAGATTCCAACTGCTCCTCTGCCTCCGCGATGCGGGCGGAAACCTCGACGGTGGATGAGGCACCGGTGCCTACTTCTACCCAACCTTCACCCAACACCACGCCGGATTCGGTGACGGCACGCAGGCGGGGGTCCTCGGCCACCAACTTTTTCGCCTCCGCGACATCGGAGACGAGCACTACATCCGCAAGGAGGCGGTGCAGCGCTGCGGAAACTTCCGGGACCACCACAATGTGGTCGAGCAACCACGAGGTTCCTGCGGGCAAAGTCGCATCCACGCGCCAGGAAGTGGCGGGGGCGGCCGCGGAGACGTCGATAAGCGCGGAGCGCGTGCCCTTTTCTAAGTCCGCAATCAGCTGGGCAGAAATCTCGCCGGCCTGGGCCTCTGCAAAAGCACCCAACGCGGCTGCTACCGCGGTCTCGTACTTGGTGGTAATGAAATCGGCCAACGGTTGGAAATGCTCGCCTACCTCAATCTTTTCCGGCGCAGTCTGAGCCAAGGTATCGATGCGCGAACGCAAGGTATAGACAGCGCGCTCACGCTCGCGCTGCTCATCGCGGAGCTGCTCCAAACGCTTATCGGCCGCACCCGATTCACTGGCCGCCCGCACATGGGCTTCCTCCAGCGGCTCACGCTCGCCGGCCAAAGACTGCAACTTATCCGCTACCTCATCGGCCTCCGCCTGGGCAGCTTGGGTGCGCTGCTTGGTAGAAGTCAGGGTTTCCTCTTGGCGCGCCAGCTCCTCTTCTGCCGAAGTAACCTGGCCTGCCGCCTTTTCCTCTGCGGCGATGAGGCGGACGACACCCTCGCGCCTATCCGCAATGGCACGCAGCTGAGCCATGTGCTCGCGCTCAGCGGCCTCGAATGCTTCGCGGCGCTCTGCTACCTCTTCACGAATCGCTTCCAAGCGCTCCGCAGCTTCCTCCGCTGCGGCGAGAAGCTCTGCATGTTCTTCGTCGGCGCGGGCAGCCCTTGCCTCTAGGTCATCCGGATCCTGGCCGGAATAGGCCACTTGCGCGCCGGCATTGGCCGCTCGTTCCTCTGCGATGCGCTGGGTGGCGGAAATGCGCTCGGACAGCGTGGACAGGTCGAACCACAGCTTTTGGGCAGCATCCGCCTTGGGGTTTACCTCTTCCAGCTGGGCTTCCACTTCTAACTGAGAAGCCGTTGCTTCTTCCAGCTGCGCGGTAACTTCTTCAACCTGCTCGGCCAAAACCTCGGCCGCGCGCTCGGCCTCCTGAAACTTGCTGCGCAGGCGCACCACCCTATCACCAGCCAGCCGCAGGCGGGCATCACGCAAATCAGCCTGCACAGTGGCGGCGCGCTGCGCGGCCTCCGCTTGGCGGGCCAAAGGCTTGAGCTGCTTGCCCAACTCATCAGTAAGGTCCTGCAGACGATCCAAATTGGCCTGCATGCCGGTGAGCTTGCGCTGCGCTTTTTCCTTGCGGCGGCGGTGCTTAAGCACACCCGCGGCCTCTTCGATATACGAGCGCCGATCCTCGGGCCGCGATTCTAGGATCTCAGAAAGCTTGCCCTGGCCGACGATAATGTGCATCTCGCGGCCAATACCCGAATCAGATAGCAACTCCTGAATATCCATCAGGCGCGCTTTGGAGCCATTAATTTCGTATTCGCTGGCGCCATCGCGGAACATGCGGCGGGTGACCGACACTTCCGAGTATTCGATCGGCAGCGCGCCGTCCGCATTATCGATGGTGAGGGTGACTTCGGCGCGCCCCAGCGCTTTGCGATCACCAGCGCCGGCGAAGATGACGTCCTGCATCTTTCCGCCGCGCAGCGTCTTGGCGCTTCCCTCACCCATAACCCAGGCCAGAGCGTCCACCACATTGGACTTGCCGGAGCCATTTGGCCCGACGACGGCGCAAATTCCTGGCTCGAATTTCAGAGAGGTCGCCGACGCGAATGATTTGAAGCCTTTCAGCGTCAGCGATTTCAGGTGCATTTGGGTAAGTTTAGCAAGCCTTGAACGCAGCTGCCCAGCCGAGCCTCGGGGCTCGCTCCAGCGGGCTTGTGCTGCGAGTTAACGTTCGATGAAACCAGATTCGCCCTTAGGGGCAGCCCACTGTTCGACAACCAGATCCACCGTTCCCGGGCGGCGGGTAGTACTCGGCTGCTCATTGAGGAGTCCCAGTAATTCCTCGCATTTCTCCCGCGGACCTTCTGCTACCACCTGCACCCGGCCATCGCTCAGGTTGGTGGCATGCCCACTCAAGCCGAGCTCAAGGGCACGGGAGCGCGTCCACCAACGAAAGCCCACGCCTTGGACGTTCCCGTGGACAAAAGCGGTCATTCTTTCCAGTGCCATGCTGCCTTTCTAATTTCTAATAGCGGTCGTGGTGTCCCTTATCGCGCAACACGCGGCGATCCTCTTCGCTGCGGCGAGTGACAGGATCCGATCCATCCCAGCACTCTACGCCCTTCAGCTCCGGCATCATATCGCGGTGGAATACCGGATCGATGCCGTGGCTGCGCTGCTCGTTGTAATTCTTGAGCAGCTTAATCGCCACACCGGATAGTGGCACGATGGCGATGATATTGAGGATCACCATGGTTGCCGCACCGGTATCGGCCAAAGCAAAGACCAGCGGCAGGGAACCCACTGCGCCGAACCAGACAAAGAAAAGCACGACGAGGCGGAAAATTACCAGCGCAGGCTTGCTTTGGGTGAGGTACTCCAGGTTAGATTCCGCCAAGTAATAATTGCCCAGGATAGAGGAGAAAGCCAGGAAAAAGAGGATGAAGCTGACGAAGTGGATTCCCCACTCGCCCACCTCAGAAGACAAAGCCGCCTGGGTCAAGGAGACGCCTTCTGCTTCAGCACCGTAGGCAATCTCCGGCCCCAGCAAGATGATAAAGGCGGTGATGGTACACACCACCAAGGTGTCGAAGTACACGCCAAGGGTTTGCACCAGGCCCTGCTTGACCGGGTGCGAGACTGCCGCGGTAGCGGCTGCGTTCGGAGCAGAGCCCTCACCAGCTTCGTTGGAGAACAGTCCGCGCTGAATACCCTTCATCATGGCCGCGCCGAGACCGGCGCCTGCGATTTCCTTAATGCCCAGTGCGTGGCCGACAATATCGCCAATCATTCCCGGCACCTTGTCAAAGTTGGTGATGACTACAAAGCCGCCGATAAGCAGGTAGGCCACTGCCATAAAAGGCACGATGATCTGGGTGATATTGGCAATGCGGTTCACGCCGCCAAAGATGATGAGGCCCGCAACCACGGCAATAACAACACCGATAATGGAGCGGAACATGGTGTCATCGCGGTCAAAGGAGAAGGACACCGCATCTGCAATGGCGTTGGTCTGAAAGGCGTTGTAGACCAAACCAAAGGTAAAGGCGATAGCGATGGAGAAAAGCGCGCCAAGCGGGCCCCAGCCCAAGCCGCGTTTCATGTAGTACGCCGGGCCGCCGCGGTACCCGTCGCCATCGCGCACCTTCCACAGCTGCGCCAGGGTGGACTCGATAAATGCAGTTGCACCACCAAGGATGGCGATGAGCCACATCCAAAAGACAGCACCTGGGCCGCCCACGGAAATAGCCACGGCCACGCCGGCCACGTTACCGGTGCCAACGCGGGAAGCGGCCGAGATAGTGAAGGCCTTGAAAGCAGAGATGCCGCCATAGTCCTCGTCCTCATCGCGGCCCTCCCCCTTGGGTCGCTCGACGACGGCGCGGAACATGTCCGGCACCATGCGCACCTGCACCAACGCGGTACGGATGCCGAAGAATAGGCCCGCAGCGATGAGCAGCCAGGGCAGAATCCACGACCAGACGCCGTCATTAAATGTCGTTACGACATTTTCAAGAAAATCCATGCAGAATAATTTACTGCCTTGAGGTTCACAACGTGAACCCCATGCGCCATAACTTATTGACAATGGGGGCAGAAATGGGTGGAACGCCCTGAAATTACGCAGCGTTCTAAGGGCGTTCCGCAGCGCTGACAGGGCTGGCCAGCGCGCCCATACGCGGCCAAGGACCGCGAGAAGTATCCCGATTCACCATTCACGTTGACGTACAAGGAATCAAAGCTCGTGCCACCCACTTTTAGGGCGGCGGCCATGACCTCCTGGGCCGCTTCGAGCAGGGCCACGGCATCCTTTTGCCGCAACGTCGATGCCCTTTTGCGGGGCGGAATCTGTGCCGCCCACAGGGATTCATCGGCATAGATATTGCCGATTCCAGAAGCCAAGGTTTGATCCAAGAGTGCGGTCTTTACTGCAGTCTTCTTTGCCCGCAGGCGCCGGGCGGTTGCCACAATGTCGAAATCTGGTTCCAACGGGTCAATGCCTATGTGCGAGATCTTCGCCCACGGTGCATAGAGCCAATAGCCAAAGGTGCGCTGGTCCACAAAGCTAAGCTCTACCCCACCGCTTAGCTGAGCGCTAATGCGCAGATGCGGCGAATCGGTCGCACCGATTCGAACCTGACCCGACATGCCTAAGTGGATGAAGAGGACGTCGCGGTGGGGATCCATGGAATCTTCGCCCACAAATTCCAGCCACATGAACTTTCCCCGCCGAGCCACAGCAGCGATCTCTTTACCGACAAGAAGACCGGGAAGTGGCTCATCTTGGCCACGGTTGGCACGCGGGTGTAGGACGTGCACAGACTCAAAAGTCCGCCCCACCACGTGGGGCTCAAGACCCCGGCGGACGGACTCGACTTCCGGCAGTTCCGGCATACTTAGCCTTCTTTATGCGCGGTGCCCTGCACCAAAAGCGGGGTTTCGCGGAGGGTCTGGCACGCCTCTTGAGCTGCTTGCTGCTCGGCCAGCTTCTTATTGTGTCCCACTCCATTGCCCACGGTCAGACCAGCAACGGTGGCTACCGCGTTAAAGGTCTGGTCATGTTCTGGGCCGGTGGAGGTAGCCGAGTAGACCGGCATTGGTGCCTTAAGCTCGGCGCACAGCTCCTGCAAAGTGGTCTTCCAATCTAGGTGGCGACCGCTCACAGTGGCGTTGTCGATCTTTTCTGCGAATAGGCGCAGGATGACATCTCGCGCAGTTTCGAATCCATGCTCGCGGTAGATAGCGCCAAAGATTGCCTCGGTGGTATCGGCAAGGATGGAATCCTTATCGCGGCCACCGGTCGACTGCTCGCCCTTGCCCAGCAAAATGTGCGGGCCGAGGTTTATCTCACGGGCGATATCCGATAGTCCGTAACGCGAGACGATCGAGGCACGCATCTTGGAAATATCCGATTCCGGACGAGAAGGATAAGTGATGTAGAGCTGAGAGGCCACCGACAGGCCCAGCACCGCATCGCCCAGAAACTCCAAGCGCTCGTTATTAGGCAAATGCCCATTCTCATTGGCAAAAGAGCGGTGAGTAAGCGCCAAACGCAGGTGCTCCGGCTTCAACTCCACGCCGAGCGATTCCAACAGTGGGGTGTGGTCTACTGCAGCAAATTCGGCTGCCAGTGCCTCTTCCCCGGTTAGCTTCTTTTTGCGGCTCATAGGAACTTCTCCAAACCAGCCCAGCGGGGATCGACCTTATCTTCCTCTTCTTCACCAGAAATACCGGTGGTCACGCCTTCAGGCGTGTCAATCTCACAGCCATCTTCACACACCGGCGCGAAGGGAAGGTTGAGGCCTGCCTCATCGATCACGGCCTGCAAAAGGTCCAGCTCATCATCCTCGATCTCCGGAATCTCATCTCCGGAACCTTCATCATCGGTTGCAGGATCATCGCCAGAGACGAAGGATTCATCGGCAGCAAAGACCTGCGTGACATGCAAGTCCAGCTCTGGGTGCAGTTCCTTCAAGCACCGAGAGCATTCCCCTGTCAGCCGTCCAGATACGTTGGCATCCACCAAGACACCTGCACCTAGAGGGGTCAAGGTGGCGTCTACGGTGAGCTCCTCGCCCTTCGGAATGGCGATCATCTCGACGCCGATCCTCTCAGGTGCGGGGCCGGTCTGGGTGCGTTGCTCCGGCAGTGCGTCAGCGCCTTGGGCGTTCAACAATTCGCCCACATCGAACTTCAATGGTGATGTCATAACACTAGGTAGTCTACCTTGCCCCGCAAACTCCGCCTAGCGGCCAGCACAGGCAAACTTTCTGTCAAGAGTCTGTCGTTTAAAGTAAAAGGGCCTATGCCTTTCCGGAGTAGCCTTTTCCCAAGCCAAAGCCGTCTTTAGTGTGGAGACATGACTTACCACTTGGCGCTAGCCTCCCCGGATCCACGCAGCATCGCACTCGGATTCGTCATGTTCAGCTGCCTTCCTGCCGCGGTATTAACCATTTCCGGCACGCTCGTACACGCCACTCCACAGCCGGACCGTTCAGGCATCTATGGCGCTAGTGGGATTCGCCTATTTACTGCACTCATCTGCAGCATCGTAGCTGGTTTAATTGCTGGCACCATCCTGGTATTGCCCACTGGCATGGATCTTTCGGTGCTTACCGGCGCACTCATCTTTTCCCTAAGCGCAGGCGCCATTACCTGGTTCTCACGGGAGACCATTCCTACCGCGCTTATTTCTGTAGGCACCATGCTAGTTGCCACAGGTGCGCTAGTGAGTATGTGCGCGGTGTGCTTTCCGCAAAACTTTAGTGATAGTTCTTTGACGTCACTGTCTTCCTATTTCTTTACCGCACTCGTTGCATTCCTTTTCCCTGGCTTAGTGACCGCAGTCATTGCAGCATGTATGGCCGTCCAATCCGCCGCGCCTGCGCAACTCACCTCGGGGAAGGAAGGCGGCGCCATGTCCGCACACACGCCGTTAACAGCTGCTTCCTATGCAACGAATACGGCAGTGCCCACCGCACAGCCTCGCTCCCGCGCAACTTCCTGAACTGCCCGCACTGGTAGGAAAACATAAAGACCCTGGTGGGTGGGCAGACGGTGTACGACAAACCGTCTGCCCACCCACCAGGGTCTTTGGCCGTGCCTGATGTAAAGGACTAAACCATCCCTCACCCCTTAAGCTCCCCAGCCCGGGTGCCTCCGGGAAATGAAACTTGGGGGCAGAAAGAATTTAAAGGTTTAGCGCTCGTTATAGCGACGCTCGTAGGCCTCGCCTTCTGCGTAACGGGAGCCGCCCGCAACGCCACCGGCACGACCCGTGGGCTGGTAGTCGCCGCCGCGGGAACGAACGCCGGCGCCGCCGCGCAGTGCAGAGCGGTCGGAGCTTACGGTGCGCAGTAGTCCATTGAGAGTGGTTTCAAATTCGCTTAGCTTGCCGTCTACAAACTCGTCGCATTCACTACGCAGACGGTTGGATTCGGTGTGGGCGGACTCCACGATGCGGTGTGCTTCCTCATCAGCGCGGCGCACAACTTCAGATTCCGAAACCATACGCTCTTGCTCGGCACGGCCTTCTGCCACGGAACGCTCATATTCATCATTGGCCTGAGCGATGGTGCGGTCTGCTTCCGCGCGGGCCTGTTCCACCATGGACTGAGCGCGAGCTTCAGCATCAGCCACTAGCTTGGCGGCATGCTGTTCTGCGTGGGACACCGTGGCATCCGCCTCCTCGCGAGCATGGCCCACGATGTCGTCGGCCTGCGCATTAGCATCATTGATGGTCTGGTCCGCGCGCTCTTCGGCGCCGTGGAGGATTTCATCCTGCTTATCCAAGACATCCTGCGCGTCATCAATTTCAACGGGCAGGGCGTTTCGGAGGTCGTCGAGAAGCGCGAGCATTTCATGGCGCGGAACCATGCAATTAGAGGTCATGGGGAGGCTATGGGCCTCTTCCAAGTGCTGGACTAGTTCATCTAGGGACTCAAAGACACGGTACATGCTGCGAATTTTACATGCCCTCACGCGCCAGACGTGGAGGCCACGCACCGAGTGTGTACTGCGGATTTACCCTCCAGTGCCGACAATCGCCTTACAACCGCCCACTCACGCAATCTATGGCGCGTATTTACAGCACAAGCTCCCCTTCTCCACTACACAAAGGCAGCACAGAAAGGGGGGCTTGAAAGAAGAAGTGAGCAGCTAGATAACGCCCTGTGCCAGCATGGCGTCCGCTACCTTCTTGAAGCCAGCAATATTTGCACCGGCAACGTAATCGCCTTCACGGTCATATTCCTTAGCCGTGCTATCGATGTTTTTAAAGATATTGGACATGATCGCATGGAGGCGATCATCGGTGTACTCAAAGGACCAGGAGTCACGGGATGCGTTTTGCTGCATTTCTAGCGCGGAGGTAGCAACGCCACCAGCGTTGGCGGCCTTGCCCGGCGCGAAATTGATCTTAGATTCTTGGAAGATGTGGACCGCCTCTGGGGTAGACGGCATATTGGCACCTTCGGCTACGTAGCGCACGCCGCCGTCAACGAGCTTCTTTGCGGAATCGCCATCGAGCTCATTTTGGGTGGCACACGGCAGAGCCACGTCTGCCTGTACTTCCCAGATATTTCCGCCTTTGTGGAATTCCACTCCGTTTCCAGCCTCTTCGGCGTAGGTGGAAATACGTTCACGGCGGGTTTCCTTTACATCCTTGAGCAGTTCAATGTCCACGCCATTCGGGGTGGTGATGTAGCCGGAGGAATCAGACATCGCAACGACGGTGGCGCCAAGTTCTTGGGCCTTGGCTGCGGCGTAGATGGCCACATTGCCAGAACCGGAGACGATAACCTTGGCGCCGTCGAAAGACTCGCCGTGCGTCTTCATCATCTCATTGGTGAGGTAGACCGTGCCAAAGCCCGTGGCCTCAGTACGAACCAGGGAGCCACCCCAGGTCAACCCCTTGCCGGTGAGGATGCCGGATTCGTGCTGGGTGGTCAGGCGGCGGTACTGACCAAAGAGAAAGCCGATCTCACGGCCGCCGACGCCAATGTCACCGGCCGGCACGTCGCGGTATTCACCGATGTGGCGGTGCAGCTCCGTCATAAAGGACTGGCAAAAGCGCATGACCTCTACCTCGGACTTGCCCTTGGGATCAAAGTCAGAACCGCCCTTGCCGCCGCCAATGGGCAGGCCGGTCAGGGAGTTTTTGAAGATCTGCTCGAAGCCAAGGAACTTGATGATGCCCAGGTTGACCGAGGGGTGGAATCGCAGGCCACCCTTGTAGGGGCCGAGCGCGGAGTTGAACTGGACGCGGAAGCCGCGGTTGACCTGGATTTCGCCATTATCGTCGATCCATGGCACCCGGAAGATGAGCTGGCGTTCAGGCTCGCACAGGCGCTCCACCAGGCCGTAGTCCGCGTACTGCGGGTCTTTTTCTAGGACAATTTTCAGCGAATCCAGGACCTCAGAAACCGCTTGGTGGAATTCTGGTTCTCCCGCATTGCGCTTGAGCAATTTGTCGTAGTACTCAGAGATTTGGCTATCTACTGACATGGTGTGCATTCCATTCTGTGGACTTGTAAGAACAGATACCAGCTTCCTATCAAACTACCGATAATGCAAGCAGGTTCGAGGGTTCAGGTAGATACATACCCCCTTTACCAGCCACGTTAAAGATGGATATTTTCTGTAGTCCGTTCGAATCCTAAGCCGCGCCGTGCCCCAGCGCGGGCGGGCTTTATAATCACGGGCATGCATTTTGTTGTCGCCCCAGACTCGTTTAAAGGCACCGCCTCCGCGCCCGAGGCCGCAGCCAGCATTGCTATGGGAGTGCGCCAGGCGCTTCCCGACGCCACGGTGACCACCCTGCCCATGGCTGATGGCGGCGAGGGCACCGCCGCTGTCCTTGCACAGGCGGCAGCGGCCGGTGGACAATCCGCCGAGACCATCACCCTGCCCACTACCGACGCCAATGGCCGCTTGACTCAGGCGAGCTATGTTCTCGCCGGAACCACGGCATTCATTGACGCCGCCTCTGCCACCGGGTTGCCCGCTGTGCAGGACAGCCTTGATCCGCTCCACGCCGATTCCTATGGCACCGGGGTGCTGATCGCGGACGCAGAAACACGTGGCGCTACCTCGATCGTGCTGGGATTAGGCGGCACCGCCAGCATTGACGCCGGGATGGGCATCCTCACCGCACTCGGCGCCGCCGCACACGACGCCCGCGGCTATGCCCTCCCTAAGGGCGGCGCTCCCCTAGTTCAGCTGGACTACATCGACACCGCGCAGCTCAATATCAAGGCGGGCATGCTCGACTTCACACTGCTGGCAGATACCCGCGCTACCCCAGTGCAGGCGGCAACCATGTACGGCCCCCAAAAGGGAGCTAAAGGCGAACAAGTAGCGCTGCTGGCCGGCGCCATGCTCCAGGCATGCGAGGTTACCGGCACCGATGCAGATTCTGCCTACTATGGCGCCGCGGGTGGCCTTCCCATTGGCCTGTCCTGGCTCTCGCGCACACTCTGGGGCTCAGACGAACACGTGCGCGTCCTGTCCGGCGGCACCCATGTGGCCGCAGCATTGGGGCTTCCGGAAAAGATCGCCGCTGCCGATCTCGTCATTACCGGCGAGGGCCGCTTTGATGAACAGTCTCTGACCGGCAAGGCAGTCGGAACCATCACGGATCTCGCCCGGCAAGCTGGAACACCGGTGGGCATTGTCGCCGGCTCCTTCGAGCATGACACCGACGCCTACTGCGCTCCCCTTAGCCAAGAAGGCTCGTTGGCCCAGCAGCTAGCGGCGGCCGCCGGGGACATCGTCAAGCAGCTCTAAGGCCGAATGGACAGCGACCACGGGAAGATGGCGGGCCGCTCATGTGCCAGCTCATCTTCTAGCAATACGTGGTCCTTGGGCAGCACTGCATGCGGGGTTAGAAGGCGCGAGAGCACCATGCCCAGCTGGTTGACCGAGCCGCTCACGCCCGCCACCGCAATGTCATAGCGGTGCACGCTCGCGTCCTCAAGGTCACGGTCCTCATGCTCGTCGCGATAATTTTTCCGCAGCTGCTCCTCCAGCCCCTCTGGAAACTGCGGTGCCTTGGGGTGAGTAACGTCAGCGGAAGAAAGCGAACCGCTCTCCACCAGCTTGTCGGTGGCGGTGGTAAAGATTTCCGCGACGCGCTCTGCTTGCCCGTTGGGAACCAAAACATCAAATTGAATAACCGGCATAGCGCCAACCCTACCCAATCCCTAAGGTGTGAAACCATGTCTGATTCTGCCCGCATCGCCCAGCTCGTCACGTCCCAGGAAGCCGACCTGGGGTGGCAGCAGGACTTTTACGAAGACCTGCACCGCCACCCCGAGCTTTCGCATGAAGAAGAGCGCACCGCCGGTCGTATCCGCGCCAAGCTCGCCGATTTTGACTGCGAGGTAGTAGAAAACATTGGCGGCTTTGGTATGGTCGCTATCTTCCGCAACGGCGATGGGCCTACCGCCCTGCTGCGCGCAGACTTCGATGGGTTGCCTGTCGAGGAAGCCACTGGCGTGTCCTATGCCGCCACTAATGGAAAGATGCACGCCTGCGGGCACGATATGCACGCCACGGCGCTGCTGGGCGCTTGCGCGCTTCTCGACGCCTCCCGGAGCTCTTGGTCCGGCACTTTCCTCGCCCTTTTCCAACCGGCTGAAGAATCCTCCATGGGAGCAAAGGACATGTTGGCCGATAAACTCATCGAGCGCGTGCCGCGTCCCGATATTTGCCTTGGCCAACACATCATGCCCGGCCGAGCTGGCACTGTGCGCCACACCGCAGGCCCCATCATGGCCGGCTGCGATTCCCTGCGCATTCGCGTCTTTGGAAAATCGGCCCACGCCTCCATGCCCCATAACTCCATCGACCCCACCTATATCGCGGCCATGATCGTCACCCGCCTCCAAGCTATCGTGGGCCGCGAAGTTGCCCCACACGAGTTCTTTGTCATCTCTGTAGGCGAGCTACACTCCGGCGATAAAAACAACATCATTCCCGAATCCGCCGAGCTAGTGCTCAATACCCGCTATTACGATCCCACACTCGCGGGAAAGGTCTATGCCTCCCTCGAGCGCATGGTCAAGGCCGAATGTGTGGCGTCCGGAAGCGAGCAAGACCCGACCTTTGAGTACTACGCTCACGGCGAGGTCACCGATAACGACGCCACGGCCCACGCCCCAGTGGCCGAGGTTTTCGATGCCGCCTTCGGCTCCGATTCGGTCATCGCCGCCCCTTCTCCCGCCTCTGAGGACTTTTGCTACCTGCCACAAGCATGGGGCGTGCCTTATGTCTTTTGGCACATCGGCTGCACCCCGGAAGACGAGTTGCAAGACCCACCGGTCAACCACCAGGCGACCTTCCTGCCGGACTATGCCCCGACCGTCTATGCCTCCACCCGGGCGGCATATGGTGCGGCATTGACTTACTTGGCAAAGCCCTAGGTACCCGGAGCGCCTTTACCTATTCCCTCCCTGCAAGGCTGCGCCAATCCTATTAAGCTGGCAGGCGTTTCGTGACTTTCCACTAACTTAAGGTTTCACATGAGCCAGCCACGGCACTCTGTTTTCGAATCCACCGTTCCCTCCCATGTTCGTGCGGCCTCCGGTGTGAGCCCGCACAGCGCTTCCTACCGCAAGTTCTGGTCGGGCCTATCCGGCGCCGTCATGGAGCAGATTGCCGATAACTGGGAGCGCACCCGTTCCGCCTATGCCGCGACCCGCCAGCAGCATTACTTCTCTGCGGAGTTCCTGCAGGGCCGCGCGCTGCTCAATAACCTCACCAACCTGGGCTTGGTCGACGATGCCAAGGCAGCGGCCACCGCTGCCGACCACGAGCTGAGCGATGTCCTCGAAGCTGAGCACGATGCCGCGCTCGGCAACGGTGGCCTCGGCCGCCTTGCCGCCTGCTTCCTCGATTCCGCTGTCACCCAGGACTACCCCGTCACCGGTTATGGCCTGCTCTACCGTTACGGCCTTTTCCGCCAGTCCTTTGAGAATGGGTTCCAGAAGGAACAGCCTGATGAATGGATGGAAAACGGCTATGACTTCATCATCCGCCGCGCCTCCGAACAGCGCCGCGTCCACTTTGATGACATGGACGTGCGCGCCATTCCCTATGACATGCCTATCACCGGCTACGGAACCGATAACGTAGGCACGCTACGCCTGTGGAAGTCCGAGCCCATCGATGAATTCGATTACGACGCCTTCAACTCCCAGCGTTTTACGGAGGCCATTGTCGATCGCGAGCGCGTCATGGATATCTGCCGCGTGCTCTACCCCAACGACACCACCTACGAAGGCAAGGTGCTGCGTGTGCGCCAGCAATACTTCTTTGTCTCCGCATCCCTGCAGACCATGGTGGATAACTACATTGCCCAGCACGGCGAGGACCTCACCGGTTTTGCACAGTACAACTCCATCCAGCTCAATGACACCCACCCAGTGCTCGCCATCCCAGAGCTCCTGCGCATTTTGCTTGATGACCATGGACTGAGCTGGGATGCGGCGTGGAAGATCGTCACCGAGACCTTCGCCTACACCAACCACACCGTGCTCGCAGAGGCCCTGGAGAGCTGGGAAGTGTCCATCTTCCAAAAACTGTTCTGGCGCATCTGGCAGTTGGTGGAAGAAATCGACCGCCGCTTCCGCGAAGATATGGCCCACCGCGGCCTGGATCAGGGCCGCATTGACTACATGGCGCCGGTATCCAACGGACAGGTTCACATGGCCTGGATCGCCTGCTACGCCGCCTACTCCATTAACGGTGTCGCCGCCCTGCATACCGAGATCATCAAGGCCGATACGCTGTCCGAATGGCACGAGCTCTGGCCAGAAAAATTCAACAATAAGACCAATGGCGTCACCCCGCGCCGCTGGCTGAAGATGTGCAACCCCCGCCTGGCAGAACTGCTCACCCAGCAGGCTGGTTCCGATGCGTGGGTTACTGACCTCACCCAGCTGGCCAGACTCGCCGATAAGGCCGACGATACTGACCTGCTACGAGAACTGATCGCCATTAAGCAGGCCAATAAGCGCGACTTTGCGCAGTGGGTAAACGACCACCAAGGCGCCGAAATCGACCCTCATTCCATCTTTGACGTGCAGATCAAACGCCTGCACGAGTACAAGCGCCAGCTGATGAATGCCCTCTACGTCCTCGACCTCTACTTCCGTATCAAGGACGAGGGTGAAACCGTGCCGAAGCGCACTTTCATCTTTGGTGCCAAGGCCGCGCCGGGCTACGACCGCGCCAAGGCGATTATCAAGCTCATCAACACCATCGCAGACCTGGTCAATAACGACCCGGCCACCAAAGACATCATTCGCGTCGTCTTCGTAGAAAATTACAACGTCTCCCCCGCCGAGCACATCATCCCGGCTGCTGATGTCTCCGAGCAGATTTCTGTGGCTGGCAAAGAAGCCTCCGGCACGTCCAATATGAAGTTCATGATGAATGGCGCGCTGACCTTGGGCACCATGGATGGAGCAAACGTAGAAATCGTCGAGGCGGTTGGCGAGGACAACGCTTATATCTTCGGCGCCCGCAATGAGGAGTTGCCACAGCTGCGCGCCGAATACAACCCGGGCGAGCTTTACCAAAGCGTGCCAGGCTTGGCCCGCGTGCTGGATGCGCTTGTCGACGGCACCCTGGGCGCAGACAATGCCGGTATCTTCGGCGATCTGCGCGCCTCGCTTCTCGACGGCTTCGGGGAGCACGCCCAAGACCAGTACTACGTCCTAGGTGACTTCGCCGACTACCGCGAAACCCGTGACCGCATGGCTGCCGAATACGAGGCAGACCAACTTGCCTGGGCCAAGAAGGCGTGGCTCAATATTTGCTACTCTGGCCGCTTTTCTTCCGACCGGACCATCGCGGACTATGCCAACGAGGTCTGGAAGATCCAACCAACTCCGATTTCCCAGAGCTAAGAAAAGTCCTGCCCTCCGCTTCTGCAGCTGAGGGCAGGACTTTAACGTGGCGTTAGGCCTACTTCCGTTTGTTTAGCGCAGGCCGATGCGCTTTAGCTGCTCATAGATGGGCTTTAGGTCAATATTGAGCACACCCATCTGCGTGGCTAGGAAACCGAGTCCGCCAACGACAGCGCCCAAGATTCCTAGGCCTGTAGCTAGACCTGCGGCAAAGCCCTTGCTGCTGCCCTTCTTTCCTGCATCATCCGCCGGATTAGTAGTACTTCCCGGCTGCTCTGGCTCGTCGGCAGAGCCGGCGTCACCATTCCACCACTCATCAAAGACCAAGTTGGCCACCAAGGTGTTATCGATGAAATCGCCGCGCACCGAATCCGTACCGGAGGTATTAGCCATGATGTCCTCAGAGCCTGCGCCCTTGAAGAAGAATGGCACCAATTGGTTGGTGTGCTGCCCAGAGTACCAACCGTGCCGAGCGACCTTGCCCTTTTCGCCTTCCATGGCGTTAAAGCGGTCTTCCGCATCAGGGTTGTCGTCCGTCGCTGCCTCATTCGCACCGGATAGATAACCGGTTTCGTGATCCGCGGTCACGACGAGCAAAGTGTCCTCCCACGAGGAGTTCTCCTCTACCTACTTGATGGCAGCATCAACCGACTTATTAAAGTCCTGAGTCTCCTCGATATCGCGCACTGGGTTATTTCCGTGGCCGGCCCAGTCGATGGCACCGCCCTCAATCATGATGGAAAAGCCATCCTCGTCCTGTCCCAGCGCATTGAGGGCGCCAGTCGTCATGGTGGGGAGATCGACGACGTCGTTAAGCTCGTCCGAGTATGGAGCCTTTGCCTCGCCCGAGCGGGAGTTCTGCAACGTGGAACCTACCTGCGCGATACCCCAATACTTCTGCTACGGCTTGACGTCACCTTGCGCCATCTTCTTGAAGTCATCGTTGGACTCGAAGTAATTCCAGTCGGTCTCGCCTCCGGAAAGCTTGGCGTAGTCGTCCTCGTACATGAAGCTATAGTCGGGAGTATCGACCTTCTGGTGGTCATTATCGTAGAACGGGTGGCCAGCGGCCATGACCAAGTCGAGGGCGCTGCCGAGCATCTCACGGCTAATGTCCTGCAGCTTATCGCGGTCCTTGTTGTGCGCGGCCCACGCCGCCGGAGTGGCTTCGGAATAGAGAGTGTCTGATGGTTTGTGTGTGGGTACCTAACCTGCATGAGGAGATGGACCAGAATGACTACTGTGGCGAGACGAGATCCGGCTGATAAGGCCAAGATTGATGCGATTGAAAAGAAGCTTCTTGCTAACCCTGACATCGCGCAACTGATTGATGACCTAGGCACGTCTACAACGGATGCCAATGACCTGGTTCGCGGCATGTTGCAAGCCTCGATTACCAGGGGGACTCAACGCTGAAATGGATGCCCACCTGGGCTACGAGTCTGGCGACAGGAGCGCTAAAGCTGCAGCTAGAACAGACAATCACCGCAACGGGTCGTATCCAAAGACTGTGGATTCTAACTACGGGCCAGTTACCGTTGATGTGCCGAGGGATAGGGCTGGCACATTCTTGCTGACTATGGTCCCTAAAGGCTCGAGGAGATTGACCGATGTCGATGACATGACCGTTAGCTTGTGCGCCGGTGGGATGACAATTAGGGACATCCAGCATCATATGGCAACGGCGATGCGTGTTGATATTTCCCATGAGACGATTTCTGCGGTTACTGATGCCGTCTCGGATGAGGTCATGGTCTGGCAAAACCGCCAGCTAGACGAGTTCTACCCGGTCATTTTCCTGGACGCGCTGCGCATTAAAGTCCGCGACGGTGGCCGAGTAGTCAACAAGTCCGCGTACATGGCAATCGGCGTGGATCTCGACGGTATCAAGCACATTTTAGGATTGTGGATCGCCAAAGAAGAAGGCGCTTCATTTTGGGCGCAAGTATGCGCGAATCTTTCTAACCGTGGTGTCAAGGACGTCTTTATCGTCTGCTGTGACGGGCTGAAAGGCCTACCAGAAGCAGTTGAGGCAACCTGGCCGAACTCTATGGTGCAAACCTGTATCGTGCACCTGATTCGCGCCGCTAACCGATGGGTAGCCTACAGGGATCGCCGGGGCGTATCGGCCGCGTTGAAAAAGATTTACACCGCCACGGACGAGTCCACAGCTAAGGCTGCCTTAGACGAATTTGAAGCCTCTGAATTGGCAGAAAAGTATCCACGCTCAGTCAAAGTCTGGCGAGATGCATGGGCGCGTTTCGTACTGTTTCTCCAGTTCCCACCAGCAGCCAGCAAGGTCATTTACACGAAGAATTCGATTGAATCATTCAACAATGAACTGCGGAAAGCTACCCGCAACAGGGTGCAGTTCACTAACAATGAATCAGCGCTCAAGACGCTATGGTTGATGATCTGCAATATCGAAGACAGACGAGCTGCCAAGAGAGCGAAGCAGGGCAAACGAGTCTCAGCGACAACCGGCAGACTCATGGAAGGGACCCGAGTTTCCGGCTGGAAACAAGCCATTAACCAAATGGCCGTGGCCTACCCCGACAGCTTCGACAAATACCTATAAACCTAGCCCCACACACAAACAACTTGACACCCTCCGAACAAGCAAGCATTGATAGATGCAGGTCTGCACTACATTTTGTCGGTGAAACCCCACCGTGCCTGAGGTGATTGAAACCTGGCGGCGGGAAATCCCTGGTGAAGCCTACGCCCACGGCCGGATCTGGACACAAGCCTCGGCAAGCGATGCGCGCAAACACACAACCCCGAATACGGTGACCCACTTCCAGTACTCCTATGATCGGGCCAGACACGGCCTGCGCGGAATCAAAGCGCAAGTCACAAAAGCCAAACGCGCTGTTGACGGCGAAATCGCCATTAAGCGCAACCGCTATTTCGATCTTTCCACCCCGAACAAGAAGGTCAACTACGCTCTTGCTGCCAAACACCGAGTCCTAGCCGGAATTAAAGGCTATGAAACCGACCTGACCGCTCTTCCCGCCCAGGAGGTTATCGGGCATTACCGCAGGCTATTCCACATTGAAAATGTCGTATCAGATGTCGAAATCAGACCTGAAAGCACGCCCAATCTATGCGAGGAAACAAAACTCGATCACAGCACATCTCAATATTGTGATGGCAGCACTAGCCGTGACCCACCTGATGGAGACCCGCAGTGGTCACTTCATCAAACGCCTCGTGAGAACACTCAAGAAATACCGCAGCTTTCAACTCGTCGTTGGCGGCGAAACCATTCACGCCGCGGTACCATTCCCGCCCGACCTCACTGCCACCATCCAAGTAATCACCGGCCGCGAACTTCCGCACAAAATTGGCCTAAGTCAGGTTAGAAGGGAATCAGCACACCGTCTCGTGGGATTCGTGCTCTGGGTGCTCAATCTGGATGGTGGAGTGCTCGATACCGTGTTCGCGCAGGGCCTGCTGAGCGGCATCCAACAGCGGGCCGGTGCCGACGGTGCCGTCGCGCACGATATGCACGGTCGTGAGCACGTTCACGCCGTCCAGGCTCCACAGGTGCAGGTCGTGGATGTCAGCAACGCCCTCGACCTGCCGCAGCGCGGGCTCGATCGCACTGGCGTCGAAGTCCGCCGGGACTTGCTCGAGCAGCACGCTCGCCGAAAGCCGCATGAGCTGCCAGGCGCGCGGCAGCACCATCGCCGCGATCGCTAGGGAGGCGATCACGTCCGCCGCCACAAACCCCGTGGTCAGTACCACGATGCCGGCCACGATTACTGCGACCGAGCCGAGCATATCCACTAACACGTGCAAGAACGCGCCCTCCACGTTGATCGAGGATTTGCGGTGCCGGTGCAGAACCCACGCCGATAGCGCATTCGCCACCAGGCCGATCACCGCGATGATCAGCATCGTTTTTCCCTGCACTTCGGCCGGGCTCTGCAGGCGGCGCACCGCCTCGACGACAATCCACACCGAGATCGCCAGCACCATCACTGCGTTCGTCAGTGCAGCAAGCACCTCCACTCGTCGGTAGCCGTACGTGGCCTGAACCGATGCTTGTCGGCGCCCAACCAACACCGCTAACACCGCGATGATCAACCCCGCAGCGTCGGAAAGCATGTGCATCGCATCCGCCATCAGCGCCATCGAACCCGCCAACCAGCCGCCGATCAACTCCGCGAAGAAGACGGTGCCGGTAATTCCTAGCGCAATCAAGAGTGCGCGCAGCGGCATGCTGGAGTGATCGTGGTCGTGGTGCTCGTGTGCCATGCACTCAGCCTACCCCCGTCGACGCTTATTGACAATTAAATGAAAATGAATGACGGTAAGCGCAGCCACTGAGACCAAATCGGCCTGACTTAGGTCATTGTGCAGTTGTCCTTCGAATCTGTAGAGAAGCTGAAACAAGCACAACCAAAAAGTACTGCAGCCGCATGTCAGGAAAGCTACCGCTGCGTGTACGCAAGGTAAATATAAATCTACATTTGTATAAATGCATATAGAAAAGCGCCGCGACCCGTGGAACGTGTTAAAGGATGGGTCGCGGCGCTTGCGCCAAAAGAAATTACTTCTTGGTCTCACCCAACAGGTGGCACTGGATCATGTTGGTATTACCAGCAATTCCTGGAGGGGTACCAGCAATGACGACAATCATGTCGCCTTCCTCGTACCTGTCCATCTCCAGCAATGCGTCATCGATGGCTTCCATCATGTCATCGGTGGACTTAACGTGCGGGCTCAAGAAGGTCTCAGCACCCCACGTGAGAGCCAGCTGGGAACGAACCGCTGGGTCCGGAGTAAATGCCAACAGTGGCAGGTGGGAGTGCAGGCGTGCCACTCGCTTAGCGGTATCACCGGAGGTAGTAAAGGCTACGATGGCCTTTGCATTGAGGCGCTCGGCAATATCGCGGGCGGAATAGGACACCACACCACGCTTGGTGCGCGGAACGTGGGACAGCGGTGGAACCTTGCCACCATCTTCAGCATTAGCCACGATCTTGGACATGGTGCGCACCACATTCTGCGGGTCAATGCCCACTGAAGTCTCACCAGAGAGCATGACGGCGTCGGCGCCATCGAGAACGGCGTTGGCCACGTCGGAAGCCTCTGCACGGGTCGGGCGCAGGTTGGAAATCATGGAATCCAGCATCTGGGTAGCCACGATGACCGGCTTAGCGTTCTCGCGAGCAATCTGGATAGCGCGCTTCTGGAACAGCGGCACGCGCTCCAGCGGCACCTCAACACCGAGGTCCCCACGGGCAATCATGATGGCATCGAATGCCAGCACAATAGACTCGAGCGCGTCTACTGCCTCAGGCTTTTCCAGCTTGGCGATGACCGGAACGCGGCGGCCCTCTTCGTCCATAATCTCGTGGACTTTATCTACATCTGCTGGAGAGCGGACGAAGGACAATGCCACGAGGTCAACGCCGAGCTTCAAAGCGAAGCGCAGATCAGCGATATCCTTTTCCGACAAAGCCGGCACGGAGATATCCATACCAGGGAGGGAAACGCCCTTGTTATTGGAAACCGGGCCACCTTCGGTGACCTCACAGACGACGTCGTTGCCGTCGACTTCCTTGCAGACAACGGCAACCTTGCCGTCGTCGATCAGCAGGCGGTCACCTGGCTTGGCGTCCTTGGCCAGGCCCTTGTAGGTGGTGGAGACGCGGTCATGGGTGCCTTCGATATCGTCCACGGTAATGCGGACGATCTGGCCGTTATCCCATTGCTCCTCGCCGTTGATAAAGCGGCCAAGGCGAATCTTGGGGCCCTGGAGGTCCGCCAAGATACCTACGGCGCGGCCGGTCTTATCGGTAGCCTGGCGCACCCAGTTGTAATTCGCCTCATGGTCTGCATGCTCGCCGTGAGACATATTCAGGCGGGCAACGTCCATGCCATCCTGTACGAGGCGCAAGATGCCATCCTCGCTAGCAACGGCAGGGCCGAGAGTACAAACAATCTTCGTTCTTCTATCCAGCATTATTGGCCTATTCCGTCGGGGAAACTGAACACTCCCCAACCTACTCCTTCGAAAGGATTGGGGCCACAATTTCTCGGTTTCATTTTCCGAACGGGCACCCCAAAATGCACCGTTTCCCACACAAGCAAAACCAACCGGACATATTTGGGCGGTGTTTACGTCGATAAAGAACCCGGTTGCTGTCCATCAGATACCGGGTGCTCATCACTATGCTCATCAGCATCCCGGCGCTCCGCCCAATATTTAGGATCCACCTCTTCGGGGGACTCTGGACCCTGCCGGTGCCTATCAAGCACAAAGAAGACAATCGCGGCGATGATAAAAATCACAAGGGAGACGATGATATTTACGCGCACCCCAAAGATATGGGTTGCTTCATCGGAACGCATCCCTTCAATAAAGAAGCGCCCCAATGTATAGCCCATGACATAGAGGGCAAAGACGCGCCCGTGCCCCAGCTTCCAGGCCTTATGAGCCCACAAGAGGAAAAGGCAAACCAGGACATTCCACACGAGTTCATACAGGAAAGTCGGGTGTACCGAGGTCATAACCTCACCCGTGGAGTGTCCGGAAACGGGAGCATAGCCACCATTTTCATTGACGCGGTAGTAAATATCTAAGGCCCACGGAACGTCGGTCGGGCGCCCATAGAGCTCTTGGTTAAACCAGTTACCTAGGCGTCCAATCGCCTGTGCGAGGACGAGGCCGGGTGCCACCGCGTCAGCAAAGGGGCCGAGCGGCACCTTCTTCACTTTGAAAAGCACCCACAAAGCTAGTGCGCCCAAGGCTACGGCCCCCCAAATGCCCAGGCCGCCATTGGTAATCTTCAGCGCGTCAGCGGGATTACAGCTATCGCAGAAGTACTTCTGGTTATCGGTAATGACGTGGTAGAGCCGCCCGCCAATGATGCCGGCTGGGATGACCACGATGGCGGCATCCCATACGGTGTCTGGGTTACCGCCGCGTGCGGTGTAGCGGCGTAACGTCATTCGCAGGGCGACGATAATTCCTACGATGATGCACAGGGCATAGGCACGAATGGGAATGGGTCCCAACTGCCACACGCCCTGCGGCGGAGACGGAATATTTGCAAGAATTTCTGTGTGCACGTAGCCAGTGTGCCTTATCCCCCACCCCACCAGCTAGTTGGGGCCTTGATCTATCTTGCGCGCGGGGCACGCTGGATGCTGCCCGGCAGCCACCAAAGAGCGCGCCAGCGCCGTTGGATCCTGGGCAGCCATGACTGATTCGCCCACCAACACTGCATCGGCGCCGCGTGAAGCATAGTGAAACAGGTTGCGCGCGTTGTTTACCCCGCCTACTGCGATGCGCAGGATGGATTCTGGCAGGCCTGGGGCGATATCGTTAAACGCCTCGCGGTTAATGGCATCCGAAGCCAACGACCACGCATTGATGGCGATGACGCTACTTCCTGCTTTGATTGCGCGGTCGACCTCGGCGCAGTTGCGTACCTCGACAATGGCGGTCATACCGAGCGATTCCACGCGGTCTAAAAGCGCCTCCAGGCGAGCTTGCTCTAAGAGCTCTACCTGCAGCGGAATAGCATCGGCCCCAAAGCACCTGGCTTCATGAATTTGATAGGGGTCCACGATGAGATCGCGCGACATCATGGGAATATCAATCGCAGCACGGGCAGCTGCCATGTCTTCTAAAGAACCGTGGAAGCGGCGGAAATCAGTCTGGCATGCCATGAGATGTACGCCGCAGTGTTCAAAGGTGCGGGCCCATTCCGCCATCTGTTCCGCAGAGCCAACATGAGCGATTTCACCGCCGTAGGGTACGGCGCGCTTGAGCTCCGTGATGACCGAGCAGCCTGTGCGTAGCAACGCGGCGCGGGCATCCCGGGGAGGTTCCATGTCCCGCGAGCGCGCCTTTACCTCTTTAAAGGACACACGGGCTTCCCGCGCAGCAACGTCCTCCAAGACTCCTGCAACAAGGTGGTCAACGGCAATGGGCGTAGGCATCAGCACCTCCCTCCACGGGCGATTAAAATCACACTTAGGTTAACCCGCTAGCATGCCGTTCCGGAAATTACACAGGAAACGGGGCTATTTTTTGTCCATATCGGTGGGATCGATATCACTATCAAGTGCGTCCCACATCACGCGTCCAGAGTCGGAAGAGGTTTCCAAATCCTCCTCCAACTTTGCCTGCCGTGCCGCTGGGGTTTCGTATTTGCTAGATGCCTTCGCCTTATCTACGCCCGGACTGCGTGCAAGCATGACTGCACCGAAGAGGGCTGTTGCCGCACCTATTAGGGCCAGAATTGGCCCCAGGGAATGCACCTCGGTGGACACGACTGTGGCCCAGTCAGAGATCTGGGCAGAGTCAACGGCGTTTTCATTGGCCGAGGCCCCCTGCAGGATTTTCTGCGCGCGCTCGGCGTCCGCGCCCGCAGTCAGCAGGCTCACCGGGGTCCATGCAACGACCGCGGCCGCGAGGGCGCACACTACGCCCACCACTCGCCTACCGACGCGCCGCAGCGCCATCCCCGCGACGGCACCGGCTACGAGAACTAGGGTCAGGGCCATGATCTCCAGCGACCAGGCCGAGCCGATGATGTCATTGGCTGCGGAGCCGGCCTTGTCGTCCTCGCTGGCGGCTACCACCCACGTAGCACGGGAGGACAGCCACACTACGATGGCTCCTACAGCGATAAGTAGTGGTCCAAGGCGTCTAGCCTTCACGGTTGCCCTCCTAGGAGATCGGTGGCGTCAAAGCACGTGCGGTCACCGGTATGGCAGGCGCCGCCGCGCTGCCGCACGGTCAGCAGAATAGTATCTCCATCGCAGTCAAGGCGAACGCCCAGCACCTCTTGGGTATTTCCAGAAGTTTCTCCCTTGACCCAATATTCATTGCGCGAGCGCGAAAAATACGTTGCCTTGCGGGTAGCGAGAGTATGGGCCAAAGCGTGGTCATCCATCCAAGCCATCATCAGCACCTCACCAGACTCAGCTTGGGCAATGGCCGGCACCAAGCCTTGGTCATTGCGCTTGAGCTGCTTGGCGATGTCCCCGTTAAGTTCATAGTTGCCCGGGGTACTCATCGGCGCACCTCGTAGCCCGCAGCATCAAGGGCGTATTTCACGTCGCTGATTTCTACCTCACCGAAGTGAAAAATGCTTGCTGCCAAGACGGCATCGGCGCCGGCAGCGACGGCCGGTGGAAAATCTGCGGCGTTTCCCGCGCCGCCAGAGGCGATAACGGGAATGGTCACCGCTGCGCGCACGGCGCGCAGCAATTCAAGGTCAAATCCTTCCTTTGTGCCATCGCCATCCATCGAGTTGAGGAGGATCTCCCCTACGCCCAGTTCTTCGCCGCGGCGTGCCCATTCGATGGCGTCGATCCCAGCCGATTCCGTACCACCGTGCGTCGTGACCTCAAAGCCGGATGGCGCATATTCTTCGCGGCACCGGCGGGCATCAACAGACAGCACGATGCATTGGGCTCCGAAAATCTCAGCCATGTCGCGCAGCAGTTCCGGATTCTTAATGGCCGCGGTGTTTACTGAGACCTTATCCGCCCCGGCGCGCAATAATTCTCGGACGTCATCAACGCTGCGAACTCCGCCGCCCACCGTCAATGGAATAAATACCTGGTCTGCAGTGCGGCGCACGACCTCGAGCATGGTGGAGCGCCCTTGTGTAGAAGCAGAGACATCCAAGAAGGTAAGTTCATCGGCTCCTAGGGCGTCATAACGCGCGGCCAGCTCCACTGGATCGCCGGCATCACGCAGGTTGTCAAAGTTGATCCCCTTGACCACGCGGCCTTGGTCCACGTCTAGGCAGGGGATCACGCGTACGGCTACAGCCATGGCGGCCGCCTCCTTTTCGGGTATTTAGTCTTAGCGGTGAAAAGTACCGGTATGACGAGACAGGATATCCACGATGGTGGCATGGACCTGCGGGGTGCCTGCCACCATGCCGCGCGACTGCGCAGTCCACGGATTGCCTTCCGGATCGGTAACAACGCCTCCAGCGGCCTGAATCTGCAGTGCTCCCGCGGCGTTATCCCATGGGTGCGGAGAGAAGTTAATCGCACCATCGAACACACCCTGCGCGACGAAGGCATTATCAAGCCCCACAGAACCGGTCATCCGCGGGCGCAGTCCGGTCTCGCGCAGCTCGTGGAAAATGTCGGTGGGCAGGTGGGAAGAGCAGCCCACGTGACCGCGTGCTTCATCAAACCCCATTGCTTCGTCCCCTCCACCAAAACCAGTGGCAGGCCCACCTACTGAGCGCAGCGGGGAGCCATCGCAGGTGACCAGACGGCGCCCCAGAAGCGGGAAGTCAGATACCGCGGCAACGGGCCTGCCCTCATGAATGAGCGCCACCAGGATGCCGGCCATGGGGTTTCCGGCAGAGTAGTTTGCGGTGCCATCGATCGGATCTACCACCCACACGGTATCGAGCACGCTGCCGCCTGATTCTTCTCCATAGACCGGTATGCCGGTCATCTGGGTCAAGATATCGCGCAGCTGTTGCTCGATGACGAGATCTACCTCGGTGGCGAAATCTCCCTGCCCCTTAAAACGGGCGGGCGCAGCTCCGAGGCCGGAGCGAAAAATAGGTTCTACTTGGTCTACGGCCGCCTCCGCGAAGGCCACCAACTCGCGGGGTTCCATCATGACTTAGTTGTCCTCAGGGTCGAAAGGGTCAATGGTTTCTTCCGCCGGCAGCGGCTCTACCTCGGCCACCGCAGCGAGAGCTTCGTCGAGGGTGAAATTCCCCTCGTACAGGGCCTTGCCAATAATGGCGGAATCGATGCCCTCATTTGCATAAAGCGCCAGCTCGCGCAGGTCTTCCACACTAGAAATGCCACCAGAGGCGGTGATCTTTGCTTCCGTCGCCATCGCTACCTCGCGCAGGAGCTCAATATTAGGTCCGGTGAGCGTGCCGTCTTTAGATACGTCTGTCACCACAAAGCGCTGGCATCCGGCGGCATCGAGGCGCTCGAGTACCTCCCACAGATCGCCGCCATCGGAGACCCAGCCATTGCCGGCGGTACGCCATTCGCCGCCATCTTCGCGCACGGCAAGGTCCACGGCGACCTTATCCCCGTAGCGCGCGAGGATGTCCTCGATCCATTCCGGCTGCTCTAGAGCAGCCGTGCCGATACTAATGCGCTGCGCACCGGTAGCCAGCGCGCGCTCTACCGCGGCATCATCCCGGATGCCTCCGCTAAGCTCCACATTTACACCCAGCTCGCGGGTAATCATGGCCATTTCTTCGTGGTTGGAGCCCCGACCAAATGCCGCATCCAAATCCACAAAGTGCAGCCAGTTCGCGCCTTGGGACTGCCACTTTTGCGCGGCATCGCGCGGGGAACCATACGAGGTTTCGGTGCCTGCTTCGCCTTTATCCAAGCGCACGGCTTGGCCTTGAGATACATCGACTGCGGGCAAAAGCGTAAAAGTCATATCCTTCATCCTACCTAGAGCGTGCGCATCCAGTTTTCCAAAAGCTGTGCACCGGCGTCCCCGGATTTTTCAGGGTGGAATTGGGTCGCCCACAGCGCACCGTTTTCTACCGCCGCGACAAACCTATCTCCTGCGTGCTCGGCCCAGCTCACCAGCGGCGGGCGGGTAATTTCCGTTTCCAATTCCCAACGGCGAACGCCATAGGAATGCACAAAATAAAAGCGCTCGTCTTCGGCCACTCCAGCAAACATATCGCTGCCGACGGGTACCTCTACGGTATTCCACCCCATATGCGGCAGCACCGTAGAGTGCAGCTTTTCGACGGTACCGGGCCACTCGCCGCAACCGGTGGAGTTGATGTTGTGTTCCACTCCGGCGTCGAAAAGCACCTGCATGCCTACGCAAATACCCAACACCGGACGCTCCCCCGCCAAGCGCTGACCGATGACCCGTGGTCCTTGCACCGCCCGCAGCCCGCGCATGCAGGCAGCAAAGGCACCCACGCCGGGGACAAGCAGACCGTCCGCTTCCACCGCTTCCTTGGGGTCCGCGGTAACGGTGACGTCCGCGCCCACTCGTTCTAGTGCGCGCTGTGCCGAGCGCACGTTGCCCGCTCCATAATCCAATAATGCGACCGTCTTTGCCATGGGCTACACCTTACGCATGCGGCGCAGACGCGTCCGGATATCGTTGGTTTCGCTCACTCGGGTGCGCCCGAGTACAAAGTCTGCCACCGTCATAAGCAAGCCAACAACGAGGATGGCCACGCCGGCCCCAAACGCCCCCGCGTAGCCATAGCCGGCGACCAAGGCGCCCAAAAGGGTCGAGCCCAAACCGGTGCCGCCGTCATAGAAGATATTCCAGATGGCCGAAGCCTCCGAAACTCGTTCACGCGGCAGGCGATCAAACATCGACAGCAAGGCCTCATTTTGCGCAATACCAAAGGCACCGCCGAAGAGGAAGGCGCCCAACACGAGCCACCATACAGAGCCGTCGAGATAAAGAGGAACGGCAATGGCAAGCACACCCACGATGGCCATGATCTGGCTGGGGATGTAGAGCCGGCCAGGAGTGCCCACGCGGTCTGCCACCATGCCGGCAAAGTAGCGGAAAATCATGGCAGCGCCGCCCACGATGGATAACATGATGCCGGCCAAGCTGGCGCCGCGCTCGGCATCAAGTTCTTGCACCGCCGGCGGCAGGAAGGATGATACGGCGCCATAGCTCATAGAAAACGTCGTCAGCGCCAACGCAGGGACGAGCACCAGCTTCCACGTAGGAACGCGGATAAGGTTCGGCTCCTCTTCGGTATCGGAGGCGAGCGTGACCTTGATCTTGGGAATGCGCAAACACATGCCAAAACCCACGAAACCAATGATGCCGGCGGTGATATACGTCGAGGCATACCCCAGCTTTTCCGCCATGATCAATCCCAAGGGCAAAAAGACCATCTGGCCCAGGCCAGTAAAGACACCAATCATGCCGGTAGCCTTGCCCAGCAGGCGTACGGGCGCTAGTTCCGCAATGAGCGCGGACTCAGAAACGGTCAACGCACCAAAGCCCACGCCGCGCAGAGCGGAAAAGAGCAGGACAACCCAAGCATCGGTGCCCAAGAGGTGGCCGAAGGCAGGTACGCCCAAGGTAAAGGCAGAAAGCGCCATCACGCGGCGGTAGCCCCACCGGCGCAAGAGCCACGGGGAAATGATCTGGGTCAGCACGGTAAAGGCCATGAAGATGCCCGTGGATGATCCCGCCAAGGTAGCTGAACCGCCGGAGTCAATGACAGCTAGCGGCACTACGGGAAGGAGGATGGACCAAGCACCGAACGCCGCGGCAATGGCCACCATGGTGGCGGTGTAGCCTGGGATCTTCCAGATATTGGTTTCTTGGGTTGTACTCATTTACCAAACGCTCCTACCATCCACGAGATAGCTGCTACCACAGTGATTGCGGCCAAAAGTGAGGCTACGACTGTCATCGCCTTCGACCCCTGTTGGTAGGCAGACCATGCGCCTCCTACCAACATGCCGGCTACGAGGAAGAGGACCAAGATCATAAAGTGCATGCGTTCTAGAGTGCTCCCTTCGTCGATGGAATGCCAGTTTGGCGTGGGTCTAATTCCACCGCACCGCGCAGCGCACGCGCTACGGCTTTATACTCCGCCTCCGTAATGTGGTGCGGATCGCGCCCATAGCGCACGTTGAGGTGGAGCGTTACCGCAGCGTGGGTGGCGAGCGTTTCAAAGAAGTGGCGGTTGATCACGGTGGCGTAATGCCCACCGATGATCTGCCACTGCAGGTGCTCTGGTTCGCCGTTCATCACGAAATAGGCACGCCCAGAAAAATCCACCACCGCTTCCACCAAGGCCTCGTCCATGGGCAAAAGCTGGGAGCCAAAGCGGCGAATGCCGGCCTTATCCCCCACCGCCTCACGCAGCGCGGTGCCGAGCACGATGGCGGTATCTTCCACAGTGTGGTGGGCATCTACCTCCACATCGCCCTCAGCCTGCACGGTGAGATCCAAGCTGCCATGAGTAGCAAAGGCCGTGAGCATGTGATCGAAAAAAGGCAGTCCGGTGGAAATATCGCTGCGTCCCGTGCCATCGAGGTCAATGTCCACAGAAATCTGCGATTCCGACGTTGCCCGGTGGGCGCGTCCTACGCGGTTGCTCATGCGTCGCTCCTTTCTCCTGCGAGCGGGGAATCCGCCACTACTGTATCCGCAAGGTCCTCAGCTACGGCCAAAAAGGCAGAATTTTCTTCTGGCAGCCCCACCGTCATGCGCAGGTGGCCTGCGATGCCAACATCGCGAATAAGCACTTCCTTATCTAAGAACTGTTGCCACACGCGGTGTTGGTCAGCAAAGCGGCCGAAGAAAAGGAAATTGGATTCGCTAGGCAGGACGGTATAGCCTAGTTCGCGCAAGCGAGCGGCCACCCGCTCGCGCTCGGCGGCGATCTTTTCCACGGTGGCGAGCGTATCCGCACTATGGCGCAGCGCCACCGTCGCCGCTGCTTGGGAAAGCATGGACAGGTGATACGGCAAGCGCACCAGCATTACGGCCTCCACAAAGGCCGGGTCCGCCACAAAGTATCCGAGACGGCCGCCGGCAAAGTCGAAGGCCTTAGACATGGTGCGCGAGACCACCAGCTTCGTGGGGTATTTATCCAGCAGCGTCACCGCAGAAGGCGAGGAAGAAAATTCGCCATAAGCTTCATCGACGATGAGGATGCCTGGGGCGGCGTCGGCAAGCGCGGCAATATCGTCCACGCTGGTCACCCCGCCAGTGGGGTTATTCGGCGTAGTCACAAAGATGATATCCGGCTGGTGCTGCGCCACGGCTGCCAGCGCCCGGTCCATATCGATGCGGAAATTCTCATCGCGCGGGCACTCCACAAACTGCGTATGGGTCCCATCCGCGAGGATAGGGTGCATGGAATAAGACGGGGTGAAACCGAGCACGCTGCGGCCTGGACCGCCAAATGCCTGCAACAGCTGCTGCAAAATCTCATTCGAGCCATTCGCCGCCCACACCTGCGCATAGCCCACGCGCACCCCGGTTTGTTCAGAAACGTAGTCCGCCAAGGCCTGGCGCAGCTCCACCGCATCGCGCTCCGGATAGCGATTGAGCGTGGTGGCAAGGCGCCGGGTCTCCGCCACCAAGTCATCCACCAGCGCCTGCGAGGGAGGATAAGGATTTTCGTTGGTATTGAGCTGGTAGGTCACGTGGAGTTGCGGCGCCCCATAGGCAGACTTGCCGCGCAGCTCCTCGCGCAGAGGAAGATCATTCAAGTGCGTCATTTAATTCTCCTCGAATCGGGCACGGATAGCCTCACCGTGGGCAGGCAGCCCCTCGGCCTCCGCAAAAGCGATTACGTGCGGGGCAATCTCTTCCAGCGCAGCTCGGTCATATTCAATGAGGTTGACCGGCCGCATAAAGGTATGGGTAGAAAGGCCGGCAGAAAAGCGCGCCGTACCGGAGGTGGGCAATACGTGATTGGAGCCGGCCGAGTAATCTCCAAGCGGCACTGGAGCAAAGTCCCCTACAAAGATGGCACCGGCGTGCTTAATCCGCTCGGCCACCGCGCCGGGCTCTGCGGTGTGGATCTCCAGGTGCTCAGCAGCGTAGGCATTGGCCACCGCCACCGCCGCATCCAGGGAATCGACCAACACAATTCCGGATTGCTCGCCGCCTAGAGCTTCGGCCGCTCGCTCCGCATTAGCGGTGGCGCCGTAGCGCGCCTCTACTTCTGCTTTCACACGCTGAGCCAGGCTTGGCGATGCCGTAATGAGCACGCTCGCGGCCATCGGATCATGCTCGGCCTGGGAGATAAGGTCATAGGCCACATACACCGGATTCGCGGTGTCATCAGCGATAATGGCGATTTCGGTCGGCCCAGCCTCGGCATCCGTGCCCACCACGCCGCGCACCAGCCGTTTGGCCGCGGTGACGAAGAGATTTCCAGGGCCGGTAATCATGTCCACAGGGGCTAGTTCGGCGTCATCATCGCCGTAGGCCATCAGCGCGATGGCCTGGCCGCCTCCTACCGCCCAGACCTCATCCACGCCCAGCATCTGGCACACGGCCAACACCGTGGGGTGAGGCAGGCCACCGCACTCTTTTTGTGGCGGCGAGGCTACCACCAGGCTTTCCGCGCCGGCCGCCTGCGCTGGCACGGCATTCATAATCACCGAGGACGGATAGACCGCCTTGCCTCCCGGCACGTATAGTCCAACGCGCTCGACGGGGCGAAAGACCTCGGTCACCGTGGCACCTGGTGCCAGCTCGGTGGCGCGCGCGGCCGGTTTCTGCTCGGCGTGAACCTTGCGGACCCGCTCAATGGAGGCCGCAATCGCTTGGCGCACCTGCGGGTCTAGTCCGGAGGCGGCCTTCTCCAGCTCCGCTTGGGGCACCCGCAGGTGGGTTGGGCGCACGCCATCGAATTGCTCGCCATAGTCCAAGGCGGCCGCAGCGCCTTCTTGACGTACTCGATGAACCAGCGGCGCCACCTTGTCCACCACGGCGGCGACGTCGGTGCCACCGCGCGGCAAAACTCGCCGCAGCTGTGCGGGGCGCAGCTCTTGGCCGCGCAGATCGATGGTGCGAAGCATTCCCGGTTCCTCTTCTCCCTATCGGATTTCTGTTATTAAACCAATATCCTAATGGTCAAACGCCAGCGAGGGGGCCGGTTTGGGCTATAGACTCGGTGTCAACACAGCTTTAAGGTGGTGGCAGCGATGAGCGAGATTGAGCCCTCTCTTCTGCTCGCGCATGCCCACACCATTGCCCGCGATAATGACGTGCCCTGCTGGGCCCTGCCAACTGGCGAGCTTCTCGTTCCGCATGCAGCAGGCGGCTCCACCTTCATTTTTGTAGACCAGCTGGAAGAACCGGTGCTCCACCTGCACACCAGCCCCCGCGGCGGAGTCGATCTCAGCGAGATTTCTGAGCTTGCACACCTGGCCAACGAGTGGAATCACGATTGTCTCTCCCCGTCCGTCGTGGTTGATTATGACCAGCCCGACTGCGTGAGCGTTTCCGGCCATAGCTATCTGCCGGCCGATACCTCCCCCAGCCGCGAACAGCTCGCGGCATTCCTCCTACCGGCGCTGCGCAACGCGGAGGTCCTCATGGATCTGCTCGCCCAATCCCATCCCGGCCTCGTGCGCGAAGCCTCACCGGAGCTTGCCCCGCTTGCCGACGCCCCCTTGGAACCCTTCACCCTCGATAGCCTGTCCGAGATCCTGCCGCTTATTGGCATCCAGCGCTTCCAAAGCGACGGCGCCACGGCGATCTACGCGTGGGTCAATGACGTTCTTTTCGCCTTCGCACTGGACAATGGCCCCAGCCTCATTATCAAAGGGCATTGGGACCCCAGCCTGGACGAGGCGGAATTTACCCGACTCTTCCTCATTTGCAATGACTGGAATCGCGCCCACCACGGCGCCGTAGCATTTTGCCACCACACCGCCGAGGGCCTGCAAGTGCGGATGGATGCCGCCACCATTACCGCCGCGGGCCTTACCCGCCCGCAACTTTTTAGCGCCATCGGCCGCGGACTCAAGCACATCCTGCACGGCATCGATGACATCGCACACGAAGTAACCGGCGCCTCCCCCGTCGAATGGCCCTAGGCGCGCACATCACCAATCTTCATCGGCGCTGACAAAGGCCGTGGACCAATAAGCAAACATCGCCATAAAGGGCGCCACCGCCCACGAGATGGCTGGGGAAAAATTCGGGGCGAACTCTACGACTTCCCCTGGGTTTTCTGGCGGATGCGTGGCGGTAACCCCGCCAAAGACATAAAAGGACGCTGCCCCAGCCAGGGCACACACGCCGACCCACAGGAGCATCGACAAGCCCCGCCCTTGCCGGCGCAGGTACGCGCCCAACCCCAAGAACAAACCAAGCAGGCCGGTAATGAGGGCAAAGGTAATAAAGGCGATGAACTGAACGCTTCCCATCGCATCGATGGCATAGCCACCATCGTCTACCTCATGGCCGGTAAGCGTCGGGCGGAAAAGCCCCCACAGCGCACCGGCCACGCCATAAACCAGAAGCGCACACGTGAGTAACCCCGCACCAAAACCTAGGGTGCGGGGTAACCGGCGCTTTAACAGAGACAACTTAGTTACAGAAGGTCCAGTTACCATTCTCGCGGCGGAAGCGGACCGTGGAGGTCTCGGTGCCCTCAGAGTTGGACACGCTCACGGTTGCAGAAGCATCGTCGCCGTTGACCACAACGTCATTGACGGACTGCAGCTTGGTCGACTGCGGGATGGACTCCAACTGGCTAGCGAACTTCTCTACCTCGGCATTGCCACCGCCCTGCTGGCGCATGGTGTTGGCGTACTCGGCGAAGGACTGGTTCGGCAAGCTATCGACGTACTGCTGGTACTGGCTGAACTCCTGGGACTGCTCATCGCGGACTGCCTGGCAGGCGTGCTTCGGCATGTAGTTGAAGTATTCCTTCACATTATCGATCTCGTGCTGGCCGCGAACCAGCTGCTCGATGGCCTGCTTATCGCCATCATTAGCGTTCTGGCCGCCTTCAATCGGCTTGATGTCCTTCGCGCCAGCGAAAGGATCCTCACCATTGTTCAGCGGGTTAGCCAGCTGATCTGGCCCCTCGCCAGCGCCGTCCTCGCCCTTCTGGCCTTCTGCACCCGCAGCAGCGGCCTTCTTTTCGCCGTCCTTATTCTGATCCTTTTCTTTATCCTTGTCCTTGTCCTTGGACTTATCGGCGTCTTTGTCCTCGGACTTATCTGCAGACTTATCCTCAGAAGACTTGGATGCCGTGGTGGCGGAAGCCTTCTTGGAGTCGTCATTGTCATCCGAACCACACGCAGCCAAAGCCAGCGGGGTGACCAGCGCAACTGCGATGAGGGACTTCTTTGCAGGGGTCAAAAAGGACAAGGGAAAGCTCCTGTATCAATCTTGCGAATGTGAAGCCACCCCAAGGGCGGCCTCTTATTTGTCTTCGCAATACTAACAACCCGACGATGGAAATGACATTGAGACTCCGTTAAAAGAACCTGTGAACTACCGTCCCGCCCGGCCAAGTCCGTACAATTGCCAAGGTGCACATAAATCGCGAGAGTATTATCGACGCCGCTCTTTCCCTGCTTGATGCCTATGGGCTTGGGGACGTCACCATGCGCCGCGTTGCTTCCTCCCTCGGCGTTGCCCCCGGCGCACTCTACTGGCACATTGCCAATAAGCAAGCGCTCATTGCAGCCCTAGCAGAGGAGATTATCTCCCCCGTTTCTGGGGAGTCTCTCGAAGACATCAGCCTCAACCTCCGTGATTTGCTGCTCGCCCGCCGCGACGGCGCCGAGGTAGTCATTGCCGGCCTCTCCCTCCCGCAGGCCCCTGCCTGGGACCGCCTCTTGACGGCCTTCACCGCTGCCGCCACGCGCAGCACCCTTGCTGCCGACAGCGCCCACCGCGCCGCCGCGCTCTCCGCCATTCACCTCGTGCTCGGCGCCACCTTAATGGAACAGTCCCAACGCCAGCTTGCAGAAACCACCGGTGAGTCTCCGGTCACAGATTATCGCGCAGACCTTATACGCGGCGTACGCATTATTAACGCTGGACTTACGCACGGCGCCGGCGCCTAGAAAGTGGTTATGCTCGTGGGCATGAACACTCCCGCCATGGACGCAATCCCCACGCCCACCGAGCGCTACGGCCGCCAAATCTGGCCCGGCAAACCCACCCCACTGGGATCCACCTTTGATGGATCCGGCACCAACTTCGCCCTTTTTTCGGAAGTAGCGGAAAAGGTCGAGCTCTGCCTCATTGATAAGGAAGGCAACGAAGACCGCATCGAAATGTCGGAGGTCACCGCCCATGTGTGGCATATTTACCTCCCCAATGTCACCCCTGGCCAGCGCTACGGCTACCGCGTCTATGGCCCCTATGAACCAGAAAACGGCCTGCGCTGCGACCCTTCCAAGCTCCTTGTCGATCCTTATGCCCGCGCCTTTGACGGCGAATTCGACGGCGATGCCTCCCTCTACTCCTATGACATCCACGCCGAGGAACCCGGCACCGGCCGCAACGAAGAAGACTCGCTGGGCCACACCATGTTGTCTGTGGTGATTAACCCCTTCTTTGACTGGCGCAGCGACCACCGCCCCCATATTCCCGATAACGAAAAGGTCATCTACGAAACCCACGTTAAGGGCATGACCATGACCCACCCCGACGTGCCGGAAGAGCTCCGCGGTACCTACGCGGGCATGGCACACCCGGCCGTCATTAACTACTTCAAAGAGCTTGGCGTTACCACCGTTGAGCTCATGCCCGTCCACCAATTCCTGCAGGACGATCGCCTGCGCAACCTAGGCCTGCGTAACTACTGGGGCTATAACACCTTCGGCTTTTTCGCCCCACACCATGACTATGCCTTTGCTAAGAAGCCAGGCGAGGTGGTCTCCGAGTTCAAGACCATGGTCCGCGCCTTCCACGAGGCCGGCATCGAGGTCATCCTCGATGTGGTTTATAACCACACCGCCGAGGGCAACCACATGGGCCCGACCATTGCCTTTCGCGGCATCGACAATGGCGCCTACTATCGCCTCGTCGAGGGCGATGAGGCCCATTACATGGATTACACCGGAACCGGCAATTCCCTCAATGTCCGCCACCCGCACTCGCTGCAGCTGATTATGGACTCACTGCGCTACTGGGTTACGGAGATGCGCGTCGATGGCTTCCGCTTCGACCTGGCGGCGACCTTGGCGCGGGAGCTTGACGACGTCGACAAGCTCGCCACCTTCTTCGACCTAGTACAGCAAGACCCCATTGTCAGCCAGGTCAAGCTCATCGCCGAACCCTGGGACATCGGCCACGATGGCTACCAAGTGGGCAACTTCCCGCCCATTTGGAGCGAATGGAATGGCAAGTACCGCGATACCGTGCGCGACTTCTGGCGCGGCGAGCCCGCCACCCTGGGTGAATTCGCCTCCCGCCTGACCGGCTCTTCGGATCTCTATGCCGATAATGACCGCCGCCCCACCGCCTCCATCAACTTCATCACCGCCCACGATGGCTTTACCCTGCGCGACCTTGTTTCCTATAACGACAAGCACAACGAGGCCAATGGCGAGGACAACCGCGACGGCGAATCCTTCAACCGCTCCTGGAACTGTGGCGAGGAAGGCCCCACCGATAACGACGATATCCGCAAGCTGCGCCGCCGCCAGACCCGCAACTTCCTGACCACTCTCCTGCTTTCCCAGGGCACTCCTATGCTCTCGCACGGCGATGAATTCGGCCGCACGCAGGACGGAAATAATAACGTCTACTGCCAGGACAACGAGCTGTCATGGATGGACTGGTCCATGCTGGAGGAAGAAAAATCCGCCGCGATGCTGGGCTTTACCAAGCGCGTGCTGTCTATTCGCAACCATCACCCCGTCTTCCGCCGCAAGCGTTTCCTCGCCGGCGGCCCGCTCGGCGCGGATGTGAAGGAACGCGATATCGCCTGGCTGGTTCCTTCGGGCCGCCTGATGACCCAGGACGACTGGGACCACGACTTCGGCCGCGCCCTTATGGTCTACCTCAATGGCAATGCCATCACGGAAACCACCTCCCGCGGCGAGCGCATCACCGATGATTCCTTCATCATGATTTTTAACTCCCACGACGGCGAAATCGAGTTCACCCTGCCCACCAAGGATCTCGGCGCTACGTGGCGGCTGATGGTCGATACCGCCGATTCCGGCGGTTACCCCGCGGAGGAAACCCTTATTGAGGCAGAGGGTACGATCACGGTGCAGCCGCGTTCAACGCTGATCTTGCGTCAGGTTGAACCGCCCGTTTTCGATTCCTAGAGAAAGGCCCCTCGTGTCATTTCCCGCGCACGGCGTACTCATCGATGTCACAGCGGATAAACTCGTGCTCCACCGCACCCTGCTGGCTACCAGCCTCGGTGCCCCCGCCACTGAAGATATCCCGCTTGAGTCCATCGACACCGTGCACGTGAGTGAACCGACCCCCACCGGCTTCGGCGCCCTAGACTTGGGCGCCGCCGGCACTATCGCCTTCGCCCCGCACCAAGACCCGCAGGCCGTCGCCCGCGCCATTTCCGCCGCACAGCGCGGCGAAGCACCCTCTTCCGCCGCCACCATCCCCGGCCTTGATTTCACTGCCGTGGACGTGGAAACGGCCAACGACAACTGGGGTTCTATCTGCCAAATAGGCGCGGTGCGCTTCCGCGATGGCCAGGAGACCGCCTCCCGGTCCTGGCTGTGCACCCCTCCACCAGGCCTCGAGCACTTCGCGGATATCAACGTCTCCATCCACGGCATTACCGCGGACGATGTGGAAGGGGCGCCGGCTTTTGCCGACGTCGCCAAGGAGCTCTTCGATTTCCTCGGCGGCGACGTGCTTGTCGCGCACAACGCCCAGTTTGATTCCACCGCACTGCGCTCCGGCCTGCTTACTGCTGGCGCCGAGGTGCCCACCGTGCCGCTGGCCTGCTCCCTCGCGCTGTCCCGCGATGCCTCCAAGGCCAAGGTCATTTCGGTACGCAACCATAAACTGCCCACCGTCGCCGCCCACCTGTCTGCGCCGGACTTCAGCCACCACGACGCCACCGAGGATGCCCGCGCGGCCGGCGAAATCATCGCCCGCTTGGCCGAGCGCTTCGGGCACACCGGCAGCATCCGCGACCTATTCACCGCACGCGAATTCACCTTGGGCCGCCTCGATTCCGAGGCCATCCTGCCTGTCTTACGTGCCCACACCGCCCCCACCTCCGGCGCGGATCTCGGCGCTGGGACCGACTTCCGCGACCAGACCCGTGCGGCCGGCTCCGCACAGAAGAAGTCCCGCGGGCCCGCCCCGTGGCAGTCCGTCGCCACCCCGGACACAATCCCAGAGCCCAACCCCGACGCCGACCCGGAAGGCGCACTCTACGGCCAACACGTCACCCTCACCGGCGATTTCGAGCCCTTTGATAAGGGCGTGCTGTGGCAGGGCATCGCCGAGCGTGGCGGCCAAGTGGCAAAGAACGTCACCAAAAAGTCCACCCTGCTCATCGTGGGCGAATGGGCCAAGAAAACCTCCAAGGAAAAGCGCGCGGAGGAGCTGCAGGCCAAGGGCCAAGAAATCGACATCTGGCCGGCCGATAAGCTCTTTGCTGAGCTGCAACTCGACGCCGAGCCGCCCTTCTAGGCCCACCCCGGGAACCAAACGGCGGTTTCTCCAGTCCAATAAAGGCGACCGCACCCTACCGCCACACTGGAGAAACCGCCGTGACCGTCGCCCTGCGCCCGCCTCGTCCCACCACCGCAAACCTTCTGCCTGCGCTCTTTGCCCGCTCGTGGCTGAAAGAACAGCGGCTTTCTGACGACGGCTTCTGCGACTCCCTCGCCACCATCCAGCTCTCCCCCAGCCTGTCCATGGCTCTGGTCTTTCCTGGCAAGCAGACCTTTCGCCGGCTCAGCCACCGTGGCCTCGCGGACATGGATATCTCCGCGCGCCGAGCATGGAACCACGCCTCCCATAACCTGCAGCGCGCCGCACTCGATTCGCAAGGGCTGCGCTTTTGGACCCGCCCCGCCGCCTGCGAGCTTCCTTCCGCCGCCCGTTTCGGTGGCTTGCAGGTCCGCTCCCACGGCGCACCGATTTCCTCCTGGATTGCCCACCCAGAGACCTTTACCGTGCTGGACAAGCACATGCGCCGCCTCCTGCGATCGCACTCCCTGACCTACCTGGTGCCGGACTCCGCCACGCTCTTTGCCTTTGCCCACCTGCCGGACACCTATGCCCGCCAGCTGGCCGCCGATGCCGTCGCGCGCGTGCCCCGCCATCGCACCGTGCTCCACCCACGCCCGCTAGTATGGTCTAACGGATTCCCGCGGGAGTTATGAAAGGAGCACCATGCCGGAAAGTAGGATGTCGCGGCTGAGCAATCAGTACCACGACTGGGCGCGCAGCCACCCCACCGCCGCGGTGGACTTCCGCACCGCCATCGAGGACCTCCTCAATGACGCCGGCATCATCTTCGACCGCGTCTCTACCCGCGTCAAAACCTGGCCCTCACTGAAGGCGAAGGCCAAAAAGCGCCGCGAGAACGGCGATTTTGTCTATCCCCAGCCCTGGCAAGAGATCCACGACGTCATGGGAGTGCGCGTCACCCTGTATCACTCCACCGCTATTCCAGAAGCGCTAGACGTTTTCGGTGAATCCTTTAAGGTTGAACGCTCCGTTGACAAAGCGGCCGAAACTCGCATCTCTGGTGGCTTTGGCTACGGCTCCCACCACCTGGTGCTTACCGTGACCGAAGATAGCGCGGCTGCAATGGAAGAGCTCGCCGCCTACGTGGGCTGGACCTTTGAGGTGCAAATTCGCACCGTCCTGCAGCACGCGTGGGCGGAGTTTGAGCACGATATCCGCTATAAGCAGGGACCGAACCCGCCCTCGCCGGAAGTTGACCGCCTGTTTACCCTGGCCGCGGGGCTTATCGAGCTTGCGGACCAGCAATTCGATGAAATCGCCGCGCTCAAGGCCCCCGATACAGAAACCGACAAGGACGTCGAGCTTACCGCCGAAACCTTGCCGGGCGTGCTCGCCATCATTTTGGGTAACCGCTTCCCGCTCTCACGCTCGGAGCACTACCGCTTCTTGGCGGAGCTCTTGGAGCAAAACGGCGTTCGCCACTTGGGCCAGCTTGAGCAGCTGCTGGATGACACCGCCATTGCCCACGTCCACGACGCCATGCGCTACCGCTTCCGCCCCGGCCAGGTGCGGCTTATCGACGACCTCCTGCTCAACAAATTCGGCAAGCAACACATCGAGGCCACCGCCGAATCCGGCGACCGCCCGGGCCGCAAGCGGCGGCTTACTGCGCGCCTGAAAGCGCTACGCGCCGCCCACTAGCCGCGCAGTATGTTTCGGTAACTTACCGGAAACCGCCGCGGAATTTCTCCATGTCGCGGCGTTCCTTCTTCGTCGGCCGACCGGCGCCGCGTGGGCGCACGGGAACCGACGGCATAAACTCCTTGGGCGGCGGCGGTGGCGCATGGTCCGTGTAGCAGGTGCGCGCGACGGGTGCGCCGACGCGCTTGGCGACGGTCGCTAAAACCTCGAGGTCATGCTCGTGGTGGTTGCGCCATACGCGCACGCGGTCGCCCGGCACTACCTGTTGGGAGGGCTTGACGGCCTCGCCATTGATCTTTACGTGCCCGGCGCGCACGGCGGTCGCGGCCGCAGACCGGGTTTTAAACATGCGAACGGCCCACACCCAGGCATCGATCCTGACGGGGCGGCCGCTAGGTTGCGGTGCCGGCATCTAGTACTGGTTGTGGTTCTCGTTGACGATCTTCTGGATCTTCAGCCAGTTATAGCCGCCACCTGCGACGGCAACGATGGCACCAAGTAGCATCCAGGCCCAGAAGTTAGCCGAAAGCACGCCGAGCACTACGCCCACACCGATGCCGCCGGCCACGCATACGACGGCGTTGCGGGAGTGCTTGCGCACCTGCTGCTTGCGCTGCGCAATGGGGTTATTCGGTCGCTGCTGCATAGTCATGGTCAGGATCCTACCTCAACCCACGCGCTGCCCGCCTCTGCCGCTTCGAGCTGGCCCTGCGAGATCGCTGCCAGCGTAGCTTCCAGCTCGTCCAGCCCGCCTGGGCGCACGGCCAGCGTAAAGGTCACCGCGGCCGCATACGCAGTATCGGTTATCTCATAACCTCGCCCGCGCAGGTCCGCCTCTACCCGCCCGGCCGTCGCATGTGGGCACTCCACGGCATAAAGCTCCCGGCGCGCCCTGGTTACCGACCGCACCTTCTCCATGGCCTCGCTCACCGCACCACCATAGGCATGCACCAGCCCGCCGGCGCCCAGCTTGATGCCGCCGAAGTAGCGCACGACTACCGCACACACATCGAGCATGCCGGAGCCCTTCACCACGTCTAGCATCGGCTTTCCGGCCGTACCGGAGGGCTCGCCATCATCAGAGGATCGCTCCACTGGGTTCGCGCCATCAACGTGATAGACATAGGCGGAGCAATGGTGGCGGGCGTCGGGAAAGCGGCTGCGGGCGGCGTCGATAAACGCGCGGGCCTCTTCCTCATTGGTAACGCGACCAATCAAGGTAATGAACCGGGAGCGCTTAATTTCAATTTCGTGTTCGACCTGGCCTACTGGGCGACGATAAGAATCTTGCATTAGGCCACGAGGAATTCGTACTCGGGGGTGCCGGGCTTGAGGTACTGCACCGAAATCTTGGATTCTCCCATGCGCTCTAGCAGGCCCTCGAGATCCTCGGCACGGCTAAGCTGCAGGCCCACCAGCGCAGCGCCCGTCTCGCGGTTATTGCGCTTGAGGTACTCAAAGAGCGTGATGTCATCGGTCGGGCCCAGAATCTCGTGCAAGAAATGGCGCAACTGGCCCGGCTCCTGCGGGAAATTCACCAAGAAATAATGCTTCAGGCCGCGGTGGACCAGGGAGCGTTCCATGATTTCGGCGTAGCGCAGCACATCGTTATTGCCGCCGGAAATTACGCACACCACCGTTGAGCCTGGTTCCAGGTCCAATTGGTGCAAGCCCGCCACCGACAGTGCGCCGGCTGGCTCCGCAATGATGCCCTCATTTTGATACAGGTTGAGCAAGTCCGTGCACACCGCGCCCTCGGATACGGTGTCGAAGCTCAGGCGCTCGCGATTGGCCTGCAAAATCTCATAGGGCAGCGCACCTAGGCGCTTGACGGCCGCGCCATCCACGAAGGGGTCGACCTCCTCCAGCGTCACCGGGCCGCCGTGGTCAAACGCCGCTCTTAGCGACGCCGCCCCCTCCGGCTCCATACCCACCACCCGGGTCTGCGGCGCCATATCCGCCACGTAGGAGGTAATGCCAGAAATCAGGCCGCCGCCTCCCACAGGAACGACGATGGTATCGAGCGACTTGCCCTTGGCTGAAAGCTGTGCCACAACCTCCGCCGCGACGGTGCCTTGTCCGGTGATGGTGTCGCGGGCGTCGAAGGGCTCGATGAAGGTGGCGTCGCGCTCGGCGGCGTCGGCATGCGCGGCGGCAGCTGCCTCATCGAAATTAGCGCCCACCACCACCAATTCCACCTGGTCGCCGCCATGGACCAGGATGCGGTCGCGCTTTTGCATCGGCGTGGGCTCCGGCACGAAAATCTTGCCGGCAATGCCCATCGTGCGGCAGGCATAGGCCACGCCCTGCGCATGATTGCCGGCCGACGCCGTAACAATTCCCCGGCCGCGCTCTTCCTGGGGAACATTCGACATACCGTTTAATGCGCCGCGAATCTTATAGGAACGCACGTCCTGCAGATCCTCGCGCTTGAGATAGACCTCGCAGCCCGTCTCGGCCGACAGCCGGGCGCAGTACTGCAGCGGAGTCGGGGCGATTTCCGAGCTAATCCGCGCCTGCGCCTGCTGGATATCGGATGCATGGATGGTCGAATCAGTCATGTCTTGACAGTCTACCCATTCACTGGAATTTCACTGTCCTTTAGTTGCACCGTTACCTCCATCAGCAATAGTGGACATAACCACAAGAAAGGAAAATTTATGCTCAAGCGCATCTCTCTCTGCGTTACCTCCTCCCTCGTCCTCGCCTGCGCCCCGGCCGCCCACGCCCACATCGTGGATAACGTGCTGGAACACTCCGCCCCCAACGCCGCACTACAGCTGACCCCCATCGGTTCCCATGAATCCGGCGTCCTGGGCAAATCCGCCGCCGAAATCGTCGCCTACCACGCTGCGTCCCAGCGCATCCTCACCGTCAATGCGCGCTCCGGCGAGGTCGATATCCTCGACGCCTCCGATCCCACCCAGCCGCGCAAGATCGGCGCCATCTCCGCCGGCGGGGACAAGGAGATCAACTCCGTGGCCGTGCGCCCCGATGGCCTGGCCGTCGCCGCGGTACAGCAGGCGGACAAAACCGACAACGGCGAGGCGCTGTTCTTCAATGCCGAAACCGGCGAGGAGCTTGGACGCGTAGGCGTTGGCGCCCTGCCCGATAACGTGCACCTCACTGCCGACGGCCGCCACGCGCTGGTAGCCAACGAGGGCGAGCCTTCCGACGCCCTCAACGCCGAGGGCACCGCCTACCTCAAGGACCCAGAGGGCTCCATTTCCGTCATCAGCCTGCCCGAGCACGTCGCGGCGCCCGCGCTTGGCGACGTCCGCACTGCCGACTTCACCGCCTTTGACACCGCCGACCTCGACCCTTCTATCCGTGTCTTTGGCCCCTCCGAGCACCATAACCAGCCTTCGCGGGACTTCGAGCCGGAATATATTTCTTCCGCGGGCGGCAAAGCCTATGCCACGCTGCAGGAAAACAACGCCATCGCGATCATCGATATCGAGTCCGCCACCGTGGAAAAGGTAATCCCCGCTCATATCGCGGACCACTCCCAAGTGCCGGTGGATCCGTCCAATAAGGATGACGTGGCGAAGCTGCGCACCATCCCGGTCAAGGGCCTGTCCATGCCGGACTCCATCGGCGCTTTCGAGGCAGAAGGTCAGACCTATTTCGCCACCGCCAACGAGGGCGATGCCCGCGAGTGGGGAGGCTATACCGACGAAGTAGAGCTCAAGGACCTAGTAAAGGACGGCAAGGTCTGCGACGGCCTCGAGCTCCCCGAGGGCATTGAGGATAAGAAGTTTGCCGGCAACCTCAAGCTCACCAACGCTTCTGGCTGGAACGAAGAAAAGGAGTGTTTCGACGGCCTGTATTCCTATGGTTCGCGCTCCTTTAGCATCTACGACGCCGAGGGCAACGTCGTCTTCGATTCCGGTGCGGACTTCGAGAACATCACCAAGGATATGCCCGGCCTGAACTTCAACGCTGATAACGAGGATCCGGATTTCGATGACCGCTCCGATAACAAGGGACCAGAGCCAGAAGCCTTGACCATCGGCAAGGTTGGCGAGCGCACCTACGCCTTCATCGGCGCGGAGCGCGTGGGCGGCATCTTTGTCTACGACATAACCACCCCCGCCGAGGCACAGTTTGTCACCTACGTCAATAATCGCGATTTCTCCGTTGGCTACGACGAGGACGATGTTGCTGCCACCACCCAGGCCGGCGATCTCGGACCAGAGGGCCTGGCCTTCGTTCCCGCTGCAGATTCCCCTAGCGATGACGCGCTCCTCATCGCCGGCAACGAGGTATCCGGCACCACCACCGTGTTTTCCGTCAAGGACCTGCTTGCCGACGCCTCCGATGACACCGATTCCCCCTCCACGTCGGCGGGTTCCACTGGAACCAGCAACGGCAGCAGCGGCAGCAGCGTCGCTGCCGGCGTGGGCATCGTGGCCGGTTTGGTAGGTCTTGGCGCACTGATTGGCGGGGCGCTGGGCTTCCTGCCGAAGACCGTCGACGAGTTCTATGCGCTGTTGCCGGCGCAGGTGCGCAAGCTTTTGCCATAGACCTTCCGGGATTTACCTGCTAAATTATTTGAGGCTAATACCTCTCACTCTAAAGGAGAACCATGCGCAACCGTCTCAGTACCTCGCTCATCGCCGCCACCGCCGTGGCAGCGGGCCTCGTTGCACCAGCTACCGCTTCTGCCGCAGAAGATAAGGCGAAGGAGATTTCGGCTGAATGCCAGGCCGAGGTCGATAAGGCGAAGGAAGAACACCTCAAGAAGATCGAGAGCGGCGAGCTCGGTTCTTCCGCCCGCACCCCGCAGGAGCTCATGCAGGGCCTGGCCAACGGCTACGGCTCCTCCGGAATGCCAAAGGAGCCGGACTGCGTAGCCCAGGAAGCAGAGGAGCACCAGATCGAGGCACTCAAGCGCCTACCTATCTGGGGTTCTTCCTCCCCAGAGAAGTTCCTCGAGGTCATGAGCTGGGTTACCGTGGCTGCCAGCCTCGTTGCTGCGCTGCTGCAGGCCTTCACCATGGTTGCCAAGGTGAACCCGGCTGTGCTGGAGCCGATGAAGAATGCCCTCAAGCAGCTGGGCGTGCGCTTCTAAGCACTGAATAATCTAGCCGCTCCGGAGCTCCGGAGCGGCTTTATGCGTTTTAGAAGAGTTCTCGGGTAGCAATCTCCGCGCCTTCGACCAAGGACTGCAGCTTCGCCCAAGCAATCTGGGGGTGCAGGCGGCCGCCCAGGCCGCAATCGGTCGACGCGATGACGTTTTCTGGGCCGACTACTTCAGCGAATTGGATGATGCGATCGGCCACGAGGCGCGGATGCTCTACCGCGTTGGTGGAGTGCGAGACCACGCCCGGGTAAATCACGGTGCCCTCCGGCAGCGCGTGGTCCTGCCACACGCGCCACTCATGCGCGTGGCGCGGCGAAGCGGCCTCGAAGGAGAATCCGCCGACCTCGGCACGCAGGATTTCCTCGACGATATCCGCAAAGGGCACGTCGGTAACGTGCGGACCGTGCCACGAGCCCCAGCAGATATGCAGGCGCGTTTGTTCCTTGGGCAGGCCAGCGATGGAATCATTGAGGACGCCGATGCGCTCGCGGATAAAACCGCGGAAGTCCTCGACCGACGGCTCCGGGTTGATTTGGTCCCAAGCCTCGGCCAGGTCGGGTGCGTCGAATTGCACAATAAGCCCAGCATCGGTGATGGCCTGGTATTCGGTGCGCATGGCACGGCCGACGTCGGCAAGCAGCTCATGCTCATCGTCGTAGTAGCGGTTGGTCAGGCGCGCTGCCGAGCCGGGCGAAAGGGCGGCGATGAAGCCGGGGGTGCCGGTTGGGAGGGCGTCGGCAAGCAGGCGAACATCGGCGGCAACCTCGTCCTGGCCGATGTAGGTTACAGGGCCGGTGAACTCTGGGTTCGCCACCTTGGCGCGGCCGGTGAAGATGCCAGAATCCGGATCATTATAGGCCTCGGAGAACAACGCGCGGTCGCGGCGATCAATAAACGACGTCAGCCGCGGCTCACCCGGCTTAGATCGCACCACCTCGGCCGATTCCCAGCGGTCGGTATCCGTCATCGTCAGCCCGCCCAGGCGGCTAAACGAATAGTTCCACCACGCGCCATAATCCACCGCGCCAGAGGTGATATGGCCGTACTCGCCCTCGTTAATAATATCGAGGCCGAGATCGAGCTGCCGCTTGACGACGTCCGCCACCGCAGCCTCCAAAATCCCCTGAAACTCCGCGGCCGGCAGCTCCCCGCGCTGCAGGTTGGCTTCCAACAGCTCCGGGGTGCGCGGCAGTGAGCCGACGTGGGTGGTACGAATCTTGTTCACCATCAGGTTTCCTCCATCGATATAGACTGTGCTGTCTAGATTAGTGGAGGGCGCCTGCCGCCGCCGAGTTTAAATTCAGCCTAAAATGCCCGCGCCCATGGTGGCCTTGAGGTCGCCCATGAGGTTGCCGGATCGCTCCACGCGCAGGTGGTCGCCGAGGATCATGGTGGTGGACTCGGAGCCGTCGACAAGCTCGAGGTACACGTCTGACTCGCCCTGGTTTTTGAGCAGGACCTGCTTGAGCCGGGCAATGTTTTCCATGGTGCACTGATCCGTGCGCAAAGTCAGGCGCAGCGGCAGGCCGGCGCCACCGCCAGGACCGAGGTCTGGGACGCGGATATCGGAGCAGAACAGCGAGCGGCGCTCATCGCGCACCTTGACGTTCACTCGCGCGAGGATGATATTGTCCTCGACAATCTGCGGGGCGACGAGCGAGTACACCTTGTTGAAGACCAGGATTTCCACCTGCGCGCCGTTGTGGTCTTCCACCGTGACAATGGCCCACGGCGAGCCATCGCGCTTGGAAAAGCGACGGTCCACGCCCGAAATGATGCCGCCGATGATGAGCTCTTGGCCGTTATGCACCTCGTCGTTGAGGATCTTGGTCAGCGGCGTATCCGTCTGCGCGGCCAGCGCCTCCTCGAAGCCATCGAGCGGGTGGCCGGAAACATATAGGCCCAGCATCTCGCGCTCGAGGGCAAGTTCGTGTTTGCGATCCCAGTTGTCTTCCGGGATATCCAAGGCAAAGGCGTTGGAAGCCGCGTCGTCCTCTCCTCCGCCGATTCCAGCGAAGAGATCGAACTGGCCCTTATCCGCGGCCTTCTTGGTGGTTTGCACCGCATCCACCGCGTCCTCGTGGATGAGCATGAGGCCCTTGCGCGGGTGATTCAAGTCATCGAAGGCGCCGGCCTTAATGAGCGCCTCTGTCACGCGCTTGGTGCAGGCGGCGAGCTCGATCTTGTCCAGGTAGTCACTAAACGAGGTAAACGCGCCCTTGTCGTGGCGGGATTTGATGATGGATTCCACCACTTCCGAGCCAACGTTGCGGATAGCGCCCATGCCGAAGCGGATATCCTCTCCCACCGCCTGGAAGTCCTCTTCGGACTCGTTGACGGACGGCGGCAGCACCTTGATGCCCAGGTGGCGGCAGTCCGACAGGTAAATGGCGGACTTATCCTTTTTATCGCCCACCGAGGTCAACAGCGCGGCCATGTACTCCGGTGCATAGTAGGCCTTGAGGTAGGCCGTCCAGAAGGACACCAAGCCGTAGCCCGCGGCGTGGGACTTATTAAACGCGTAGGACGCGAAGGGCTCGATGGTGCCCCACAGCGCATCCATGGCGGACTTGGAGTAGCCGTTTTCTTGCATACCGCCCCAGAACTTGTCGTACTGCTGCGCCAGCACCTCCGGCTTCTTCTTACCCATCGCCTTACGGAAGCCATCTGCCTCGCCGGCCGTGTAGTTGGCGACCTTTTGCGAGATACGCATGATCTGCTCCTGGTAGACGATGAGGCCGTAGGTCTCATCCAGGATTTCCTTGAGCGGCTCTTCCAACTCCGGGTGAATTGGAGTGATTTCCTTACGGCCGTTCTTGCGGTCCGCGTAGTCCCAGTGGGCGTTCACGCCCATCGGGCCCGGGCGGTAGAGCGCAAGGGAGGCCACAATATCCTTAAAGCCGGTCGGCTTCATGCGCTTGAGAAGCTCCTGCATGCCGCCGGAGTCGAGCTGGAAGACGCCCAGCGTATCGCCGCGTGAGAGCAGGTCATAGACCTTGGAGACCTTGGGGTCGTCAGCATGCAGCTGCTCTAGGTGGATTTCTTCGCCGCGGTTGCGCTTGATGTTTTCAATCGCATCGCCGATAACGGTGAGGTTGCGCAGGCCCAAAAAGTCCATCTTCAGCAGGCCGATGGCCTCGCAGGCCGGGTAATCCCAGCCGGTGATATAGGCACCGTCGGCCGGGCGCTTCCACATGGGGATGTGGTCCATGAGGCGAACCGAGGCCATAATCACCGCACAGGCGTGCACGCCTGCCTGCCTGACGACGCCCTCCAAACCCCGCGCCGTGTCATAAATCTTTTTCACATCTGGGTCAGATTCCACCATCTGGCGGACCTCGGCAGCCTCGGAGTAGCGCTCGTGGTCTGGGTCCGTGATGCCCTTGAGTGGAATGTCCTTGGCCATGATGGCAGGCGGCAGCGCGCCGTTGATGCGGTCGGCCATCTGGAAGCCGGGCTGGCCAAAGTGCACCTTGGCCGAGTCCTTAATGGCCTGCTTGGTCTTCACCGTGCCGAAGGTAATCACCTGCGCCACCTTGTCCTCACCCCAGCGCTCGGCCGCATAGGTAATCATTTCGCCGCGACGGCGGTCATCGAAGTCGATATCGATATCGGGTGCGGACGGGCGCTCTGGGTTCAAGAATCGCTCGAAGAGGAGATCGTGTTCCAGCGGGTCGATATTGGTAATGGTCAGCGCGTAGGCGACGAGCGCGCCGGCCGCCGAGCCACGGCCCGGCCCCACACGAATACCTACGGAGCGCGCATGCTTAATGAGCTCGGCCACGATGAGGAAGTAGGACGGGTAGCCTTTCATCTCGATAACAGAGATCTCATACTTGGCGCGCTCGATATACTCCTCCGGAACATCACGGCCGGGAAAGCGCGCTTGCAGGCCCTCCATCACCTCATGGGTGAGCCAGGAAGTTGGGGTGTGGCCCTCAGGGACGTCGGCGATAGGCATGCGATCGTGGGTGTGTTCTTCCCAGATTTCGCCGTAGTCTTGCACGCGCTCGGCAATCCACAGGGTGTTATCGCAGCCGTCTGGAATCATATCGTCCCAGGTCTCGCGCATCTGCGCGGCCGACTTAATGTAGTAGCCGGTGCCGCCGAACTTGAAGCGGTCCGGGTCCATGAAAGTTTTGCCAGTCTGCACGCACAGCATCGCCTCGTGCGCCGGCGCCTGGGACTCCAACACGTAGTGGCAGTCATTGGTCACCAGCGGCGGCAAGTCCAGCTTGCGTCCGATTTCTAGCAGGCCATCGCGCGTGCGCTTTTCGATGTCCAGCCCATGGTCCATCAACTCCAAAAAGAAGTTGTCCTTGCCGTAGATGTCCTGCCACATGGCCGCGGCCTCCAGCGCCTCGTTGAACTGGCCGAGGCGCAGGCGGGTCTGGACATCGCCAGAAGGGCAACCGGTGGTGGCGATGATGCCGTCGGCATGTTCGGCGATGAGCTCGGCGTCCATGCGCGGCCACTTGCCCAACTGACCCTCGTAGGAAGCAAGCGAGGACAAGGTAAAGAGATTGCGCAGGCCGGTGGCATTCTCCGCAATCATAGTTTGGTGGAGGTAGGCACCGGAGGCGGAGACGTCATCGCGCTTTTGATCCGGCGTGCCCCACAGCACGCGCTTTTTATTGAAGCGGGATTCGGGCGCCATATACGCCTCGATGCCGATGATGGGCTTGACGCCGGCGCCGGTCATGCGGCGGTAGAAGGCATCAGAGCCATACATATTGCCGTGGTCGGTCATGCCGACGGCCGGCATTTCTTGGCGGACCACCTCGTCTGCCAGCATATCGACCTTGGCCATGCCGTCCAGCATGGAAAACTCGGTGTGGTTGTGCAGGTGGACGAAGGAGGAGTTTTTGGCCATGCGGCTCATCATAGCGGGGCGGTCAAAATGGGCTATTATTTTGTGATGCTCTACACGCTCGCCGCCTACATTATGTGGGGATTTTTCCCCGCGTTCTTCCCTCTGTTGCTGCCGGCATCGCCGCTGGAAATCTTGGCTCACCGCGTGTTGTGGACCGCGGTTTTAGTCACCGGATTTTTGCTCCTCGGCGGCCGGTGGCGCGAAATGGCGCGCATGGACAAGCGCACGTGGGGTTGGCTTGCGGCCGCAGGTGTATTCATCACGGTTAATTGGGGTACCTACGTGGTGGCGATTAATAGCAACCACGTGGCCGATGCGGCGCTGGGGTATTTCATCAATCCCTTGGTGTCGGTCGCCCTCGGCATGGTGTTTTTGAAAGAGCGGCTCCGCCCGTGGCAGGCCGGCGCGGTGGGCGTTGCGGCCATCGCGGTGCTGTATTTGACGTTCTTTACCGGCCAGGCGCCGTACATTTCGCTGCTATTGGCGTTCAGCTTCGGCTTTTATGGGCTGCTCAAAAAGCAGGTTCGAGTGTCCTCGGCCGTCTCGGTCGCAGCGGAGGCGCTCGTGATGTCACCGTTGGCGGTGGGATACATCCTGTGGCTAGAAACAAGCGGCCAAGGCACGTTCGCCAGCGAGGGCGTCGGCCACGCGCTGCTTTTGGTCAGCGCCGGCTTGATCACCGCGCTGCCGCTACTCTGCTTTGCAGAGGGCGCACGGACGCTGCGCTTATCGACGATCGGAATGCTCCAATACCTCACCCCCATCATGCAGATGCTGTGGGCGCTCTTTGTCACCCACGAGCACTTTTCGACGCACCGCTGGATCGGCTTCGGCATCATCGGCGTGGCGGTGGCGATTTACGTCGCCGACTTGGTGCGCATGGCTAGGAGCGCTTAAGTTCCTCGCGGGCAGCGCGGGCCCGGCGACGCGCCGCCTGTTCCTCTTCTGCCCGCAGCGCCCAGCGCGGCATCACCACGACGAGAAAGATGCCATAGGCACATACGATCCCGGAAAACACCAGCGTCATCGAGGTGCCGCCGGTGACAAGGCTGATAAGAAGCGCGATGCCGGAAACCACCACCGCGACCCACGCGGCGATATAGCCAAATTTGTAGTTGGGCATCCACTGCGAAAAGGGCTGATGTGAGGACATAGGTCTAGCCTACGCGGTAGTCGTATTCGCAGGCCCGGTATCGACGAGGTCCGGTGGGGGCGGATCCCAAGGGTTGACCCAGCGCACGCCGCGGGCCGTGCGCTCGAAGCGCCCGTTGCGCGGCGGGCTGGTGCGATGGTCATCATTGCGGCCATTGTGGTAAGCACAGGCGGTGGTGAGGTTCTTCGCATTGGTCCATCCCCCGCCGGCCCAACTGAAAATGTGGTGGATCTGGCACTCATCGGCAGGCTTATGGCAGCCCTTGACCGGGCATGTGGGGTTTTCCGCCGCAGCCATCATGAACTGCTTCCAGGTAGCCCCACGGCGCATGCGGTACAGGTTCACAGGGCCCTCTACGGGGTGGAGCAGGGTGACAAATCCCTCCTCGGCAAGCGCGCGCTGGGCCAATTCGGAGCCCGTAATCTGCGCGCCATTGGTCATGGTCAGCACTACATCGTCGCTGCCATGGGCCACGCCAACCAACTTATCCAGCGGCACCACCACGTTGGTGCGCACGGTGGAGGTGGCGGCACTGGTGCCGGTGCGGAAGAAGGAGGCGACGTCGGCAAGCGAGCCGGCATGCTGGTGCAACTCGGCGATGAGTGCGGACGGCCCAGTGATGGACAGCGTCCAGGGTTTGCCGGCGGCGCGGCGCCGCAGCCGCACCCCCGGCTTGGGTTCGCGCGGCGCGCGCATCTCGCGCAGCTTCTTGCGAGCACGCCTTTCCATCTCCCGCGTATCGCACGCAATATGGGTGAGCTCGGCGCGCAGGGCCCAGGCGCGGGCTTGCGTGGGCGCGCGCCGGGCATGCTTTTCGATGACCTCCAGCGTCGACAGCGAATGCCGGTTGCGGCGGGCCCCGTCCACCGCGCGGCGTTGGCGGCGGCGAAAGTTGGTGGTGCCGAAGTAGACCTGCGCGAGCTGTGCTACAGATTCTGCTGCAGCATCGGGCATGCCGGCGGCGATAAGGTCCGCGGCGGAGGCATCGGCGGCCTCGGCGAGGATATCCATCGCCGAGTTGAGTGCCGCTATATAGGCCCGAATGTGTTCCATGCCCTCGATGCTAAAAGCGCTGGGCGGCCACCGCGCGCCATAGGGCCCAGGAGGGCGATATTAGCTGGGAGGGCGGATGGCGAAGCTGCCCCAGGCGGCGTCCGCGGGTGCGGGTTCGACGGCGGCGACGGAGGGGGTGGAGGCGACGTCGGCAAGCTGGGCGCCCGACCCCCACACCACTGCCGCGCTCACCGCGGTGGGACGCTGCCCATAGGAGGCATCGATGCGGTCGAAAGCGCGTTGGATGACCGCGGCCCGGTCCTCGCCGGCGGTGGGTTCGGGCACGTCGATGGGGGCGGTGGAACCGATAAGGATGGCGTCCATGCGCGGGGCTGCGGCAACGGCGGCCGCGGCGGCTACGGGCGGCAGGTCCTCGTCAAAGGTGACAAGGGCGTAGGCAGGCGCGTCCGGAATGTCGCTACCGGATACGCGCGCAATATACTCCGCTCGCGATTCCCCATCCGGGCCGAGCTGGTCTCCTTGCACCTGCGAAGAAGCCTGGGTCCCTAGGGCGCCAAAAAGCGCGAGCGCGGCCAAGAAAAGCACCGCAAGCACCGCCAAGGCCGCTAGCCGACGCCGCCGGTAGACCTTCCTCATCCCCGCAGAACCTCCAAAGCGTGCTCGAGATCGGCCGGGTACGGCGCTTCAATCTCGAACCACTTGCCGGTGCCGGGGTGAGTAAAGCCGAGTTTTACCGCGTGCAGCCACTGGCGCTCGAGCCTAAGACGCTTAGCCAGGTTCGGATCCGAGCCGTACATCGGATCGCCCACGCACGGGTGGCCGGTGGCGGACATGTGCACGCGGATCTGGTGGGTGCGGCCGGTCTCTAGGTGCACCTCGATGAGGCTGGCCTCGCGGAAGGCCTCGATGAGGCTGTAATGGGTGACGGCCGCTTTGCCGTCGTCAAGCACGGCGAATTTCCAGCCCGACTTGGGGTGACGGCCGATAGGCGCATCGACGGTACCCTCGATGGGATCCGGCAGGCCCTGCACCACGGCGTGGTAGGTCTTTTTTACGCTGCGGTACTTAAAGGCATGCTTGAGCGCGGAATAAGCGCGCTCCGAAGAAGCCACGACCATCACGCCTGACGTGCCCACATCGAGGCGGTGCACGATGCCCTGGCGCTCGGTCGGCCCGGACGAAGCCACGGTATAACCGGCCGCGCGCAGCCCACCAATCACCGTCGGCCCGTCCCAACCCACGCTGGGGTGCGCGGCCACGCCCACCGGCTTATGCACGCAGATGATATCGGCATCGCTGTAGAGCACGTCCATGCCCTCGACCAGCTCTTCGCGCGGCAGCAACGGTTTTTCTGGCTCCGGCAAAAGCACCGAAACCACGTTGCCGGAGGTCAACCGCTCGGACTTGCCCAGCTCCTGGGAATCGATGGTCACGTTGCCCTCGGCGCACAGCTGCGCGGTGGCGCTGCGGGAAAGGCCAAGGAGCTTGGCTAGGGCGGCGTCGGCACGCATGCCTTCTAGGCCTTCAGGAATGGGGAAGCTGCGCATCTGCCTATTCATGCTCGGCCTTCCTTTCTTCCAGCACCATGGCGATGATGAACAGCACCACGCCGCAGGTAATGGCCGCGTCCGCAATATTGAACACGGCGAAAGAGCCGACCGAAATATAGTCCACCACGTGGCCAAACCAGAAGCCGGGGGCGCGGAAGATGCGGTCGGCGAAATTACCCAGCGCGCCACCGGCGATGAGCGCTAGGCCCACCGCCTGGCCGGAGTGGGTAATGCGCGGGGCAGCAATGGCCACACCGAGCACAAAGACCAGCTGAATGGTGGTAAAAAGCCACGTCGAGCCCTCCCCGCCCATGGAAAAGGCGGCGCCAGGGTTAAAAAGCAGGGTAAACCGGAACCAATCCCCAATAACCGGCAGGGGCTCGCCCTCCGTAAGGATGGAGAGCATTATTTGTTTCACGGCTTGGTCCACCAGCGCCACGGCGATGACAACCGCGGCGATAAGTCCTGTCTTGCTCCTTCGTTTTTGACTCACCCGCTCTATTCTAAACGGGAGCGTCCGGTATTTTGGTAAGCGTGTTTCGAGTCAAAGTTTTTGCAGCCCTGACCACAGCCGCCGTAGCGCTTACGGCGTGTTCCTATGAAAAGCCGGGACCCGCGGTAGAACAGCCCGTGGGCCTGACTATCGACGCCCCACGCGTCACCGTGGACAATCCCGGCACCGGGGAGAAAAAGCTCCTGGAATACCGCGATATCGACTCCACGCAGGACGTGAACTACCGCGTTACCGAGGGTTTTTCGCAGGACCTGCTCAAAAAGTCCGCGGCCGAGAAGTTTCAGGCCTCCGACGTCGAATCCACCACCACTACCCTGCCGCTATCGGCCAAGGTAGATAAGGCTAGCGAGGACGTCGAAGACCAGCTGCCGGCTACCCGCAATGCCTTCGTCACGGCTGGTGCGCCGGAAACTTCTGGCGACACCGACGTCTCCTCGGCCGAGGGATTTCAATTTGGCTGGCGCGGCCAAAATACCGGCCAGATGAATTCCTTGCGCCTTGCCGCACCCCAGGAGGCCACGGATGAAGCCCGTGGCTCCGTGGAACAGGCAATTATGAAGCTGACGGCCCTGCCCGTGGTTTTCCCCACCGAGGAGGTAGGCAAGGGAGCGAGCTGGACGGTGGATTCGCGCGTTACCGGCGAGTCCACCCTGCTGCAGACCACGCGCTATACGGTCGCTTCCATCGAGGGCGACCAGGTCAAGCTCAACGTAGAGGTAGAACAGCGGCCGTCGCTAGGCGCACTGTCCTTTGAGGGCCAGGCCCAGGGCACGGAGTTGGAGGACAAGGAGCTCAAGGTTGTGGACTCCAGCACCCAATCCAAGGGCAACATCACGGTAGACCTGAGCAAGCCGCTGCCCGTGGGCGGTAACGTGTCTTTCGACACGAAGGTCATTTATGGCGCCGCCGGCTCGGAGCTGCGCGTGGTGCAGTCGAGCCTGACGGAGCTGAACTTTTCCTAGTTACTCGGCCGGGGCTTCTACTGGGGCCTCAGCTGGCGCCTGCTCGGCGCCGGCAGCCGGGGCGTCGCCTTCAGCCGGGGCAGCGTCGCCCTCGGCCGGTGCCGGGGCGGGTGCGGAGGCACCGGCGCCGGTATCTGCACACATTTCTGGAACCTGCTCCGGCGGCACGGTGTTTTGGATGAGCGTGCAAGCCCACGCCTTGGAAAGCTTCCAGGTGCCATCTTCGTACACGAACTCCACCTGGTCAGCGGTCTGCTGCTGGCCATCAGCGGTGGTGAAGTTCACGGTGGTCAGCACGGACTGCGGGTCATAGCCCGGAAGCACAGGATCGACGACCTCGAACTCGGCGCCGGATTCCTGCTTGGACTGTGCCATGGTGTCAAAGATTTCCGGTGCGGTCTCGCCGCCCTGCACGGTGGCGGTCTTTTCCTGCTCAGAAGCGTTCGGATCCGTGGCCTTGGCCAGGATGGCATTGAGATCCGCCGGGGACGGCAGCGCTGGGGCGGCGGAATCGCCGTCGGAAGAGGCGGATTCCTGCGCCTCGGTGTTGGTGGCGGCGGTATCGTCCTGCTCGTCGTCGGAAGAGCAGGCGGCCAGGGCGGTGGCCGCGGTCAGTGCGAGGCACGCGGCGCTAAACTTGCGGAATTTCACTTCTAACTCCTCACGTCTGGGTTCTAAACTCCCATCAGTTTACAGCTGCACCAGCTTTTTCCGGGCTGCGCCCGCCGCGTGGGCGGAGATTTCTTTAACCTTGAGTGCATGACCCAACTTGCTTTGATCGCCACCGGCGGCACGATCGCGTGCACCACCGTGGCCGATGGTTCCCTGGTTCCCACCATCTCCGGCGCAGACCTTGCCGCTGAAATCGACGCCGAGGTAGTGGAATTTCGCCAGCTCGATTCGTCCTCTATTACTTTGGCGGACCTCGATGAGCTCATTGCAGTAGTCAACGAGCACACCGCGCGCGAGGATATCGGTGGCGTGATCATCACCCATGGCACCGACTCCATGGAGGAAACCGCGCTGGCGTTGGAGACTTTCTGTGCAGGGGCAAAACCCATCGTGCTTACGGGCGCGCAGCGCGCCTACGATCACCCCGCGGCCGACGGCCCCACCAATCTGCGCGCTGCCCGCGAGCTTGCGGCCAGCGGGCGCCCTGGGGTTTTCCTCTGCTTTGGCGGGGAGACCATCCCGGCGCGCGGTGCGCGCAAGCGGCACACCAGTGACCTGCGCGGGTTTGAGTCGCTGCCCGTTCCTGGCACCACCCCGCGTTTGAATCCTGCCCCGCTGGCGTCGCAGCGTATCGAGATCATCCCCGCCTATCCGGGAGCGGGGCGCCTGCTGGTCGACGCCGCCGTAAACTCCCCCGCCTCCGGCCTCATTGTGGAGGCCATGGGCTCGGGAAACATGGGCGAGGAGATGGGCCGCGCGCTTGCCGACGCCCTCCACGCCGGCCTCCCCGTCATCATTTCTACCCGCACACCCTATGGCCCGACGGCGCTGGCTTACGGTGGCGACGGCGGTGGCGCGAGCCTGGGCAAACGTGGCGCCATCAACGCCGGATGGTTCCGCCCGAGCCAAGCGCGAATCCTGCTCGCGGCGGCGCTGGCCACCGGTACCGATCCGGCGGAGCTTTTTGCTCAGGAGGGCTAGTCCTCGCTGGTCAGCCAGTCTTGCCAATCCAGTGAGTCGAGCGGGTCTGCTGGCACGAGCGCGGGATCATTAGCCGCGAAGGATTTGGTGCGGCCGGGACCCGTGGCGCGGGTTTCAAAGCGCACGCTGACTACCCCGTGGCCGGCACCTTGAATCCAACCGTGGCCGTAATCGGGGTGGAAGACGTCTTGCGTTGCGTGCCACTGGTTATCGGTTTCTTCCTCCACCGTCACCGTAGTCGCTGGAATAGCCGGTGTTGCGTCGTCGCTCACCCCAGTTTCATAGTCCGTGTCTGCCGGTGCAGGGCGCACGATTTCGCGATCTAGCTCCGGAAAAAGCACGTCTTGGCGAGCGGTCTCCAGCCCGGAATAGCTCACCCCTACCAGGCGGATGGGCCCCAGCTCATCGGGATAGCGGGCGAGCTTGAAGGCGGCGGCGGTGAGCACGGCGGCGTCGTCAGTCGCATAAGGCAAGGTGGTCGAGCGCGATTCGATATGAAAATCCGCCATGCGCAGCTTTACTGTTACCGTCCGTGCGCCGCGCCCATCCTTAAGCAGCCGGCGGTGCGCGCCCTCCGCAGCCCGGGCGATGGCTGCATCGACCTCGGGGGTGGTCTGCAGATCCTTCGGGTAGGTGTGCTCGGTAGAAATCTGTTTAGAGATAGCGCGCGGTGCCACCTCACGGTCATCAATGCCGCGGGCCAGCTGCCACAGCTGCAGCCCAACCACGCTGCCGATGGAAATCTCTACTTCCTTGCGCGTCATCGCCGCCAGCTGCCCAATGGTCTCGACGCCGATGGACTTGAGCTTCGCGCCGGTCACCGGGCCGACTCCCCACAGCTTGTTCACCGCAAGGGGGTGCAGCATTTCTAGCTGGCGCTCCGCCGGAATAACAAAGGTGCCGTCGGGCTTCGCCTCGCCGGAGCCAATCTTGGCAAATTGTTTGCCCGAGCCCGCCCCAATGGAGCACGGCAGACCCGTTTCTTCCCGAATGAGCGCGCGCAGCTCATCCGCCCAGCGCTTGACCTCCTCCGCGCTCGCCCCTTCCAGGGCGGCGGGTTCCATAAAGGCTTCATCGATAGAAAGCTGCTCGATGACCTCCACGTGTTGCGCGATGATGCCAAATACGCGCCGCGAGGCTGCTGAATAGACTGCCCGGCGCGGCTGCACCACCACCGCGCGAAGTCCAACAAGCTGCTGCGCGCGGTACATCGGCATGGCCGAATGCGCGCCGTACTCGCGCGCCTCATAGGAGGCGCCGGCCACCACGCCGCGCCCACTGGTGCCTCCCACCAAAACGGGACGCCCCTGCAGCGTAGGCCGGGTCAGCTGCTCGACGGAGGCGAAAAACGCGTCCATGTCGATATGTAAAACCCAGCGTTGCATGCGGCCCAGTCTAATAGGCGCACCTCCACATGCACTCCTGGGTGTTTGCGTGCCGTTAATTAAAGCTTTTATTTCTTTCCATCTTCACGTCACCCACATGCAATATTGCGACCTTATCTTTTTCAAGGTTATTTCTTGAAGAAAGTATTTCGCTGATTATGAACTCACCCCACGTCATCTTGCGCGGCGTTAAGCGCGAATTCGCCGATAATACGGGCCTCCACGAGACCGATCTAAGCATCAACCGCGGTGAATTCATCTCTATTCTGGGCCCCTCCGGCTGCGGTAAGTCCACCCTGTTGCGCTGCATCGCCGGGTTGGAAACTCCTGATGCGGGCACCATTGCCATTGGTGAGAGAGAGGTTTATGGTCCGCGGACCAATGTGGCCGTCAACAAGCGCCGGCTGTCTATGGTCTTCCAAGACCTCGCACTGTGGCCGCACATGACGGTGGAAAAGAACATCGAGTTTCCGCTGACAACCCCAGGCAATAAGGTGGCGGCAGGCCAGCGGTCCGAGAAGGTGCGCGCCTGCATGGACATGGTGGGCATCACCAGCAAAGCGAAGGCGCGGCCAAACCAGCTCTCCGGCGGCCAACAGCAACGCGTCGCCATCGCCCGTGCGTTGGTTTCGAATCCGGACCTCCTGCTCATGGATGAGCCACTGTCCGCCCTCGACGCCGCGCTGCGCGTGCAAATCCGCGCCGAGCTCACCCAGCTGGCACAGGAGCTGGGGCTGACGGTCATCTACGTCACGCACGACCAAGCCGAGGCACTTGCCATGTCGGATCGCGTCGTGGTTATGAATCAAGGCCACATCGAACAATTCGCGGATCCGGTCACCCTTTATGAACAGCCGGCCACCGATTTCATCGCTGGCTTTGTAGGCACCATGAACCGCCACCCACAGCTGCCCAGCGTACGTCCAGAAAATCTCACCGTCACCACTGCGGAGGAGGACACCGGCGCCTCCCCGCGCCGGGTCGAGGCGCAGGTTCTTGGCGCTCACTACATCGGTGGGCGCTACAAGTTGCGCTGCGACGTCCCCGGGGCGGAGGAACCCTGGGTGACGTATTCACCGCATCGCTTCACTCGCGGCGAGACCGTCTACCTCAACTATCCATCTTCTCTTTCTGCATAGGAGCCACACATGTTTACCAAGAAGTTCACCGCCACCATCGCCACCACCGCTGCTGGTGCGCTCGCCTTGACCGGTTGCGGATCCGTCGAGGACAGCGCCGATACCGCCACCGACCAGTCCACCTCTTCTGCCGAAAAGTGGCAGGCACCTGAAGGCCTGTCCGGCGAGGTGGATTACTACTCGGCTAACCCGCAGGGGCTTACCGACGCCCTCGTGGAGGCCTTCGAAGAAAAGACCGACGTCCACGTAAACGTCTTTGCCGATACCACCGGCAAGATCACCGCCAAGCTCAAGGCCGAGGAAGCCAACCCGCAGGCTGACGTGGTCTACCTCGCCTCCTGGGCGGCAGCTAGCAAGCAGGAAAAGTCCGGCGCCCTTGAAAAGTACACGCCGGAGGGAGCGGACAAGATTGAGTCCAAGTGGGCGTCGGAAAGCGGGGCGTTTACCGGCCGCGATGGTTCGGCCCTAGCGCTGGTAACCAACACCAACGTCGTGGACGAGGCCCCGAAGGACTGGGAAGATCTCACCGATGAAAAGTACAAGGACCAAATCATCATGCCGGACCCGCGCGAATCCGGTACCGCAGCCGACCTCATCGCGGCCATGGTAGACCAGTGGGGCGAGGAGAAGACCTGGGATCTCTTTGACAAGCTCTTTGACAACGGCATGATCGTCCAAGGCGCCAATGGCCCAGCGCTGGACCAGGTCACCTCCGGCTCGCGCGGCATTGTCCTCGGCGGCGTTGACTACTCCGCATACTCCGCGCAGAAGAAGGGCGAGCCGCTCGAGGTTGCTATCCCAACCTCCGGCACCACGGTTACCCCGCGCCCAGTCATGATCCTCAAGTCCTCCGATAACAAGGAAGCCGCAGAGGCATTCGTGGACTTCATGTTCTCCGATGAGGCACAGGAGATCTCGGCCTCCAAGAACATGATCCCGGCCAATAAGGACATCGCTCCAAAGAATGGCCCGAAGCTGGATGAGATTAAGACCCTCAACGATGACCTCGATGGCCTGGTTTCTCAGTCCAAGGACATCAAGGAAACCTTTGCCAAGCGCTACCTGAAGTAACCAATGAGCTCCACCACCACTCCCCAACGTCGCCTTGGGATCTACGGGGTCCTTCTCATCTTACTCGCCCTCGTCGCCGCGCCGCTAGCCTCCGTGCTGGTCAACGCGGCCGTGGGCTACCACGATGAGCCCTCAGCCCTAGGCAGCATTGTCCAACCGGGCATGCTGCACATCCTTGGCAATACCGTCCTGCTCTCCGTGCTGGTCGTGGCTTTTGCCACGCTCATGGCCGCGCCGCTCGCCTTCCTCCGTTCGTGGACGCGGTTTAGCAGGGCCAATTGGATCGAGATCGTCATCATGATCCCGTTTATGACCCCACCCTTTGCGGCAGCGATGGCGTGGATGGATTTCACCCGCCGCGGTGGTGTGGCCGAGATGCTGCTCGGCCACGGCGCCGGCAAGCTCGCCCACGATGCCATCTACTCGGTGTGGGGAATGGCCTTCATCATGGCCGCGGAGCTCTTTCCATTCTTGTACCTCATCCTGCGCACCTGCCTGAATTCCATTCCGGCGTCCACGCTGGAGATGGCACAGATAGCCGGCGCGAGCCGCTGGCAACAAGCCGTGCGCATCATCGCTCCGAACATAATCGGCCCCTTTTCCCTCGGCGCGCTGATTATCTTCATTAAGGCCGCCGGCGAGTTTGGCACCCCAGTCACGCTTGGCAACGCCATTGGCTACAAGGTGCTCGTCTCCTCCATCTATGAAGACGTCACCATCGACCCCCTCGATTTTTCCAGCGCCGCTGCCTCCTCGTCGGTGCTCTTTGCCATCGGCGTGGCCGCCTGGGCTTTCCAACAATGGATTTCACGCCGCGACCTCTCCGGCGGTGGCCGAGTAAGCCGCCCCGTACGTATCCGCCTCGGCTCGGTCGGCACCATCTTCGGCGCTGTGGTGACCGCAACAATCTTCATGGCCGCGGTGGTCATCCCCTACCTTTCCATCACCTTGGCCGCGATGACCATTCTGCGCTCGGCCCCGCCTACGCCTAATAACCTGACCTTCGATTACTTTTCCATCGTTTTGCAGATGCCCACCGCTCAAGAGGCACTTGTTCGCTCCATCGGACTAGGCGCCCTTGGCGCGACCACCGCGGTTGCTCTCGGCGTCCTCGTCACGGTGCTCACCCGCCGCCAAAGCACCATTGCCGCAAAATTCAGCGATTTCTTGGCCATCGCCCCCGACACCGTACCCGGCATTGTCCTGGCCATTGGATTTATTTTGCTGTGGAACTCTCCCTGGCTGCCATGGTCGCCCTACGGCACTATGGGCATGCTAGTTATGGCCTTCACCGTGCTCTTTTTGCCCATGGCCATCCAAAACATCAAGGCTTCAGCAGAGTCCGTCTCCCCTACCGTCTACGAGGCCGCTGCTATTTCCGGCTCCTCCACTCTGCATACCTTTGGGCGCATTACCCTGCCCTTGCTTGCCCCTGGCATCTTCGCTGGCTGGCTCCTCGCCTTCTTCGTAGGCATCCGCGAGCTGGTCATGTCCTCACTCATTCGCCCGAGCCAAGTCAACCTCTTGGCTCCGTGGATCATGAACCAATTCGATCAAGGCCACCGTGCCGAGGCTATGGCTATGACGCTCATCGGCGTCGGAACCTCCACCGTTGTCTTGGTAGCTATCACCTGGTGGCAAAACCGGAAGGCCGCACATGCCCGCTAGCATTTTTGTCTTTGCCGATCTGCACCTAGGCCGCCCGGGCGCCCCTGGGCTGGACTGGGCCCTGCAAGAACTCGAAGTTGCCGCCAATAGTGGAGCCACGGCGTGCGTGTGCTTGGGCGATATCATCGACCGCAACGCTGAGGCGTCCGAATTCGTGCCCCAGGCCCGCGCCGTAATGGCCCACGCTGCCACACTGTTCGGCGAGGTCCACTTCATTTCTGGCAACCACGATACCCACCACAACCTGGACTTTCCGCCCGAGGTCACGGTCCACGGCACGCAGGTGCATACCTTTCATATAGGAAACACCACGGTTCTAACCGCAGCGGTGGCCACCGATCCGGACCCGCGCCGCCTCCAGTTTCCTCCCCGCCGCAGCGACGGCCCCGTCCTCGGCCTCCTACATTCTTCCGTCACCGGTGAGTTTTCTAAAGGCACCTGCCTGCCGCTGTCCGTGGCTGAGCTACAGGCCTGCGAGGCCGATGCCTGGATCCTTGGGCACGTCCACACCCCGCACACGCTTGCCGACGCCCCCTTCATCGGCTGGGTCGGCATGGGCCACGGCTTACTCTTCGCCCCTGATACGTGCCACGTCACACGTTTGCCTAACTAGATTCGTTCCCCACAAATACCCTCATATTCTTGCTTGCATGCAAGCTTGCATGCAAGATGGACGCATGTCCAATGAACGAATGCAGCCCGCCGCGGAGCGCGCCTATGACTTCGTCAAAGAGAAGATCATCGACGGCTCTTTCGAGCCCTCGCAGATGCTTTCCGAGGCCTCCCTGGCTACCGAAATGGGAATTAGCCGCACCCCAATGCACGAGGCTTTCCTGCGCCTAGAGGTCGAAGGCTTTCTACAGCTCTACCCCAGGCGGGGTGCGCTCATCGTGCCGATCAGCCCGCAAGAAATCCGCGAGGTCTATGAGGCACGCTTGCTTGTAGATAGGCACTGCGCCGAAAAGATCTGCGCAATGTCTGATGCCGAGCGCGCGGACATCGCTGATCAGCTAGATGCGACCATCGCGGAGCAAGATACTGCGTTGGATAGCGCGGACCTGCATACCTATACACATCTTGATGCGCGTTTCCACCAGATCATCATGGATGGCGGTGCCAATACCCTGCTGGCCGGGCTGGGTCACCAGCTGCGCGAACGCCAGCAGCGTTTTACCGCCACGGCCATTGGCCGCAACGTAGCCCGCGCCCGCACCTTCGTAGATCAGCACCGCACGCTTGCCGATGCCCTCCGCACCGGCGACCTCGACGCCTACCTTTCCGCATTGGACACCCACCTAACCAACTCGAGGAATCAACTATGACCGAAAAGTTTGCCAAACACTCATGGTTTCCCGTCGCTGGCAGCATGGTCGCTGTCGCGTGGGGCGGCAATGAGTTCACCCCTCTCCTAGTGATGTACCGCGAGGAGTCGCACTTCTCGCAGGTTACCGTCAATGGTCTTTTGGCCGCCTATGTGCTCGGCATCGTGCCGGCGTTGCTCATTTCTGGCCCGCTTTCGGACTACATTGGCCGCCGCCCCACTATGCTGCCTGCCGCACCGCTGTCACTGTTGGGTTCTTTCCTCTTATCCATCGCGCCGAACGAGCCGCTCGTCATCGCCGTGGGCCGCATCATGTGTGGCTTGGCATTGGGCATCGTCATGGCGGTTGGCTCCACGTGGGTGGCAGAGCTCATTACCCGCGCTGGCGGTGATCCTGCTGCCGGCCCGCGCCACGCCTCCCTGTGCCTGACCTTAGGCTTCCTCATCGGTGCCGGCCTCGCATCGGTGCTGGCCCAATGGGGTCCGTGGCCGACCCACTTGGCGTATATCCTGCACATCCTCCTCACCGTCGCCACCGCTATCTGGCTGATGAAGACCCCGGAAACCCGCCCGCCGCGGGGCGCTACGGTAAAAGACACCTTCCTTGACCTGAGCATCCGCGATATGCTGCGCATGCTACACATCCCCTCCGCAGCACACCGCCGCTTCGTGCGCATTGTTCTGCCGGTCGCCCCGTGGGTCTTCGGCTGCGCTGGCGCCGCCTATGCCCTCCTGCCCCAGCTTTTGTCCAAGTCCGCCGGCGATGCCCCCATCGCTTTCTCGGGCCTCATGACCGTTATCACCTTGGGCTGCGGCGTTGGCATCCAGATGCTCGGCAAGATCATCGATACCAGCCGCTCCGCCCGCGCTTCCGCAGTTGCCATGGGCGTTATCACTGTGGGCACCATCCTCGGCGCGGTTGCCTCCCATACTCGCTCCCTGCCGCTCGGAATCGCCGGCGCAGCGGTCATGGGCGCAGGCTACGGCCTCGCCCTTGTCGCCGGGCTCTCCGAGGTCCAGCGCATCGCCCGTGCCGAAGAACTCGCCGGCCTCACCGCCGTCTACTACTCGGTGTCCTATACCGGCTTCTTTATCCCCATGGCCTTCAGCGCACTCGCGCCGCTGCTCGGCTTTACCACCCTATTCCTCATTGGCGCCGTGCTCGCACTGTGCTGCCTCGTTAACGTGGTCCTCGGTTGGCGCTCGCACCTGCCCGGCCCGGTCCGTTAAGTCCTATCACTCATAAATAATTGCCCAGCCGCACTGGCTGGGCAATTATTTTTTAGGTGGCAACGTACGCGCTACTGCTTAACGACAGTAGCGCTAACCCCCTTCACCACCTCGTGCACATCCGCACCATCGAGCGCCTCGGTGGTCACCTGGAAATCGGTGGCGAGCACTTCACCGGCGATGTGGTCGGCGTGACGCTCCGCCCAGGCCTTCTTCTCCTCGGGAACAGAGAGTACGGCCGCGATGCGGTCCGAGACCTCGAACCCAGAAGCCTTGCGGGCATCCTGAAGGCCGCGGATAACGTCCGCCGCCCAACCTTCGGCCTCGAGTTCTTCGGTCACCTCGGTATCGAGTACTACCAGGCCGTCAAGGCCTTCGATACGCGCGGTCGACTTCGGATTCGCTGCCTGCAGACGCTCGGTGTACTCATCCGGGCCAAGCACAATATCACCGTCCACTACAACCTCTTCGCCGCGGCGCTCGTAGTTGCCCGCCTTGAGGTTCTTGATGGCGCGCTGCACGTCCTTGCCCAAGCGAGGGCCGGCGACCTTCGCGTTGCAGACAACCTGGAAGGTGCCTACCGAATCGACGTCGTCAGTAAGCTCAACTTCCTTGACATTGACCTCGTCGCGGATGATATCGGCAAAGTCCGCCAGGCGCTGCGCCCCTTCAAGGGCCACCGTCAGCTTCGGCAGCGGCAAGCGGTTGCGCAGCTTATTGGACTTGCGCACCGAAGACGCTGCCGAGGCCACCGCGCGGGTCGCATCCATCGCAGAGACGAGACCTGCATCGGACGGGTAGTCCGCAGCCTGCGGGTAATCCGCCAGGTGCACCGAACGCTCACCGGTAAGCCCGCGGTAGATTACCTCCGCCACGTGCGGTAGCAGCGGTGCCACCACGCGAGTCACGGTCTCCAGCACGGTGTACAAGGTATTAAACGCCTCAGGATGGGCGTCCTCGCCCTCCCAGAAACGATCGCGCGAGCGGCGCACGTACCAGTTGGTCAGGACGTCGGCAAACAGGCGCACCTCTTCGGTTGCCGTGGCGATATCGGTATCGGCAAGTGCCGCGTTGACATTGGCCACCACATCGTGGGTCTTAGCCAAGATATAGCGGTCCAAAACATGCGTGGAGCTGGTGTCGAACTTTGCTTCCTTTTCTGCGTAGAGCTGCAGGAAGGTGTAGGCATTCCAGATAGGCAGGATAGCCTGGCGCACGCCCTCGCGAATGCCCTGCTCGGTGACGATGAGGTTGCCTCCGCGCAGGATAGGCGAAGACATCAGGAACCAGCGCATGGCATCCGAGCCATCGCGATCAAAGACCTCGTTGACGTTTGGATAGTTGCCCTTGGACTTAGACATTTTAAGGCCATCGTTGCCCAGCACGATGCCATGGGCCACGACCTTCTTATACGCCGGGCGATCAAAAAGCGCGGTGGACAGTGCGTGCATCACATAGAACCAACCACGCGTCTGACCGGAGTACTCCACAATGAAGTCGGACGGCGAATGGGTTTCAAACCATTCCTTATTCTCGAATGGGTAGTGCTTTTGCGCAAACGGCATCGAGCCGGACTCAAACCAGCAATCCAGCACGTCTGGCACGCGGCGCATCATCGACTTACCGGTCGGATCATCCGGGTTCGGGCGCACCAACTCGTCGATGTGCGGACGGTGCAGCGACTCCGGACGGACACCGAAATCGCGCTCCAGCTCATCCAAGGAGCCGTAGACATCCATGCGCGGATAATTGTCATCATCAGACATCCACACCGGGATAGGCGCACCCCAGTAGCGGGTACGAGAGATATTCCAATCGCGTGCACCCTCGAGCCACTTGCCAAACTGGCCATCCCGGATATGCTCCGGCAGCCACTCAATTTCCTTGTGGTTAAGCTCCACCATGCGATCGCGGAACTCGGTCACCTTCACGAACCAGGCCGGCAGCGCCATGTAGATAAGCGGCTCGCCCGAGCGCCACGAGTGCGGATAAGAGTGCTCGATGGTCACGTGGCGCACCACTCGCCCAGCAGCCTTCAAGTCCTTGATGATGTCCTTATTCGCATCAAAGACGAGCTGGCCCTCATAAGGCGGAACCTGCGAGGTGAACTTGCCATCCTCATCCACCGGGATAACCAGCTCGATGTCGTACTGGTTGGTGGTATTCATATCGTCTTCACCAAACGCAGGAGCCTGGTGTACCACACCGGTGCCGTCCTCAGTGGTGACGTAATCAGCGATCAAGACCTGGTAGGCATTGCGCAGATCCGGGAAGAAGCCGAAGATAGGCTCATAGGTAAAGCCCTCGAGTTGCGCGCCGGTAAAGGACTCCAGTACCTCGGCCTCACCCAGTTCCTTCTCCAAGGTGGACAGCAGGTTTTCCGCCATGATGAAGGTACGGCCAGCGAAATCACCCTCCGTAGCTTTAAAGAGCACGTAAGAAACCTCGGGGTGAACCGCCAGAGCCTCGTTCGAAGGCAAGGTCCAGGGGGTGGTGGTCCAGGCGAGGAAGGAGGCGTCGGCAAGCGCAGGGTGCTCCGCCAACGTCTTTTCTGCCGCGCTTCCCTCGCGCGCGCCCTTCACTGGGAAGGTAACCGTCAGGGTCGGATCCTGGCGCATCTTATAAGAATCATCCAGGCGGGTCTCCTGGTTGGACAAAGAAGTGTGCTCCGCCCAGGAGTACGGAAGAACTCGGAAGCCCTTGTAGATGAGGCCCTTGTCATAAAGCTCCTTGAACGCCCACATGACCGATTCCATGTAGTTGATATCCATGGTCTTGTAGCCGTTTTCAAAGTCCACCCAGCGTGCCTGGCGGTTGACGTACTCTTCCCACTCGTCGGTGTACTCCAGCACGGATTTAGCGCAGTATTCATTGAACTTTTCCAAGCCCATGTCCTCGATCTGCGCCTTTTCAGTGATACCCAGCTGCTTTTCCGCCTCCAGCTCGGCGGGCAAGCCATGGGTATCCCAGCCGAAGACGCGAGGAACGAAATTGCCAGCCATCGTGCGATAGCGCGGGACGATATCCTTCACATAACCGGTCAGCAGGTGGCCATAGTGCGGCAAACCATTGGCAAATGGAGGACCATCATAGAAGATGTACTCTGGGCAGTCCTTGGTCTTTTCTAGCGAAGCCTGGAAGGTATCATCCTGCTTCCAGTACTTCTGGACTTCCTCTTCCATATCTGGGAAGCGGCTGGAGCCGCCAGTCATGTCGACCTTGGGGTAAATCTTTTTCGCCATAATTATCCTTCACTCTTAACACGGTGCAGGGACGCGCCAATAAGGCTCGCGGTACCACCCTGCTTGAGCCCGCAGGCTCCGCTTCGTTTCGGTGAAGGAGTTGACGGTCCCACCCGTTCAGTTCTACTGGGCCACACTGGCTGTTCTTCTGAATTGCTCCCCGGTGATGGCCGGATCACTGCGTGTAGGGCACAGTATAGCGCCCCAGAATCTTCGTGCACAACAAGTTATCCACAGGCTAAAAATTTTCCCTTGTGGGGGCTTGCGCGGGGAAATAAATTGTGAGTCGTGAACGCGCTAGATACTTACCTCGCAGCCATGGCACCCGGGATGGACATCGTCCTCGGGTGCGCAGGCATGTCCGAGGAGGACCTCTGCGCGCGAGGTGCCGCTGAAAAGACGGCCCGCGAGTTGGCATTGCTAAAAGAGGCGTACTGCGGCACGACCAAGTTCACGAGGAAGCGTCGTCGTGCTATCGAAGGTGCTCAGCACAACGGGCATTCCATCGTAGCCTTATCCATCATTGAAAAGTATGCTCGCAAGATGCCCACGCTTTTCGACGCCTGGGTCCTCCGCGAACAACTGTGCACCACCAAGGCCACAGCAGCGGCACTGGAAAAGCTGGCCCAATCCAAAGTCCCGAAGAAAAAGCGCAAGGTGAAGCCTGGTGTACGCATCATCAGACGCAAGGATGCGCCGTGGACGCTAGCGATCGACGGCTCGTCTTCGTTTATTGCGGATCTCCACGCGGCGGTGGAAAACCAGGATAGGAAGCCGTTAGATGTAGTGGAAGATACGTTTTTCGGAGGAGATACGGCGCAACGAAGCACGGTGGTAACCAATGTCATCGTGCGGCTGGAGGACTACGTGCGCATCGTCAACGGTGATGGCGAGGAAATCACCTTGCAGATGACCAACGGAGCAACGCTTACGGGAGCGCAGTATGTGCGCCGCACCTTGAAGGAGCATGGGCTCATTACCCTGGTGAGCCCCTATGAAGGCGCGGTGAACCTGTACCGCACGGAGCGCTTCGCCAATGCCAAGCAGCGGTTGATGGCGGGTGCGGAAAATCCGGTATGCCCATGGCCGCGCTGCGCTAAGCCTGCCGACGAATGCCAAATTCACCATCTGGAGCCGTGGTTGCACGGTGGATTGACCAATATCGCAAACTTATCCACAGCTTGCGCGTACCACAATGGCGCCAACGATGACGATCCCAACGCCCCGCCGCTGCGCGGGCGACTTGCCCGAACGAACGGACAGATTCGGTGGCAACCGCCCGACTGCTAGAACCCGACTGCGAAATAAGGCGCCTCGTGCGCCTTATTGGCATGCCTGCTACCGAAGGCTTGGGGTCTCGCGGCGTTAGTCCTCGCGAAAGGCTGCGCGCAAAGCCTCCTGCTCAGGCGATTCAGTTGCCTGGGCTTTGTCAGCGCGATGCTTATGTGCCCAGTCCAGGATGAAACACACAAGTCCGAGTCCAGCAGCGGCAAAAACGATATACAACGACCAATCGGCTCCCGAGATAACGAAGTTGACCAAGGCCACGAATGCCACGAGGGCGAGAACTAAAGCGGCAACGAGCACAATGGTTCCTTTCGGTAGGAGCGGGCTAAGACACTACGATCTAAAACAACAATAGCGCCCCCGCCGCGGTGGCGGGGGCGCTAAGAAGAACGGGGTGGCTTAGTTGTTGCCAGCCTCGCCGTTCGGTGCGGCGGTGCCGCGGGTAGCCAGCTCTTCCAGCTGAGACTCCAGCAGGGTCTTCAGGCGAGTACGGTACTCACGCTCGAAGGTGCGCAGCTCGGAGATGCGAGCCTCCAGTGCGGTCTGCTGCTGCTTGACGGTGTTCATAACCTCGGTGTGCTTGCGCTCGGCATCGGCCTGCAGCGAAGCAGCCTTCTCCTCTGCCTGGCGGATTTGCGCCTCTGCGCGGGAGGAGGCATCAGACTCGGTCTGCTTTGCCTTGGCCTCAGCGTCAGATACCAGCTTCTTGGAGCGGGAATCAGCATCCTGCAGCTGGGCGTCGTACTTCTTCTGGGCGTCGGCAAGCTGCGCCTTGGAGCGAGCATCAGCATCGGTCAGCTGCTTCTCGGCGGCAGTGCGTGCCTCGGACAGCATGGACTCGGACTCTGCACGAGCCTCAGAGGTCAGGCGATCTGCCATCTCCTGTGCCAGACCCAGAACGCGGGCAGCCTGCATGTGGGTTTCTGGGGTAGCCAGGCCATCGGCGGTCTGAGCAGCACCAGCGCCTGCGATACCCGCAGCCGCTGCACCAGCCTTGGAAGAACCAGCTGCAGAAGCGGACTTCTTCAGCTCGTCGTTTTCCTTCTTGGAGGCCTCGAGTTCCTTCTTAGCCTGTGCTGCCTCCGCGCGGGCTGCCTCTGCATCCTTCTTCGCCTGAGCAGCCTCCTCGCGGGCTGCCTTCAGGTCTGCAGAAGAGGAAGCAACAGCGGAGCCAGACGCCTGCGCCTTAGAAGCCTCAGCCTGGGCAGCCTTAACCTGCTCCTGTGCCTTCTTGGTTTCTTCCTTGGCACGGGAAACCTCGGACTTGGAGTCCGCCAGCTTGGTTTCGTACTCGGCGCGCAGCTTGGCCTCAATCTCCTTGCGCAGCGCAGCCTCATCGGTACGGGCGGAAGCCGCAGTTGCGGTACCAGCAGCACCCGCCTTGGCCTGGGAGTTCAGATCGCTAACCTGCGCCTGCAGGTCTTCGTTCTCATCCTGCAGCTGGGCAAGGGCGTCCTCTACGAGGTCGAGGAACTGATCCACCTCGTCTTCGTTGTAGCCGCGCTTGCCAATTGGCGGCTTGCTGAACGCGACGTTGTGAACATCAGCTGGTGACAGTGGCATGTCTTCTCTTCCCCTTCAGGTTGGTACAACCCCGGAGCTTCCAGGGCCTTAGGAGTGCGGTTCAGGTCTAACTAAACCTTCCCCACAAAGGTACATGTGGTTCATAATACGGGTTATCGCGATTTATCGTAACCAAACGCCCACAATAATCGACGCCCCGCCGAGTCTCAACGTTTACCACAGGTTTCGAGGCGACGGGGGTGCTAAGTCAGGAAAATTATCCGCAAGATCATTGTGAGTATCGAGAGCAAGACGAACAGCACAAGCACCGATACATCAAGCGCTACGCCACCCATTTGCAGTGGCGGAATCAGGCGGCGCAACGCCTTGACCGGCGGATCCGTAATTACAAACAGAGGCTCCGCTACAACCATGAACCAGCGTGGAGGGTTGAACTGCCGCGAGAAGGACTGGATCATCTCAATAATGATGCGGGCGATAAGCACCCACGTGTAGATCCGCACGAGCAGGATAAGAATAATTCCGAGTTGTGTCACAATAACCGAGCCTATCGAATAAACCCCCGCAGATGCCCAATCGGCACCCCACGGGGGCTAAGTGAGACCTGCTGCTTTAGCGCAGGCCTGCGGCGCGCTCGAGCTCGTGCTTTGCAATGTCCGCAGACTTAGGCACGATGGAAAAGACCTTGCGCTCGGTGTCCATACCCTTGGTGAGGTTGAGCATACGACCCTCTAGGCCGAAGCAGAGGCCGGCAGCGAAGTCGATGAAGCGCTTGGCGGTGGCCTTTTCGGCGTCAGTCAACTCGAAAACAACGGCATCGCCGTCGCGGAAGGGCTCGCCTACCTTGGCGGCATCATTGAAAGACGTCAGCGAGATGGCCACGATGGTCGGAACGAATTCCTCCTGCGCTGGGGCCGGCTCATAGGACTGCGGGGCGCGGCGAGGCGCGTAGGCCGAGGAGCTATTTTCGGAGTAACGCGGCTCCTCGTTGTAGTAGGCATCGTCCTCTTCGATGTCCACCGGGCCCAGCCCGAAGAAATCCTTCGTCTTATCAATGAATGACATTTTTGGGTCTCCCTCTGACCTAAATTTGTACAAGTCTAAACGCGTAAAATGTGTCTGGTGTGACTCATGTGATTTACGCCGTGAAATGCGCTTTTGCGATGTTTTTAACCTACTGGCCGCGGCCCCATGATACTGGTTCCGACACGCACGATATCACTGCCCGCAGCAATTGCCTCGGCCATGTCCGCACTCATGCCAGCAGAGAATTTCAACGGTCGATTCAGCTCAGAGGATAAGCGATCTACCTCTCCGCGGACGTTTCGGAATACCTCGCCAGCATCGGCGTCGAGAGGCGGAACGACCATGAGTCCCGCAAGTTCTAGGTGCTGCGCGTCTTCTACGGCACGCACGAGCTCATCGAGCGCCTCAGGAGAAACACCGCCGCGAGCACCATCACCGTCGGCGGAGACTTGGATAAATACCGGCAAATTGCTTTCGCGCTCGCCTCGTTCCTTAGCTAAGGAAAGTCCCCGCTCCAGCGCGTGGGCGAGCTTGAGGGAATCAAGCGAATGGACGCTGGCCGCCCATCGGGCTACATGGTTGGCTTTCTTGGTCTGGACTTGGCCAATCATGTGGAAACGCAGCTGCGGCAGCTCAGCGGCCTTGGCACGGGCCTCTTGTTCCCGGTTTTCGGCGACATCGGTAACCCCTAAATCTGCCAGCAGGGCAATATCCGCAGCTGGGTGAAATTTCGTCACCGGCAACAGCTGCGGTGGTTTTCGCCCTGACTGCGCTGCTAGCCGTTCAATCTCGGCACGGGTAGCCGCTAGGTTTTGGTCTAGCTGTGCCTTTCGGTCTGACATTACTTAGCCTCCAACCAAATTAGTCCAGCCTGGCGGCCGGTGACGCCTTCGCGTCGATAGGAAAAGAAGTCTTCGTCTTCGATGGTGCAGCGCGGGTCGGATTCAATCGCGGTGATACCTAGTCCCATAAGCTGGCGAATCAGCCCTGCGCGCACATCGATGCCCCACGTGCCCTTCGACGTCCGTGTCTTGGAGCCGGGCAAGCGACGCTCGACGTCAGTGGCCATTTCCTCGGGCACTTCATAGTTCTTTCCCGAAGCAGCCGGCCCCATAACCACCTGAATGCGCTCGGGCTGTGCGCCAAGCTTCTGCATTTCGCGCACGGTATTGACCACAATGCCGTTGCGGGCGCCAAGGCGGCCGGCGTGGGCGGCGGCGATGACGCCAGCGGCGACGTCGACAAGCAGTACCGGCGTGCAATCCGCAACAAGGACGCCCAAGCCCAAACGGCGCTGGGTGGTGACAATTGCGTCTGTGGCTGGCACGGGCTCGTGCTGTGGACCATCGACGACGGTGACGGTATTGGTGTGAAGCTGTTCCATCCACACGATGTCGTCCAGACCGGTCACGCGCTTCAGGCGCTCGCGGTTAGCGGCAACCGCGGCGGGGTCATCGCCGACGTGATGCCCCAAGTTAAAGGAATCGTATGGAATAGCAGACGCCCCGCCAGCACGGCTAGTAAAAACCATGCGGACGGGGCGGGTGGTGCGATGTTCCTCGTTTACTGGCATGCACACCAGCGTAGCGCTTTGCGCTTAGCGCATGAAGGAAGGCACGTCCAGATCGTCGTCACCGTCATCGTCACGACGCTGGGACGGGCGGGACAAACGGTAGTCATCGCGGCGCTCCTCGCGGGAGAAACGGTCAGAGTTGGTGAACAGACCGCTAGATTCTGGGCGACGCTCCTCGGCAGGGCGCTGCGGGGTGTAGCGCTCTCGCTCCTGGCCGGCGCGCGGTTCGTAGGAGTGGCGCGGGGAGTAGTCATCCTGTACCGGCTGAGCAGCGGCAGGCTGCGCCGGTGCCGGGGTGACAGGCTCTGCGGTCTCGCGCTGGCGATTGTCAAAAAGGGAGCCCGGCTTGCGCTGTTCCTGCTCAGGCTGCTGCTGCGCAGCGGCCTGGGTCATATTCGCCTCGGCATCAAAACCGGTGGCAATGATGGTGATGCGGATTTCATCGCCCAGGGTGTCATCGATGATGGTACCGAAGATGAGGTTGACGTCTTCGTCAGCGCGCTCTTCCACCATGGAGGCGGCGGCGTTTACTTCGTGCAGGCCGAGATCGGAGCCGCCGGCGATGGACAGCAGCACACCCTTGGCACCTTCCATCGTGGATTCCAACAGCGGGGAGTTAATGGCTTGCTCAGCAGCGGTCATGGCGCGGTTATCACCGCGGGCGGAACCGATGCCCATGAGCGCAGAACCGGCATCGGACATGACGGAGCGAACGTCCGCAAAGTCGACGTTGATCATGCCCGGAATGGTGATCAGGTTGGTAATACCCTGCACACCATTGTGCAGCACCTCATCGGCAGCGCGGAAAGCCTCGACGATGGAAAGCTCTTCCCCACCGAGCTGCATCAGGCGGTCATTCGGGATAACGATGAGGGTATCGCAGACCTCGCGCAGCTCCTCAATACCGGCCATGGCCTGGCGGGTACGGCGAGCGCCTTCAAACTTAAACGGACGGGTGACAACACCGACGGTCAGCGCACCCATCTTCTTCGCGATAGACGCCACGACCGGAGCAGCACCGGTGCCGGTGCCGCCACCCTCGCCGGCAGTCACGAAGACCATATCGGAGCCCTCTAGGGCGTCTTCAATTTCGGACTTGTGATCTTCTGCGGAGGTCTTTCCTACCTCAGGGTTAGCGCCGGCACCGAGGCCGCGGGTGGCCTCACGGCCAATGTCGAGTTTGGTGTCTGCATCGGAGAAGATAAGGGCCTGGGAGTCGGTGTTGATGGCGACGAACTGAACACCCTTGAGGCCTTCTTCGATCATGCGGTTGACGGCGTTGACGCCGCCGCCGCCGACGCCGACGACCTTGATATCCGCGAGATTGTTATTGGAAGAGATCATGTGAGTAGGTCTCACCTTTCGCTACTTTAAGTCTGCACGTGCATTAAACGAGGAATGTAATGCGGTCCGCCGAAGGCGAATCGCGTTCCTTTCCATCTTTAACGACAGCGGTGTAATTTTCACGCACATTTTCCGCGTGTCGAGACCCTCAAGTTCCACTTTAGGGTTTCTCACCTGCGGTTTTATAAGTCACACCCGTATCATCCGCCCCATGGTTCAGGCACTAAAAAGAGCCCGTGCAGCGCACACGCCTAAGCGGTGCTGCACGGGCCCACAAGAGCGATAAAAAGCACCTGCGGGGGCACCCGTCGCCCTATCCGCGTGTGGTGACCAACTCAGGGTTGGAAATATTCCACTCGCGGCCTTCCATCTTCAACACTGTGGCAAAGGCATGCGCCTTGTCCTCATCGTTGGAATCGCTGGCACCCCAGAAGACGCGCCGGCCATCTTTAGTGGTGAAAGTCAGCGAGTACTCGCCCGCTACTTCGAGCTTTGCTACTTGGTTGCGGACATCGTCGGAAAGCGCTGCGATCGCCCGCACGGCATCCTGAGTTTGCGGGGAGCCACTATCGACGGAGCCGGTCACCTCAACCGCGCCCGCCGGAGGCTCAGCGGAGGTAAATTCCTCGCCTTTATCATCGATCAGGAAGGGCTTGTCATCGCGTTTTACAAACGCCACGGCCTTGTGCTCGGACACGTTGATGGTCAAGGTCGAAGGGAAATCGCGAGAGACTGTCACCGAATCGACCCAGTCCAATCCAGCAACGCCGGAAGCTGCCTCGCGCGCGTTCACGCGTAGCAAATTTTCACCCTCCGGAACCCCGGAGGCTTCCTCCACCTGTGCGGGATCGAGTTGGTGGACACCTTCCACCTGAAAATTGCGTACCTTCAGGACGGGAACTGTCCACATCACGGCGGCCGCTATGAGGGCCACAGCGACAATTGCGGCGATGACCCCAGCGATGAGCTTTGCGGATACACGCACTAGCTTGCCCGCAATTCATCGAGGATTTCTGCTGCCACCATGGTTACCGAGCCAGCACCAATGGTCAGCACCACATCGCCCGGCTCCACCACCGACACGACGTCGCGGGCAGCGGCGGAAAAATCCGGCTCGAAGATGACCTGCATATCAGCGGGCATCTTATCGGTAATGATGCGAGAGGTAATTCCCTCCACGGGCTGTTCGCGAGCGCCGTAGATGTCGAGTACCACGGCGGCGTCGGCAAGCGAGAGTGCCTGGGCAAACTCGGCGTCGAATTCCATGGTGCGCGAGTACAGGTGCGGCTGGAAGCAGGCAATGACGCGCCCGCCGTGGCCTTCCGCCTCAACCTTGGCGCGCGCGGCCCGCAGCACCGCCGCAACCTCGGTGGGATGGTGGGCATAATCATCAAAGACGCGCACGGGTTTGCCCTGCTTGTCGACGCTCCCCCGGTACTCAAAGCGCCGGCGCACACCGCCAAAATCAGCCAATCCCTCGGCGATAGCGGCCGGGGTGCCGCCGGAGAGCACGCCGGCGATCAAGGCACCCATGGAATTGAGCACCATGTGGTGGCCTGGGATCTGCAGCTCGTAGCGCACGGTTTCAGAAACGCCAGGAAGGTCGAGCTTGACGATGGTCTCCATGCCTTCCGCGGTGGTCTCTTCGCGGACCAACTCGGCGGCCAGTGGCACAGTAGAGGTAAAAGACTTCTCCGGCGAGCCGTAGGCCACGACGTTGATGCCGCGCTCCAGCGCCCGCTCGCCAGCCCGGGCAGCGTGCTCGTCTTCGGCGCACACAACGAGGTAGCCGGTCTCCGGGGTGACCAAATCAGCAAAGTCATCGAAGACTTGGAAATAGGCTTCCTCGCTGTGGAAGAAGTCGAGGTGGTCGGGCTCGATAGTCGTGAGCACCGCGATGTCAGGGCTATAGCGCAGCAGGGAGGCATCAGATTCATCGGCCTCGGCGACGAAAGCTTCCCCGGAGCCACCGTGGGCATTGGTGCCCGCGCGGTTGAGCTGGCCGCCGATGGCGAAGGAGGGATCAAGACCCGCATGTTGCATCGCGCTCACGGCCATCGACGTGGTGGAGGTTTTGCCATGGGTGCCAGCCAGCAACACCTGCTTGTGGCCTTCCATCAAGGCGGCGAGCAGATCGGAGCGGCGAATTACCGGGATATCGTTGTCCTTTGCGGCTACCAGCTCGGGGTTGTCTTGGGGGATGGCGGCAAAAGAAGTAACGACGACGGTGGGCAGTTCACCAGACAGTCGCAGGTTATCCGCGGCGTGGCCGATGGCGACCTTGGCACCCATGGTGCGCAGCACCTCAACCGGGGTGGAGTCTTTGACATCGGAGCCTGTGACTACTCCGCCGCGAGCGGCGAGGATTCGTGCGAGCCCTGACATGCCGGAACCACCAATGCCGATGAGGTGGACGCGGCGCAGATCGTAGTGTGCGGGATCAGTCATTTACTTATCCTTCCTTCCAGCGGCGTCTTCGGCCTCGGATACGCGGGCGGCGATGCGGTCTGCGATGGAATTTGCCACGTCTCCGGCGCTGGCATGGGCGGCGGCGTGCGTCATCGACTCGAGGCGTTGCGGGTCATCGAGAATGCCGCGTACCTCGGAGATGAGTCGCTCTGCGGTCAGCTCCGCGTCCGGAATCTGGATGGCGGCGCCTGCCTCGACCACGTCGCGGGAATTGAGCGCCTGTTCACCATTGCCGTGCGGCAGCGGAACGTAAATGGCCGGAAGGCCTGCGGCGGATACTTCGGCAACGGTCATGGCGCCGGAGCGGCACACGACGAGGTCGGCTACCGCAAGTGCGGAGCCCATGTCCTCGATATACGGCAGTGCGGCGTAGTTCGGGTGTTCTGCGGGCGGATCATTCTTCTTGCCATAGGCGTGCAGTAGCTGGAAGTCCTGTGCCAGGTCCTCCACCGCTCCAGCAACAGCGCGGTTGATGCTGGCCGCGCCTTGGGACCCGCCGGTGATAAGAATGGTGGGAAGCGCGGCCAGGTTCCACTTGGTGCGCGCGTCTGCAGCGAGGTTGCCATTCGGGTCCTCCGCCAGGCTCGGGCGAACGGGAATGCCAACGACCTCGCCCGGCATGCCAGAATCCGGGTGAGCGTTGAGTCCTATGCCACCCATCTTCACGCCGAGCTTATTGGCCATTCCAGCCAAGGCATTGGTCTCGAGAACATAAAAGGGGATGCCGAGGGATCGCGCAGCGATATAGGCCGGCCCGGCCACGTAGCCGCCGGTGCCAAAGACGACATCCGCCTCGACGTCCTTGAGTACCTGCTTGGCCTCTCCCACCGCGCGGGAGAGGTTGAACGGTAGCTTGAAGAGCTGCGCGTTGACCTTGCGCGGGATTGGCACGGGGGTAATCAGGCTAAGGTCCACGCCGCGGGCGGGAATGATATCGCGCTCGAGGCCCTTTTCGGTACCGAGAGCGGTGATACGTGCGCCGTGGCGCTCGCGCAAAGCTTCGCCCACGGCGAGGGCGGGTTCAATGTGTCCGGCGGTGCCGCCACCTGCGATGACGACGGAAATAGGCGTGGAATTCATAGCCTAAAGGCTACCAGCGCCACCTAGCGATAGCGGCGCTCGGCGCGCGGATAGCGGCGGCCGCTTCCGGTCACGGGGCGGCCAAAGCGCTCCTCGCGCACGCGGGACCGCGGTTCCTGCGGACGAGCGTGACGGCCCTTCTTCTTCGGCTTCGGCACCGGTTGCGGCTCGCCGATGAAAAGGAGGCGGTCGAACAGCGGGCGGCCAAAGTTCTGCATGGCGGAAATCTGCATCGGCTCATGACGCGCCACGTTGCACAGGATGCCCATCGAGCCGATCGTGATGATAGCCGCGGTACCGCCGGCGGAAATCATGGGCAGCTGAATACCGGTCACCGGCAGCAGGCCAATGACGTAGCCGATATTCACGAAGGCCTGCGTGACCACACCGATAGTCAGCGTGGCAGCGAGCAGGGACTGGAACTGGTTCTGCGCGCGCATCGCGGTGCGCAGGCCGACATAGCCCAACGCGGCGAAGAGCACGATGACGAGCGCACCGCCCCACCAGCCGAGTTCCTCACCCACGATGGCGAAAATAAAGTCATTTTTCGCCTCAGGCAGGTAGAACCACTTGGCACGGGATTGGCCAATGCCAACGCCCCAGAAGCCGCCGTCGGCAAGCGAGAGAAAGCCCTGATAGGACTGGAAACCCGTACCTTGAGTATCGGAGATATTGCCTACTAGGGCGTCGAAATAGGTGTGGAAGCGGTTGGAGCGGAAGCCGCCAGAAAGGAAGATAAACAGCAAACCACACACGGCTGCGACGCCGATGGTCGCCGGAACGCGCCAGTCGACACCCGCGAAAATCAGGGTGAAGACAACCACGAGGGCAAAGGACAAAGCCATACCCAAGTCGCCCTGAAAGACGATGAGCAAGAACATAACGCCGGCAATGAGGGAGTACATCATGAAGGGATCCGTCACCTTCATGGATTTGTGCTCCTTATCCGCCAATACGGTGGCACCAAACATGCCTACCGCGATGCGGGCAAGCTCCGAGGGCTGCAGGGAGAACGGTCCCAAATAAATCCAGGACTGGGAACCTACCTCTTCACGGCCGGTACCCACGCCGGGGATCAGCACCGCGATGAGCAAAATGATGGACAAACCCACAATCCACGGCACGCACTTGCGCAGGGTATGCGGCGACACTTTGAGACCAAACCAAAAGGCAACGAGGCCCAGGAACACCATCACGCACTGGCGCAATGCCTGGTTCCATACTCCGCCGTCCTCGGTCAGGGAAGTGGCCATGGAGGAAGAAAAGACCATGAGCACGCCGATGCCCACGAGGAAAAAGATGATTAGGCGCAGCAGCTGGTAATCAAGGCCTGCTTCCTGGCGGGCTCGCTCGCGCAGCTCGCGAACGCGGTCGCCAAAACTCTTGGAGCGCGGGCGCTGCTGGGAGGTGGCCGTCATGTGTTCTCCTGATCCTTAAATCTATAGCTCTAGTTACGGGTAAGTTCCCGCGCGGCCGCGGCGAATACATCACCGCGTTGAGCCATGCCGGTATACATATCCAACGATGCCGCAGCTGGCGCCAAAAGAACGGTATCCCCGGCGTCGGCGTGTTGCAGTGCAGCCTCCACCGCAGCATTCATGGCTGCACAAGGCTCCTGCGTCTCGATGACGTCCACCAGGGCATGCGGCGCGTGCGCCGCGAGGGCCCGGGCTACCTCTTCCCTATCCACGCCTAGGACTACCGCGGCCTTGATGTGGGCGGCGTGCTTGGCGACGAGCCCGTCTACCTCCGCGCCCTTCAACTGCCCGCCGGCAATCCAGACCACGGAGTTGAGCCCCTTGAGCGCCGCATCCGCCGCGTGCGGGTTGGTGGCCTTGGAATTATCGATGAACGTAATGCCGGAATGCTCATGGACCACAGCGCCGCGGTGCCCGGCGACGGTATATGCGGCCAACCCCTGCGCAATGGATTCCGGGGTGGCGCCTGCCAGACGCGCGACGCTGGCTGCGGCCGCAGCATCCAGAACTCCTGCCAGGCCGGCGGGCTCAATGCCCTCTGCGGACGCGAGATCCTCACGCTTCCCGTCAAGCCGCGAGACAAGACGGCCGGCACTTACGCCCACCTCTCCCTGTGTAGGTTCAGCGGCAGTAAAACGGAAGAGGTCTGCGGTATCCGCGGCGTAGCGGACCGCCTCGGAGTCATCCTTGCCCACCACGGCAACCTCACCAGAGAGCACCTTGGCCTTCGCTCGGGCATAGGCATCGAACGATCCATGCCAATCCAGGTGGTCATCAGCCAAATTCAGTAGCACGCCCACATCCGGGCGCAGGTGGCTGGACCAATGCAACTGGAAAGAAGATAGCTCGGCGCAGAGAACGTCGACGCGAGGGGTGGCAGTGAGGGCGTCGAAAAGCGAAACGCCGATATTGCCCACCGCCAGTGCGCGCTTGCCGGTGCGCTTGGCATCTGCCTGCATAATCTGGGCCAACATACCCGTAGTGGTGGTTTTGCCGTTGGTTCCGGTAACTACCAGCCAGGTACGCGGCGCGCCGAAGACACCCGCACGATCCAGGCGATACGCGAGCTCCACGTCGCCGATGACCTCTACCCCAGCGTCCTGGAGGGCGACCAACAAGGGCGAATCGGGACGCCAGCCCGGCGAAGTAACCGCAAGGTCAAAATCGCCTTGGGCGGCAGAATCGACGGAGACGGTTGCTACCCCGTACTCCTCCGCCAATTCCGCCAGCGCGGTCTGGTTGGAATCTGCCACGGTGGTATCCACCCCGAGGCTTGCCAGCATAGCGACGCAACCGCGCCCCGATACTCCCGCCCCGGCCACGAGCACTCGCCCGCGCAACGAGGATGGCAACTCGGTCATCTCTATTCCTCTTTCCTCGATAAAGCTAAAAGGCGTGAGTCTTAGGAGGCAAAGCCGACGGCAGACAGCCAGTCGCCGTAGAAGATGCATACGCCGGCAATAGCGGCCATGGCGCTCAGCAGCCAGAAGCGGGTAACCACGGCGGTCTCAGCCCAGCCACCATTTTCAAAGTGGTGGTGGATGGGCGCCATGCGGAAAAAGCGCTTTCCGGTGCTGCGGAAGACGATGATCTGGATAACGACGGAGACCGTCTCAATCACGAAGATAGCGCCGATGATGATCATGAGCAGCTCGGTGCGAGTGGTCACCGATAGGCCGGCGACGAGGCCACCGAGTGCTAGCGAACCGGTATCGCCCATGAAGATCTTTGCCGGTGCGGCATTCCACCACAAAAAGCCCAAGCAACCGCCCAGACCAGCTGCAGCCAGCACGGCCAAGTCGAGCGGATCGCGAACCTCATAGCACCCTGCCGCTGGCGACACGGCGCAAGAGTTGCGGAACTGCCAGAAGGAAATCAGAGCATAGGCGCCCATCACCATCGCGGTAGTGCCCGCGGCCAAGCCGTCGAGTCCGTCGGTGAGGTTTACGGCGTTTGACCACGCAGCAATGAGTAGGTAGAGAAAGACCAAGAAAACAATGGTCCCGATGACCGCGCCGCCCACGGCGATGTCGAAGGTATCAAAATCGCGGACGAAGGAAAGGTTGGTAGACGCTGGGGTCAATCCATGTGCATCTGGGAACTGCAGCGCCAGGATGCCGAAGATGAGCGCCACGGCCAGCTGACCTACCAGCTTGGCGGTCTTGTTCAGGCCGAGGTTGCGCTTCTTAAATAGCTTGATGAAGTCATCGGCAAAACCCAGCCCGCCCAGGCCCATCGTGAGGAAGTAGACCAAAAGACCGGAGGGGCTAAAACCACCGTTACCGGTCACGCGGGCGTAAATTCCCACCACGAGGTAGGCCACGGTGATGGCCAGCAAAATCGCCAGTCCGCCCATGGTGGGGGTGCCGCGCTTGCGCAGGTGCAGCTGCGGTCCGTCCTCGCGGATTTCTTGTCCCTTGCCTACCCCGGAAAAGTAGCGCACCAACATGGGAGTGGTAAAGATCGCGACGAGGAAGCTGAGGATGCCCGCGATAATGATCTGAGTCATTGCTAAAGGTCTTTCTCCTTGTACTGAGGACTAACGGCGATTGAGCTGTTCTGCCACGCGCCACAGGCGCTGGGCATTCGATGACTTGATGAGGACTACATCTTTGGCCTCGCGCCCCGTCCAATCTTCGATGCCGGCAGGCGCTACCCTAATGATGTCTTCGACCGCCGCCGCAGCGGCGTCAACATCCGGGCTGATAGTAGTATTTATACCCCGCGCCTGTGCGGCCTCAACCATGGCCCTCATATTCTCGTTTTCTCCCACGGCCACGAGGTGGTCAACGTGGTATTTGGAAAGCACTTCTCCCAATGCACGGTGGGCGGCCACTGCTTCCCCGCCGAGCTCGCCCATCTCACCGAGCACGGCAATGGCGCGGGCATCCGGTCGGGCGGCCGAGGTATAGGCCAGCGCCGCAATGGCCGCGTGCATGGAATCGGGGTTGGCGTTATAGGAATCGTCGATGGTGGTTACTCCATCGCGGCGGGTACGCACGTCCATGCGGTGTTCAGAGGCATTCTGGTGCCCGGATAGCGCGTTAGCTACCACCTGCGGGTCCATGCCCGATTCGATGGCAGCCGCGGCCGCTGCCAAAGCGTTAGAGACCTGGTGCTTGCCAAAGACCTGCAGCTTTACCGGAAGCGGGTCCGTTCCCGGCGCATGCAGCACAAACGAGGGGCGGGCGACGTCATCGAGCTGGATATCACTGGCGTAGTACTGGGCGTCGGAAGCCGGCGGCTTATTGGCCGAGTAGTAGACGACCTTGGCCGAAGTGCGCGGCGCCATGCCGGCGACGAAGGGATCATCGGCATTGAGTACGGCGACGCCGCCCTCAGCGGCCGAGGGCAATGCTTCCACGAGCTCGCCTTTGGCTTGGGCGATATTCTCGCGTGAGCCGAACTCACCCAGGTGAGCGGTACCAACGTTGAGTACCACGCCGACGGTGGGCGCGGTAATGGTGGTCAGGTGGCGAATATGTCCGATGCCGCGGGCAGACATTTCGGCAACCAGGAAGCGAGTGTGTTCATCGCAGCGCAACGCGGTATACGGCAGGCCGACCTCGTTATTAAAGGAGCCGGGAGGAGCGACGGTGTCACCCTCAGCGCGGAAAATCGTGGCCAGTAGGTCCTTGGTGGAGGTCTTTCCGGCCGAGCCGGTTACGCCCACGATGTCTAGGCCTTGCTCGGCGGTCAAGCGGCGGGTGACCTCCCGCGCAATATCGGATAACGCCTGCACCACCGCGGCGGCCGAGCCGTCCTCGTCGTGGGCATAGATATCCGCGTTGGCGGCATCACCGGTAACGCGGCCTTGGGGCTTGACGACGACCGCCGGAACCCCCACCGGCCGCGCAGCCAGCACCGCCACTGCGCCCTGCTCGATGGCCTTTGCTGCATAATCATGGCCATCCACACGGGCACCGGGCAAGGCAAGGAAGAGCCCACCCTTAGTTACCTTGCGGGAATCGAATTCGATGAACCCGGTAACGCGCTGGTCTGGGTCAGACACGCAATCGAGGCTGCCCCCGGTGATTTCGGCAATATCGGCAATAGAAAGTGGAATCATGTCTACTCCTTCGCATTCCCAAGGGTATCGCGGTGCGGGGTTCCGGCCAGCTTTTCCTCGATGGCGCGGGCCATTTCCTCGCGGTCATCAAAGTGCAAGGTTGTGCCGTTCACGAGCTGTCCCACTTCGTGGCCCTTGCCTACGACGATGACGGCATCGCCCGGCTCGGCCCAATCGACGACCTCATCGATGGCACGGGCGCGGGAGCCTACCTCGCGGATATCGCCCTCCGGGGAGGCGTCACGTGCGCCCGCCATCACCGCCGCGCGAATGGTGGCAGGGTCCTCGGAGCGCGGGTTGTCATCGGTAACCACGGTAAGGTCAGCGCGGCTGGCTGCGGCTGCGCCCATGATGGGGCGCTTGGAGCTATCACGGTCTCCGCCGGCGCCGACGACAATGCCGACGCGGCCTTTGGTTCCCTCCAGCTGGCCGCGCAGGGTGTCGAGCACCGCAGCGATGGCCGCTGGCTTATGTGCGTAGTCCACCACGGCCACAAAGTCTTGGCCGCGGTCGATGCGCTCCATACGGCCAGGGACTGCGACCTTCTCCACGCCCGACAAGAACTCCGCTGGGTCCTCTCCTACCGCGGCGGCCATGCCGAGCGCCAAGCAAGCATTGGCGATATTGAACTCGCCAGGCAGCGGCAGCCGGAAGGTGAATTCGGCGCCGTCATAATTCAGGGCTACCTCCTGGGCACCGGTGGCCTCAGTGGCGGTTTGGCGTGCGCTGATCGTGGCCGAAGCGCCCCGGGTGGCAACCGTAGTGACTTTGTGGCCCGCGCTCTTGGCGACGCCGCGCATGCGCTCGCCCCACTCATCGTCGATGCAGAGGACGGCACGCTCGGCCGCCTGTTCCCCAGCGAAGAGCTTCGCCTTAGCCTGGAAGTAGTCCTCCATGGTGGGGTGAAAATCGAGGTGGTCTTGGCTCAGGTTCGTAAACCCGCCTACCGCAAACCGAGTTCCGCGCACGCGTCCCAGCTCCAGCGCATGCGAGGATACTTCCATCACCACATGGGTAACGCCCTCGTTCTTCATGCGCGCGAAAAGCTCTTGTAGGGTCGGTGCCTCAGGCGTAGTGAGCGACGTAGGGACCGGCGTGCGGTTGATTCGGGTACCGGTGGTCCCGATTAGGCCCACGGAATGCCCGGCGTGGAGCAGGCCGGCCTCCAGCAGGTAGCTGGTGGTGGTCTTGCCGGAGGTGCCGGTAACGCCGATGACCGTGAGGTCGCGGGTGGGGTGTCCATAAATCTCGGCGGAAATTGGGCCGAGCACGGCACGAATATCCTCCACCACCACAATGGGGCGGGTCTCTTGGGCCTCGGTAAGCAGGTCGAGCCCAGCGGCGTCGGTAAGCACAGCTGCAGCCCTGGTATCGCGAGCGAACTGCGCGCCGTGTACGCGCGTGCCCGGCAGGGCGGCAAAGAGCGCGCCTTCCGGCAAACGGGAAGAATCCAGCCCGCACGCGGAGACCTCCACGGAGGCATCACCTATGACGCGCCCACCAGAAAGCTGGGCGAGAGTATCCAAAGAAACGGTCATACTAAGCTCCTATTGTGCCCGCAGGGTCAGCCGCGGTGCTGGTTTCGAAGTCGGAATATTGTCACGATTAAGTAGCCACGAGGCGATATCGCGGAAGATAGGTGCTGCCGACTGGCCGCCGCCTCCATTGTCCTCCACGCCGGATTTGGGCTCATCTAGCATCACCGCAACGACGAAGCGCGGATCATCGGCCGGCGCGATGCCGGCGAAGGTGATCCAATAGGCGGAATTCGAATACGCCCCGGTATTTGGGTCCACCTTCTGGGCCGTACCGGTCTTGCCGGAAAGCTGATAGCCCTTAAGCTGCGCATTGCCGGCCGTACCGTTTTGCAGGCCGGCATCATCGTCTTGGAAGACGGCGCGGAACATATCCACCGTGGTTTTGGCGGTTTCCGGGCTTACCACCTGGTTCTTTTCCGGTTCCTCTAGCTTTTCGTCCTTGCCGTCCGGCCCCTTGACCGAGTCAATGATGCGCGGCTCGATCCGTTCGCCGCCGTTGGCCAATGCTTGGTACACGCTGGCCATCTGCAACGTGGTCCACGACTGGCCCTGACCAATAGGCAGGTTAGCGAAGGTGCCACCGGACCATTGCTCCAAGTCTGGCACGCTACCGGCCGATTCGTTTGGCAGCTCAATGCCGGTGGTATTGCCCAACCCAAACTTCTTGAGGTACTCGGCGTACTTTTCTTGACCCAATTTATCGGCGATCATCAAGGTGCCGACGTTGGAGGACTTACCAAAGATGCCGGTGGTGGTATACGGCTCGGTGCCGTGTTCCCAGGCATCGTTGACCGTCACGCCCGCCATATCGATGGAGCCGGGGACCTGGTGCACCTCATCCGGGGTGGTCACGCCCTCCTGCAGTGCAGCAGCCGCGGTAACCACCTTGGCTACAGAACCCGGCTCATAAGGATGGGAGACGCTGCGGTTTTCAAAGTCCTTGCCCTCATCAAGCTGATCCTCAACATTCTTATTGGGATCCACGGTATCGGTATTGGCCATGGCAAGGACCTGGCCGGTTGCAGCATCGAGGACCACTGCTTCCGCACCAGAGGCCTTGGAATTGGCCTTGGCCTTCTCCAGCTTCTGCTGAACGTAGGTCTGCAGGTCCAAATCCAGAGTAAGGGTGACGTCGCGGCCATCAACGGTATCCACGACGTCACGCAGCGTGCCCGGGATCACTTGGCCATCCGCGGATACGTCCTCGGTGGACTGGCCGTCAATGCCAGTGAGTTCCGTATCGCGCGCGGCCTCGAAACCGAACTGGCCATGGCCGTCCATCGATACCTTGCCCACAACGTTTTCGCCAATGGCACCGTTGGGGTATTGGCGGATGTCTTGGCGGTCCGCTGCCACTCCGTGGTACTTATTGGCGATCTCTACGGCAACATCCGGATCGACATTGCGAACCAGTACCTCATACTGGGTATCGGCTTTGAGCTTATTGAGGATATCGTCCTTATCCACCTTGGAGGTCGAGGCGCCGGAATCCTCAATCAGCTTCGGGATTCCCTCAGACATGTCCTTGAGGGTCTCCTCCATCTTCTTGGTGAGGAAGCTATCCAGCTTCTTATCATCCATGCCTTCGGTCGAGCCATCATTTTGGGCCTCGATCTCGGCCTTGTCTTTTAGCTCATCGCGCAGGCGGGTCGGCGAGACGGTCAAGGAACGAGACTTCATCGTGTAGGCCAAGCGCTGGCCATCGCGGTCTAAGATCTCTCCCCTGCGGGCCGGCTCGATATAGACGCGCTCGCGCTGGGTGACGGCTTTGGCGGAAAGGTCCGGGCCCCACACAAGCTGTACCCAGGCCAAGCGGCCGGCAAGGACGACCATCGCCACGAGCACCACGGATACGATGATGCGCAGGCGTTTGCGCATCATCTTCTTTTGCGGCACCGCGGAGCTGGCAGAGCGGCGCGGGCGGCGCCTAGCCTTACTTGGCGTAGTCACAGTCCAGTGTCACCTTCCCTATTTCCGCCACAATTTCTTGCGTGTATTGATTGTGCCCTACAAAAGTGAGAATGCCCGCGCCACCACGCGCGAGCATCATCTTTTTCACCGATTATTCTTCCCTAGCTACTCGGCGCGGCTGGCATACGGCGCACGGGCCGGAAGGTTAGGTCGCGCATTGTCCTGGGCGGCACCGGCATCGCCGGTCTCACGATCCGAATTACGGTCGGCATCGCCACCATTGCTGGTGCGCTGCTGTCCCTGTGGCACGGCATTGAGGGAATCCGACATCCCCTCCGTATCCTTTGGGTCGCTGGAAGCCTGGCCTGGGCGGATTGGTTCACCGTTGACATCAATGAGCTTTTCGGTATCCGGGGTGCCTTCGCGCTTGTCGACGATCTTTCCATCGCCGCCAACTTCCGCAATACCCGGCTGCTTAGGAATGGCCATTCCCATTTCGTCCGCGCGGCGCGCAATATCAGCCGAGGAGCTGAGATTCTCCGCATCGCGGTTGAGGGTCTCAATCTGGTTATCCAGTTGGGATTCCTGCACGGTGAGCTGCTGGATGGCAAAGGTTTGCTTGGTAGACAGACCAGACAGCCACATGGCCAAGGCCACACCGACGATAAGCAGGGTGAGGGAAATGACGCCCAACCGGGTAAGGAGCCCGTTCTTCTTCGTTTGCGGCTGCAGCTGGCGTCCGCGGAAGCTCACTACTTGCTTCGAACCTAGGCGCTTCGTGCTGCGGTGCGGCACGCGAGTGCGGCTCGGAGCACGCTTAGTGCTGGGACGCTCGCGCAGCGCCGTCGGGGCTCCGGTATCGATTCCGGTGGTGAAGTCTCGGCTGGCGCCCATGGTGCGAGTGGCCTCTCTGTCGCGGCTGTCAGTCTTTAGGTGGTTGCGGCGTGGGATGGTGCTCATTGCCTGCCTCCCGGCGGTAGAAATTCTGGCATTCCCTCGAGTCTTTCGATGGCACGAACACGCACCGACGCAGCTCGCGAATTTTCCACAATTTCCTCTTCAGAGGCCTTTTCCGCCCCGCGCGTAACGATCTTGAACTTCGGCGCGGTGCCCGGCAGCTCCATCGGCAATCCAGCCGGCGTCTTGGAAGTGGTCAGTTCTTTGAAGGCTGCTTTAACGATGCGGTCTTCCAAAGATTGGTAGCTCATGAATACGGCACGGCCACCTTCTGAAAGCGCCTGGGTTATGACCGGCAGGACATTTTCGATAGCCTCCAACTCGCGATTGACCTCAACCCGCAGCGCCTGGAAGGTGCGCTTGGCGGGGTGCCCTCCGGTACGGCGGGTCGCAGCGGGAATGACATCATATAGCAGCTCAACGAGCCGCGCGGAGTTCTCGAAAGGCTCCTTGTCGCGCTCTTTCAACACGGCGGAGGCAATTTTTCCCGCGAAACGCTCATCACCATAGGTTTTGAGGACGCGAGCCAAGTCACCGTGCGAATAGGTATTGAGTACATCCGCCGCAGTGATCCCCTGCGAAGGATCCATGCGCATATCTAGCGGCGCATCCGCTTTATAGGCAAACCCGCGGTCAGCTTGGTCTAGCTGCATCGAGGAAACACCAAGGTCAAAGAGCGCGCCGGCAATGCCTACGGTGCGGGCCGAATCAAAGATATCGCCCTCCCCTTCCGCGATGGCGCTGCCCAGCTCATCGAATCGTGCATTAACGCCGACGAAGCGATCGCCGTAGGGCGCAAGACGTTCGGATGCATTGCGCAACGCCTGCTTATCGCGGTCAACACCAATAACCCGCACCTCGGGGAAAGATTCCAGGAAGTAGCGAGTGTGACCGCCGGCGCCCAAGGTGGCGTCGACAAGCACGGCCTTATCCCCCGCCGCCTCTACCTGGGGGCGCAGGAGATCGGCCATGCGCTCGCGCATGACTGGCACGTGGCCGTGGTTATCCGCCACGTCATAATTAAGGTCTTTAGTAGCCATGTCTCCCCGCAACCCCCTTTCTCAAATTCCCTGACTTCCAGTGGTGGAAAGCATGCGAGTGCGTATAGGGCCCTGTCCGAGGCAGGTTTCTGATATCGGGGAAGTACACCAGAATCATCCGCCTCGGACAGAGTCCTTACACGCACTCTTGTGCAGGCTTAGAGCAAGCCCGCCAGTACGTCATCGGCATCTGCTGCCGAATAAGCATCTTCAGTTTGCGACTGGTACTCAGCCCACGCGGCTGCGTCCCAAATTTCGAGAAAGTCCACAGAGCCAACCACAACGCACTCCTTAGACAAGTTCGCATATTCCCGATGCCCCGCGGACAACGTAATGCGCCCATGCCCGTCCGGCCGCTGTTCGTCCGCACTTGCTGCCAAGTTACGGATGAAAGCACGTGCTTCTGGGTTGGTTCGAGAAACTGCCGCAGCCTTCCGCGCGCGTGCCGCAAATTCCTCCCGCGGGTACACGGCCAGCGAGTGGTCCTGCCCCTTGGTGACCATGAGGCCACCCGCGAGTTCATCGCGAAACTTTGCCGGAAGCGTAAGACGTCCCTTGTCATCGAGCTTCGGAGTGTAGGTTCCGAGAAACATCCCGGCGTCCACCTTCCTTACTCGAAAACTCCGGATTCTCTTACTTCAGAATCGAGACCCTTGAGCCCCTCTTTCCTCCGCTGCGCCCCACTCTACCCCACTTTCCCCCACCTAACCCACTTAAAGCGGCGTGTCCCTCAGATAGCTCTCGATTACGTGCAGCTAGATAATGGTTTTTCCAGTGGGAAGAAATCCCGCGAAAGGCCTTGACAGCTCACTACAACCACCCCACTCACCCCACCCGTAACACCAATATAATGCGCCCCACTCCACCCACCGACCCCATATGCTGTGTTATCGAGGACTTTTATCTAACACCATGGGGCAACTACCCCACGATTACCCACCCAGCGCCTCATCCGTGGGGCAAAGTGGGGAATTTTGGCGAGATACAAAAATGCCCCGGTTGACCCTCACTGGGCCAACCGGGGCGAACTAAATTAAAAAGCGCTAACGCTCCTCAAAGCGGCGACGGAAGTTTTCCTCCAACTTGCCGCTGACTCCACCACTGCGGGACGCGGACTTCTTTGCACGAGCGCTGGAATAATGGCCCTGGGCAGAATGCCCAGATCCATCTCCGCGCAGCATCCACACACCTGCGGCAAACATCACCAAAAAGCCCGCGATAGAAAGCACGATAAACCACAGGCTTTGCTGCGCGAGAGCGACACCGCCGACAAGCATGCAAAGGCCAACGACAACGAGCGCTACGCCTCGGAGGGTTACCGCACCGCCGGATCCGCCGAACGACGTAGGCTCAGAAACGGAAGCGCCAAACTTAGGATCGTCAGCAAGTAACGATTCCTCAATTTCACGGAGCGTACGCTGCTCCTGCTCAGAAAGGGACACTGTTCCTCCAACTAGGGATTGAGCTTCGGGCGGTAATAGTTCTACCTATACTAACGCCCAGAATAATCAGTATGTTCCCCAAAAGGTAGTGAGCGCCCCCACGGAGTGATTACGCAGCAAAAGTGCCGAAAGTAGTCCCTGTCTCACTTTCATCCAAAAATTGTGCGGCATGCTGCATGAGACCATAAACATATTCCTCGCTCGGCGCTTCATCCAGCCCCGAAGACACGCGCGCACGAGTCCGCGAATATCCCTTAAAGGATTCAGCCCACCGTTTGCCTTCCACACCGACGAGCGCTAACCGATCCCATGCACTGGAGGGAAGGCGGCGGCGCCGAGCCACTACAGATGCAGCTACACGTGCGCCAGCAGTACGGAGAGCCGATTGGTACGCCACCTCTAAGGCTTGATCGAATCGCCCCTCAGCCGCATAACCTCGCGCGGCGTCTAATAATTCTCGTGCCTGAAAGAGGAACCGTGCCCGCTTGCCACCTTCTCGCCCAAGAGAATGGGTACGCGTTGCCGAAATAATCTGTGCCATTGCCTCTGTCCTTAACTAAATAAATAACGTCGTTGAACTGCCCCTGACCCTAAGCAAGCCGCTAGACATTTCACCCCCGAGCATAGTTCACCTGTTCGATTTAAGCAACGTTAATAGCTGGCCACACGCTTTTTCCAGCCTTCTTGTTCGATTTACTTTTGTGAATTTCGAAGAACATAGCGAGCCCTGCTTTCCCTCCGCCACAGACTTCTGGTGTCATAGGAAGAGTGAGCTTTGAAATTCGCCGCCTAACCCCGCCGGAATTCTCCCTGCTAGCCCCACAGTTGGTTGAGATTTACATCGAGGCAATGCACTACAATCCCGCAATCTTGCATAGCCGCATCTCAAGCTGGCGAAATGACGTGACCCGCCCCGGATTCAGCGCGCAGATTGTCACCCATGAAAATGGCATCGTCGGCGTAGCCTATGGGTTCTTAGGCTCCCCAGATAGCTGGTGGGACGCTGAACTTCGCCGCGGGCTCCGCCTACAAGGCGGGCCCACCGAAGAGCAGTGGGGCATTGTGCGCAACTACTTTGAGCTGGCTGAGATCCACGTCTTGCCGCAGTACCAGGGGCACGGCCTAGGCAGAAAGCTTTTGGAAGGATTGCTGTGGAATGCCCCGGCGCGCTATGCGCTGTTGTCCACACCCGAGGTGCCGAACGAGGATAACGGTGCCTTCCGCCTTTATAGAGCCGTCGGCTTCTTCGATGTCCTCCGTGATCATCTCTACCCCGCCGATTCCCGCCCCTTTGCCATATTGGGCGCGAGCCTGCCGCTGTAAACCTCTGTTATTTCTTGCGCAGCCTAGCCGGTATCGTGTGGGGTGTGACTATGCAGAATATTCCTGAGCTTGCGGACATCCCCGGTGCGGTGCGCGAGGAACTCGCCACCTTTCTTGATCAACGCCGAGAGCAGGTGGCCAAAATTGGCGCCCCGGTAACCAAGGCCGTGAACTTTTTGGAATCCTTCGTGCTTGACGGCGGCAAGCGAGTGCGACCTACCTATGCCTGGGCGGGCTATCTTGCTGCAGGTCGAGGAGAAGAAGACCCCGCGGCCATGCTCCGCGCGGCCGCCTCTTTGGAGTTTATCCAGGCCTGCGCCCTTATCCACGATGACATTATCGATGCTTCCAATACCCGTCGCGGCAATCCTACGGTGCACCGGGGCGTCGAAAAGCTGCACCGCGAATCGGAGTACCTAGGGGATCCAGAGTTCTTCGGCACCTCCGTAGCAATCTTGGTGGGCGATTTAGCGCTGGTGTATGCAGAGGACATGTTCCAAGATTCCGGCCTGAGTGCGGCCGCTTTGCACCGTGCCCGCAGCCCGTGGCGCGGCATGCGCACTGAGGTTATCGGCGGACAACTCTTAGATATTTCTTTGGAGGCGGCAGGTTCCGAATCAGTAGAGCTTGCCAATTCCGTCAACCGCTATAAGACGGCCGCTTATACCATTGAACGCCCGCTGCACTTGGGCGCCGCCATCGCCGGTGCGAGCGAGGAACTTATCGCAGCCTTCCGCGGCTATGGGCACGATATTGGCATTGCCTACCAGTTGCGTGACGATCAGCTGGGTGTTTTTGGCGATCCCGCGGTGACCGGCAAACCTGCCGGTGATGACCTGCGCGAAGGCAAGCGAACCGAACTTCTAGCGCTAGCGCTCCAGCGCGCGGATGAGTCTGATCCACAAGCTGCTGCTACCTTGCGCAAGCTCATTGGCCGCACCTCAGATCCCCAGGAGCTATCGCGCTTGGCCCAGATCATCGCTGATTCGGGCGCACCAGAAGAAATTGAGCGCCGCATCGATGCCCTAACGCAATCGGGCTTGCAGCAGCTGCGCGCCGCACAGGTGGATCCCGCGGTGACCGAAACCCTAGAGCAGTTGGCTATCAAGGCCACTGCTCGCCGCAAGTAGGTTGTGCCGTGGCAAAGACGTACTCTTTTCCCATTCCACGCGCGCTGCCGCTAGGGCTATCTGCCTCCTGCATTTTGCTGCTCGCGTCCTTTTCTGGCGGCGCCACCCGCAACCGTGGCGGACTCCTCGAAGCATTAAATATTGGCTTCTTGTCCTATGGGCACGGGCGCAATCTCGGCCTCGCGCTGTACTGGGTGGGTATTTTCCTCTTAGCCGCGGCGTGGGTGTTAGCTGGGCGCACCATCATTCGCCCGCAGCTCAAAAATCCTCTGCCTGAGGGCGGCTTGCGGGACATCCAGCGCATCCTCATCGCCTGGGTAGCTCCCCTTTTATTAGCCGGGCCATTGGCCTCACGCGATGTGTATTCCTACCTCATGCAAGGTGCTATGGTTCGCGATGGCTTCGATCCGTATACCGAAGGTGCCGCCGTTAACCCCGGACCCTTCCTCCTTGAGGTATCTCAAGATTGGCGCAATACCACCACGCCTTATGGTCCCCTTCACCTGTGGATAGGAGAACTGGTCACCAGCCTGGTAGGCGATAACGTCACTGCCGGCGTGGTGATCTATAAGGTTCTTTCTCTGCTCGGGTTTATTACCATCGCCTGGTCAATTCCCCGCATCGCCCGCAAACTCGGTGCGGATCCTGCGGTAGCACTGTGGCTTGGTGTAGCTAATCCAGTTATTATCTTGCACCTCATCGGCGGCATGCATAATGAGTCACTCATGGTAGGGCTCGTGTCTATCGGCCTGCTAGCGGCATTGCATAAGCGCTTCCACGCCGCCCTCATCCTCGTGGGCACGGCCGTGGCTATGAAGGCAACTGCGGTTATTGCGGCACCGTTTATCGTATGGATGATGCTCCACCACTATGCCCCCAAGGGCTCTAGTAAGTGGCGGCAACTTACCGTCTTTGTTTTATCTGGCATCGCCGCAGTGGCAGAGATCATCGCCGCAGTAGCCCTCATCACGTGGGTTTCCGGCACGTCGTGGGGCTGGCTATCGCAGGTAAGCGGCAATTCTAAGGTAATTAACCCGCTGGCGGGCCCTACATTGGCCACCGATGTTATCTTCCCAGCGGTCCAAATATTTATGCCGGATGCCTCCTATAACGCCATATTGGCCGTACTGCGCAGCATCGCAATGGCCTGCATGCTCATTGGGCTGGTGACGGTGTGGTGGCTTTGCCGCAAGAACAACCGCGACGCTGTTATGGGCACCGCGGCCGCATACCAAGTTGCCTTTGTTTTCAATGCCGTGACCCTGCCGTGGTACTACGCCTCTATCTTTACCCTGATGGGTACTTTCCGGCCGCCGCTCTGGCTCATCAAATTCACCACCGGCGTGGCCCTGTTTATCGGCGTCTCGTTCTCTGGCGATGGCAATCACCAGCTCTACAACTGGTTCTGGGTCATCGGCATGATTGTGGTGGCATGGTTTGCCACCCAGTGGATCTTTGAAGACGTGCCTAAAAAGCGGCAGCCTGCGCGCGCCGAATAACCTCGCGGGCAAGGTGACCGTGCAGGGCATCGATCGGGCGGCCCGGCAGCGAGTCATCCTCGGTAAAGAGATGCTTGAAGATTTCGTCGTCCTTATAGCCGCCGTCTGTCAACACGGTAATTGCCGCAGTTACGTGCTTGGCAATAACGCCCTTGTCGTTGAAGAAGGCTAGCGGCACGCGCTTTCCTTCTGGGGAATCCCAGGCAATAAACTTTCGGTCCTGCAGCAGGTCATAAGCGCGGGTGATGGGCAGGTCTAGCTTTTCTGCCACCTGCTGCATGCTGAGCAGTTCTTCGTTTGCGAGCAAGGAATCGAGGGATTTTTCTTGGTTAGTCACGTTCTCTACTTTAACGCGGGCTAGATGATCAGCCATACTGGGAAGCATGACTAGGTTGGAAATTGGTGACGTTCTGGAGAACCGTTACCGGATCGATCGCCCCATTGCCCGCGGTGGCATGTCTACCGTCTATCGCTGCGTGGACATGCGGCTGGGGCGAGCGGTCGCGGCCAAGGTCATGGACGAGCGCTATTCCGATGACCCGGTCTTTATCAAGCGTTTTTCTCGCGAGGCTCGCGCCATGGCCCGCCTGCAGCATCCCAATCTCGTAGCTATTCACGATTTTTCCGCTGACGGCGAGCCCATTTATCTCATCATGGAGCTCATCGATGGCGGTACGCTGCGCGAGCTATTGGCTGAGGGTGGCCCCTTTCCAGTGCAGGCGGCCGCCTCTACCCTGCGCAATGTTCTGCGCGGCTTGGAAGAGGTGCATTCAACCGGGCTCATCCACCGCGACATCAAGCCCGATAATGTGCTTATTACCTCCCACCACCGGGTAAAGGTGGGCGATTTTGGGCTGGTGCGTGCCACCAATGCCGAGGCTACCTCGGACATGATTGTGGGCACCGTGTCCTATCTCGCGCCGGAGCAGGTCACAGGCGAAGAAATTACACCGGCCTCGGACGTGTATTCAGCCGGCATTGTCCTCTTCGAGCTTCTTACCGGCACCGTTCCATTCTCGGGGGATACTCCCCTAGCGCATGCCACGGCCCGTTTGGATTCCGACGTCCCCGCGCCGTCCTCGCGGATTTCTGGGGTGCCCAAGCTTGTCGACGCCCTCGTGGCCACCGCCACTGCCCGCGACCCTCGCGAGCGCTTCGCCGACGCCGGAGAATTCCTCGAGGCGCTCGATGATGTTTGCCGAGAGCTCGATCTTCCGGACGTGACCATCCCCGTGCCAAGGAACGCTGCCGCGGCACGCACGGCACAAGCACCCACGGATTTTTCTGGCACTGGAGCCACGGAAATTTTCGAACCCACCCGCAGCATTCCACAGGGTGAAACGGAGCATCTCGACGGTGGCCCGACTGAAGTCATCCCACCGCAGCGCCTTAGCTTTGAGACGAAACTGGATTTGCCGCAGGCCGGGGCCGCTCCAGAACCGGAGCCGCAATCATTGTCACGCCCCCAGGCACAGCCGTATTCCGCGTCCGAGCCCCCACTCAAACCATTTGCGTCGGCAGCTGCCTCTGCGCCTGCACCGGTACCTGCTCCTGCCCCCGAGCAGCCGGTCCAGAGCGCGCATGAAGAACCCGCCGAGCGTCCGCTGACCAACCGCAATCCGCTGTCACTAGTGCTGTACTTAGTAGTGGTCGCGATTGCGGTGGGCGCAGTGGCTATCGGCGGGTGGTGGTTCGGCTCCTCGCTCTACGGCACGACGCCGCACCTGTGGATTTAGTTACGTAGCATCTCCGCGATAAGGAAGGAGAGCTCGAGCGACTGCTGCGTATTAAGGCGCGGATCCACGGCCGACTCGTAGCGGCCCGGCAGATCCACGTCGGTGATATCCTCGGCGCCGCCCAAGCACTCGGTGACGTCTTCACCGGTGAACTCAAGGTGTACGCCACCCGGGTGGGTACCCAGTTCGCGGTGAACCTCAAAGAAGCCTTGGACCTCATCCACGATCTTGTCAAAGTGGCGAGTCTTGTAGCCATTAGAAGCGGTGAAGGTATTGCCGTGCATCGGATCGGACTGCCATACCACCTTGTGGCCGGAGTCTTCCACTGCCTTGACAATGGCAGGCAGAACCGTGCGCACCTTATCGTGTCCCATGCGCGAAATCATGGTCAGGCGGCCTGGCTCGCGATTCGGGTCCAGCCTTTCCGCGTACTCCACGGCCTGCTCCGGGGTGACGCCCGGCCCCAGCTTGATGCCCACTGGGTTACCAATCATCGCCGCAAAGTTCACGTGGAAATCTTCGATGCCACGAGTGCGCTCACCAATCCATACCTGGTGTGCGGAGAGATCGTAGAGCTTGGTATCGCCGTTATTGTCCTGGCCCAAGCGCAGCATGGAGCGCTCGTAATCTTTCAGCAAAGCCTCGTGCGAGCAGTAGATATCGGCCGAACGCAGGGTGTCATCGTGCACGCCACAGGCATTCATGAAGTTCAAGCCGTTTTCAATCTCCCGGGCCAAGTCCTGGTAGCGGGCACCAGCGCGGGACTTGCGCACGAACTCGCGGTTCCACTCATGCAGGCGGTAAAGATCCGCAGTGCCGGAAGAGGTCAAAGAACGCACGAGGTTCATTGCCGCCGAAGAGTTCGCGTAAGCGCGGATCATTCGGGCCGGGTCGTGGCGACGAGCCTCATCGGTCGGCTCCACGCCATTGACAATGTCACCGCGGTAATTCAACAAACCATTGGAGTCCGTATCGGAAGAACGTGGCTTGGCGTACTGGCCGGCGATGCGTCCGAGTTTAACCACGGGCACGGATGCGCCGTAGGTCAACACCACGGCCATCTGCAGCAGCGTTTTCACATTGCCACGGATATGCGGCTCAGTATTGGACTCAAAGGTTTCCGCGCAATCGCCACCCTGCAGCAAAAATGCGTTACCCAAGGCAACGTCTGCCAGCTTCTTCTTGAGCGCCTCGATCTCGGGCGCAACCACGATGGGCGGCACGGACTCGAGAATCTTGCGCACGTTATCGGCCTGGGAAGTATCCCAGCTGGGCTGCTGCTTTGCGTCACGCTTGATGACGTCCTGGAAAACCTCTTCGATGCCGGCGGGCAATGGCGGGAGGTCTGGGAGAACGCCTTGCGGAATATCTACTGTCCAACTCACACTGCTATTTAACCATCAAGCGCCTATCGCGCGTTAGTTAAATTCTAGATATTAATTCTATTGCCTTTAGACAGCGGAAGCACCTGGGCGCAGGCACGGAACTTGGCGAGGTTATGGCGGGCGTCGACAAGCGCATCGTGATTGCCCTTAGGGACAGCCGGCAGGCTGGGACGCCCCGCAAACTCCCAGTACTGCTTCAGCTCGCGGGTATAGCGTGGCATGCGTTTAGGCAGTCCGGCCATATCGCCCCACAGCTGCGCCAAAACCACATGATCATAAGCGCCCACCCACGCCCACAGCTCTATTGGGGTTGAGCTCTGGGTCAGGAACTCGAAGACCTCCGTGCGAATGGTCGCAAGAGGTTTCCATACTGGGTCCCGCAGGCTAGGCAGCTTGGCCAATACATTGTCTTTGACCCAAGAATTGGCCTTGGCCGGATCAAAATCCGTAGACACGGCGTAGTATTCGCTGCCATTCTCACCGACGATGCCGATGGAGACCAATTCAATGGTTTGTCCATCTTCAATAAATTCGGTGTCATAGAAGTAGCGCACGTCTCCCAAGCCTAGCGCCGCCTAGTCTGCGGCGATAAATTGGCCCCTTAAAGAGACGGTTGTACACTTCTGGCGTGAAGAAATCTTTGTGGTTTACTGCTTTGCCCTTGTGCCTCTCTGTCCTCGTGGCCCTCTGGTGGCTCATTGATATTCCGGAGCTTTTCTCCGGCCATTTTTCCACGTATTACCACATTGACCTGGACGTTTACCGCGAAGGCGGGGCCGGCTTTGGCAGCGACCTCTACGCCAAGGACTATCTCGTCGGCAGCAATCGCGATGTCTCTCTTCCCTTCACCTATCCGCCCTTTGCGGCGCTGCTTTTTGCCCCACTGAGCTGGATTCCCCTCACCGCAGCGAGCATCCTCGTATCTGTCGCCTCCTTACTTGCCCTGTGGGTCTGCGTTGCCCTGGTCCTGCGCTCTCTTGGCTGCCCTGGCTGGGCAGGCTGGGCGCTTCTGGCGGCGATGCTTACTGAACCGATTACGGAGACCTTTAGCTTCGGGCAGGTCAACATCCTGCTCACCGCACTTGTAGTAGCGGATATTCTCTGGCTGCGCCCCGGACGCGGCAGGGGCGTGCTTACCGGTATCGCAATGGCAATCAAGCTCACCCCTGCGGTATTCCTTGCCGTATTTTTCGTCCGCCGCGAATGGCGCGCTTTTTTCAGCGCCCTGGGTTCCTTTCTGGCAGCTGGACTCATCGCCTTCGCCTGTAATCCACATAGCTCCATCCAGTACTGGAGCGAAACACTGCGCGATTCCAACCGCATCGGTGGACTTGCCTATAGCTCCAACCAATCTCTGCGCGGTTTGTTTAGCCGCCTAGTCCCCGAACACGCTGAAAAGCTGTGGCTCGTGGCCGTTGTCCTCGTCGTCGCCATCGTGTGGTTTGCCATGGAGCGTCTCTCCCACGGGAACCAGGCGGTACTCATGCTACTGGCCGCTTCAGTATCGCTCCTGTGCTCGCCCGTGTCATGGTCACACCACTTCACCTGGCTAGTATTGGCGGGCGTGCTGCTAGTGGCGCAGCGCCACTGGGCGCTCGGTGCGCTGACATGGCTGGCGCTTTTCGCCCGCGGGCATTGGCTTGTCCCCCATGCCAATGACCAAGAGCTGGACTGGGCATGGTGGCAGCACATCGTGGGCAATGACTACGCCATCGTTACCGCTCTGCTGGTTCTTTGCTCGCTACCATTGGCTCTACGACGGGCCGGCGTTTATCAATCCGCGGCGGAACCAGCGTCCAGCCAAGGATAGGAACCTTCCCGAGCGCCCAAAGCGCTACCGATGCCGCAGCGGAGTAGAAGAAGCACATTCCGATCCAGAACCAGGTATTTTCCAGCGGCCACTGGCCAGCAAGGCTCACCACGTAATCGCGGTGGGCCATGAAGAAGCCGTACCCCAGCGTCATGCCGATTGGGTGGGCCAAGTAAATGGGCAGGGTATGCCGGCCCACGAACTTTACAACAGTGGACAGAGCCGGAATATGGCTAATAAGGACAGCACCAACGATGCCCGCTGGGGTTTCAAGCGTCTGCTCCGCAAAGCGAATCAGTAGGTCTAGATCGCCTCGGCCAAGAAAATCCCCGCCTGGCAGTGGCCACTGCACCGCTACCTCGCCTTCGACGGCATTCCAGGTGTGCCGGATGGTAAGTCCCGCGATGTAGCTAATGATTGCCACACCATATGCCCACATAGAGGCCTTGCGGAAGGTGCCTTTGAAGGGTGCTTCGGCGGCGTCGGCAAACCGCGTAATAGGCCCGCGAAGGTAGGCCGCACCGACGAAGATGGGCAAGAACATGATTGCCTTGCCAATAAAGAAGTAATGATCCTGCCAGGCTATAAGCAGCAACGGCGCAAAGCTCAGACTTATACCCGCCCACGAGGGCAACCTGCGCACGGCCCACAAAAATATATTGAAAAAGATGAGCGCGTGAATGAACCACGCCATGGTATGACCCAACAGGAGGTTATAGAGCAGATCAGAAAGCTGCAGATACGGATCACCAAATACCCAGTGATACTCGATGCGCTTAGTCCACAGCTCAACGGTCATCCACACCGTATAGGGCACGAGGAAGAACCACAGGCGGCGTGTAAAAAGCTCGCTGAATGAATAGCGAAAGATCTTGGTAGAGAAATAGCCGGATACGAGGAAAAACAAGGGCAGGCGAAGGGGATCCAGCCACATGTTTAGGTCAGCCAACCACGTTAGCTCACCTTCCGGAACCACCAGCGTGACGTGCAAGAGCACCACGCCGATAATGGATACGCCTTTAGCGGTATCTGGCCAAGCTAAGCGGGCCTTGGGAATAGTGATTACCTCCCCTTGTATTCAGCGCCGGCGGGGTAACCATGGCCGGCTTTGAGCGAAGCCTTCACATCGGAGGCGTACACATCAACATAAGGCTTATCGCTCAGCTCGGCCAAATTGCGCATCACAAAGTCGGTGAAGGCGCGGATAGTCTCATGCTCGGCCGGATTCATCCCGCGCTCCTTGGCCCACTCATGCGGCCAGATGGGGTCTCCTACCCGCACGCCAACCTTGAAAGGACGGGGAATCCACGAGCCAATGGGATTGGCCTTGCGCGAATTGATCATCGCGATGGGAAATACTGGCTGATTAGTCTCCATGGCGATGCGCGCCATGCCGGTGCGTCCCCTGTACACGCGGCCATCTGGGGAACGAGTTCCTTCCGGATAGATACCGAAGAGATCGCCACGGGACAAAATGCCTTCTGCGGTTTCCACGATGGCGTCGCCAGCGTCCTCGCTATCGCGCTCGATGGGGACCTGGCCTACCGAGGTAAAGAACCACTTTTGCAGGCTACCAACAAGGCCAGGAGTGGTGAAGTATTCTGACTTAGCCGGAAACGTGATCTGGCGCGGGCACACCAAAGGAAAGAAGAAGGAATCCATAACCGCCTGGTGATTCGACACCAAAATCGCAGGGCCCTCAGCGGGGATTTTCTCGATGCCCTCGGTCCACGGGCGATTCCATACTCGCAGGGCGGGTCCGAAGAAGATGTGCTTAAAAGCCCAGTACCACTTGTTTTTCATCGCCAGGTCGTCCTTTGTTAGTTTTAACGGCCGCTGCGGGCCAAATCGGCTACGCCAATCATACCCGCTGCCGACCCTAATTCTGCGGTGGCAACACGTGCGAGGGGGCGATGCCCTGCCCCGACAATGTCCTGTCCCATGGCTTGGGCAGCGCCCTCGAGGTAGAGGTCCGCATCTTGGGATACGCCGCCGCCGAGCACGATGAGCTCCGGATCCAAAACATCAGCAACAATGGATAGGCCCTGGCCCAGCCACCGACTGAAGTCTTCCATCACCGCGACGGCAAGCGGATCTCCACGCCGCGCGGCCTGGGTAATTTCCTTGCCTGTGGGATCAGCCGGCAGCGAGGTCTCATAGCTTCCACGCAGATCAGCGCAGGTATCCGGCAACGCGGTACCGGAGGCATAGCGTTCCAAGCAGCCTCGCTTGCCGCAGGAGCACTGCCGACCATTGGGGACCACCACGATATGCCCAAATTCTGGGGCGGTACCAAACGCACCGCGGTAGATGGTGTCATGCGTCATCAACGTCGCGCCAATTCCTGTTCCTACCGCAAAGAAAACCCAATCCTCTGCTCCGCGGCCAGCTCCAAAGCACCACTCACCCCACGCGGCGGAATTGGCATCATGCTCCAAACGCACGTGCATACCGAGCTTCTGCGAAAGCGATTCTCGGACGTTGGCGTGCCGCCAGGGAAGGTGCGGGGCGAAGCGCACTACCTCACACGTAGGATCCAAAAATCCCGCCAAGGCGAGGCCGACGGCGTCCACCTCATAGTCGGCGCGCAGCTCATCGACGATGCCCACAATGTCCGCTTCCAGCTGCTCGACGTCCATGGAAGTGGGAACCGTGCGGCTCGCGAGGATCTCACCCTCCCGAGTGATCACTCCGCCGCGCACGTTGGTGCCACCGACGTCGAAGCCGATAGTCAGATCGGCGGAGTTCTTCTTAAGCATGCATAACAGAATATACCGACAACCGGGTTAGGGTCACATCAAGACATCAGCTGCCGCAATCGCTGCCCCATTATCCGCCACGTCCAATTCTCTTCCACATGGCGACGCCCCGCCTGCCCCATGTGAAGCCTACGCTGCGGGTCGGCCAAAAGAGCTTTCAACGCTTCAGCTAGTTCCGGCACAGAGGCGCCCTTGACGACGACTCCCGTCTCCCCCGTCACCGTCTCTGGTGCACCACCGGAGTCTCCGGCGACAACTGGCAGGCCGCACGCTTGCGCCTCCAAATAGACGATTCCCAAGCCCTCGACGTCAAGCCCTCCGCCGCGAGTGCGTGCCGGCATGGCAAAAACATCCGCTGCGTGCAATGCAGCCTCAATGCTTTCCGCTTCCTGAATCACTGAGTCTGGACAGTAGATTTCCGCCAATTGTTCTAAAGCCGCGCGGTAGCGTCCGCGCCCAATAAGTAGGAGCTGTGCATCCGGAAATTCTTCACGCACGAGAGGCATAGCGCGTAGAAGCTGATCCTGCCCCTTACGTGGAACGAACCGCGAAATGCAGACGATGGTCGGCCCGCTGACTCCGAACTCTGCCTTTGCCGATGCACGTTGCTCCGGCGTGGCTGGAGAAAGGCCCTCCACACTCACTCCGGAAGGCAGGTGCTCCCAGCACGGGTTCGGTCCAAATGGTCGACGCAACCGACGCAGGGTGTAGTCGGAGATATAGGTAATCACATCAGCATAGTCACCAATGCGGCGCAGGCACTGCCGAGCAACGGGCACCATTGACCACCCCACTTCGTGCCCGTGCGTCGTAGCTACTACACGGGTCGCCCCCGCCTCTTTTGCGGCCTTGCCCATCAAAGCAAGGGGCGCGGCTGCACCAAACCAGACGATGTCAATATTTTCTGTGCGGATGATCTCCTGCATCCGACGAACCGTGGCAGGCGTCGGCAACATCACGCGGCGAGGCCAGCGGATGACCTTATAGTCCACCGCGGCATCGAATTCCGCCGGCGATTCCTGGGTAGAGGCGAAGACCACGACATCGCGCGGATTTAGGGTTGCTACGAAATCGCGCAGGTAAGACTGAATCCCGCCAATCTTGGGCGGGAAGTCATTAGTTACCAGCAGAACGCGGGCCACTTAGTACCGCGCCGTTCCGGTAATCGGCATGGACTTTAGCGGTACCACCTGAACAGGCACGCCATAGGTAGAGGCATGGACTACCTGGCCATTACCGATGTACATGCCCACGTGAGTTACTCCCGGGTAATAGCCCACGATATCGCCCGGCTGTAGGTCTTCCAGTGGTACCGACGTGCCACCGGCAATCTGCGCCTGCGATGTACGCGGAATGGACTTGCCAATCTGCTGATACGCCCAGAACATCAATCCAGAGCAGTCGAACTGATCGGGTCCAGCCGCACCCCAGCCATATGGGGCGCCCAGCTTCGACAAGGCAGCAGAGGCAGCACCGTCAGCTACATCACCCAGATCCATATCCGGCTTATCAGATCCGCCGAATTGGCCTTCCCAGGCCTCGCGCTGCTGTTCATCGAGAGCGTCCACCTGCTTTTCGATGTCCTTTTGCTGCTTTTCCAGCTCCTCCTTTTCCTTGAGAAGCTCCTCGCGCTGCTCTTCCAGCGCCTTCTTTTCCTCACGTACCTTGGTGGCGACGTCGGCAGCCTTATGCTTTTCCTCTTCCGCCGTGGAAGCGGCATTAGCCTTGGCATCGAGGGTGCGCTGGGCCTTGCGGGACAGCGCGCCGAGGTAGCCCATGCGCTCTACGGCATCGGAAGGATCTTCTGCAGCCAAAGCTCCAGACACTGCCGAACGGGAATCACCGCGGTAGCGCGACTGTGCGATGCCATTGACACGGTCCTGCTGGGTGGAAACGTCGCCCTTCGCATCATCCGCACGTGTTTGTGCTTCAGCGGCAGCCTGCTCAGATTCAGCGACCTCAGCCTGCTTTTCCTCGAGCTTGACCTCGAGCTCTTTTACTTCTTCGTTCTTGGCAGAAACCTTGCGCGCGACTTCGCCAACGCGCTCTACCAAGGCGTCTACATCTTCAGTGGCGCCCTCCTGTTGCGGAGCCGCCTCCTGCGCAACAACCTGCGAAATCCCAGAAACCGACGTAACAGCAAGTGCCGCTGCAAGTGCAGCTGCAGGAAGTACTCGTTTAGACACGTAAGGACCCTTAGACTAAGAAAGTTTTAAAAATCGTACTAACTATAGCGGGTTTTACCCCCTGATGCACGACAAAGCCCTCCCCGCGAAGGGGAGGGCAAGATCCGCTGCTTCTTAGAAGCGAACTGCGGAGTGAATCGGCATGTAGTTCAGGTCGCGCTCCTGAACCGGGACGCCGGAGTTAAGGGCGTCGATGATGGTGCCGTGGCCGGTGTAGATACCAACGTGGGAAGCACCACCGTAGTAAGCGATGATGTCACCCGGCTGCAGCTGATCCAGGGATACCGGGGTACCGGCGGCAGCCTGTGCCTGAGAGGTACGCGGGATCTGCTTGCCAGCCTGAGCGTATGCCCAGCTGGTCAGACCGGAGCAGTCGAAAGCGTTCGGGCCAGCGGCGCCGTATACGTACGGAGAACCGATGACGGAGCGGGCTGCTGCCAGTGCCTTCTGGCCAACGGTCTGCTGTGCCGGGGCGGCTTGCTTGTGGCCAGCTGCTGCGTAGTTGGTGTTCTGCTGGTTAGAAACCTGCCCCAGGGACGGAACGTAGCGGTCAATGTTCGGAACCTGGTCAATGTTCGGGACGTTTTCCAGGCCTGCTACCTCAAAGCGGTAGTCGGTATTAGGTACGACGACCTCTGCTGCCTGTGCGACGCCCGGTGCGACGACGGCGGCGGTTGCAGCCAGTGCTGCAGTAGATGCGATGCGACGGGTGTTCTTAATGCCCTGACGACGGTGCTGTGCCATGAGTAAAACTCCAAATCTTCCTGCGCGCCTACTTCCCTCATAGAGGAAGCTCTGACCCTAGGGGACTAGCGTTCGTTGGGAATCCGTTCCTTTAGGATTTCCTCCACTCGGCCCCTCAGTAGGAAGGGCCAGATGCGGCGCTGTAATTCTTCTGTTTAGATTGAGCACCTTTTCGGGCGGTAACTCAATGTCTCGAATAGGTTACGAAATCATCACAAGCAATGTCCATTCGCGACACCAAAATAACGTTTGTTATCGCTTCGTTACCTTCCGTTGACCTTGCCGAGATTTAACCTCCATATGGATGCTAGCACCCGCCAGAATCCACCGCCTCGAGGCCACAAGCTGCACAAATGACAGCGGATGTCGGGCATCCGACCAAGAAGTGCCCTCACTAAGAGTAAGCTTAACAATTAACACTTTTCTAATTTGTGACTTTCAACACTACGACATTTTGACAGTCCCTCCTCCCCCTCGATGTCACTCCTTTAACGCACGTCTAGAGTCTCGCTTTCATCACGACGGCGCCCCGCTTTGCCACCTTTCCTTGCGGTCGTTTTAGCTAAACCGCTTCTTGAAGCCCCAAAGGCACTAAACCGACGAGCGCAGCGTACCTCTAGACAATAAAGCCTTTCGGCATTCACACCCACCTGAGCCCACGCACTAGGCTCCTGAAACAGTAAAGCGCGACAAAACCGCAAACTATCGACAATCCGCGCACCAGAACATGTACTAAACCGGCTGCACAACAAGCTCCAGCAGTTCTTCGGATGCTTCTAGATTCATAAATACTTACAGGCACGCAACAGCTCCCCTTCAACAACTCCTGTAGCAGCCAAAAGGATGAGGACTGGGGCCGGAATCTATCTGTACATACGCAAACCGCCCTTGCTCCTTCAGCAGGAGCAAGGGCGGTTCTGTGAGCGCGTTTCGAGTAATCCTCAGGAAAAGCGGCTAAATGCGGCCGTTTTCCTCGTCCTCACGGCGGTTAGCCTCGTTGAGGCGGCGGAACATCTCCGCTTCCTCGTCGTGGTTATCCGAGTGGATTTCGTGTACTCGGTGCATGAGGGCCGAATCATCAGGGCTGAAGGTGCCCTGGGTCTCGGAATCAGCGAGTCCGAGGTGGTTCAGCTGCTTCGGCACCTGAGCGCCTGCATACTCGAGCGGAACCGGGTGGCCTTCGGCATCAACCGGGCCGAGCGGCTGGTGAACCTCGATGAAGGCACCATTCGGCATCTGCTTAATGACGCCGGTTTCAATACCGTGCTCGAGAACCTCCCGGTCAGAGCGCTGCAAACCAACGCAAATGCGGTAGGTCATGAAGTACGCAATCGGAGGAAGCACGATGAGGCCGATACGACCAACCCAGGTCATAGCGTTCAGCGAAATCTGGAAGAAGTGTGCCACGTGGTCGTTACCACCGGACAGGGTGACCAGCAGGAAGAACACGATGGCAGCAGCGCCGATAGCGGAGCGGGTAGGAACATCGCGCGGACGCTGCAGCAGGTTGTGGTGTGCATCGTCACCGGTGAACTTCTTCTCCAAGAACGGGTACGCCATTAGCAGGACGACCATGAGGCCACACAGCAGAGCTACCCAGAACGCGGAAGGAATGGTGTAGTTGCCGATGTAGAGTTCCCAAGCCGGCATGACACGGGCAACACCGTCAGTCCACAGCATGTAAATATCTGGCTGGGAACCAGCAGAAACTTGGGATGGATTATAAGGTCCAAGCAGCCAGATGGCGTTAATGGTCAGCAGACCAGACATCAGCGCCAGTACGCCAGCCACCATCATGCCCATACCAATGGCCTTGGTGGCGAAGACCGGCATAATGCGGACGCCAACGACGTTGTTCTCCGCACGGCCCGGTCCAGGGAACTGGGTGTGCTTCTGGAACCAAACCATAATCAGGTGGGCTGCAATCAGGCCAAGGATGATGCCCGGAATAACCAGAACGTGCAAGATGTAGAAACGATCCAGCATCAGGTCGGACGGGAAGTCACCGCTAAAGATTGCCCAGTGCAGCCAGGTGCCGATAATCGGCAGACCCAGGATGATGGCGGACATGATTCGCAGACCAACACCGGAAAGCAGGTCATCCGGCAGGGAGTAACCAAGGAAGCCCTCGATCATGCCCAGCAGAATAAGTGCGCAACCGATAATCCAGTTTGCTTCACGCGGACGACGGAACGCGCCGGTGAAGAAGATACGCAGCATGTGCGCAACCATGGACATCATGAACAGCAGAGCTGCCCAGTGGTGCATCTGGCGCACGAACAAGCCACCACGAACTTCAAAAGAGATATCCAGCGCGGTGGCGTATGCGCGGGACATTTCTACACCATTAAGCGGTGCATAGGTGCCGTCGTAAATGACCTTGGTGATGGAAGGGTCGAAGAACAGCGCCAGGTAGATACCGGTCAGTACAAGAATGATGAAGCTGTATAGCGCCATCTCACCAAGCATGAAGGACCAGTGGGTCGGAAAGACCTTGTTCAGCTGAGTCCTCAACACGCCGGCGGCGCTATAGCGCTCATCCATGTTGTTGCCCATTTGGGCGAGTTTATTGCTCATTATGACTTACGCTCCCAGAATGCCGGGCCGACAGGCTCAATGAAGTTGCCCTGTGCAACGAGGTAGCCCTCGTCATCCACCGTGATAGGCAGCTGTGGCAGTGCGCGGGCAGCCGGGCCGAAGACCGGCTTACCGTACTGCAAAGCGTCGAACTGCGACTGGTGGCACGGGCACAGGATTCGGTTGGTCTGAGCCTCATACAGAGAGGTCGGGCAACCGATGTGGGTACAGATCTTGGAGTAGGCGTAGTAATCACCGTGGTGGAAGTCTTCCTGACCTTCGCGCTCGATTGCCTTCTGAGCGTCGTTGTGACGCAGGCGAATCAGCATGACCGCATTGCGGTTGCCGTGAATCGAGTGCATGTGGTGCTCGTAGACATCGCGCTCGGCATCGTACTTGTCGCCATCGTTGACGTCTTCTTCTGCCAGCGGGAAGACGGTTTCCATACCGCCTGCCGCTAGATCCTCTGGACGCACGCGAACCAAGCGGGTTACACCCTTGGTGCTGTAGTGTTCACCAGTTTCACCAGAGTGCTTCTCGGCAATAGTACCGGTGTCGCGGGCGAGGTAAAGCTTGACGCCTTCATTGTGCAGGGTCCAACCGGAAGTCCACAGGGTGCCGTCGCCGGCATAATTCATGTTGTGGCGTACCTTCCAAGGGTTTTTGATTGCGCCGCCGAGCGGAGCAATCACGGTTAGACCAAACAGAACGCCGGCGCCGCCCAGCAGACCCTGAACGGTCTTGCGACGACCCAGAGTCGAGGTCTTCCAAGAGTCGTTCAGTAGAGCGGTCAGGGTACGGCGGTCAACCTCTTCGGACGGACCGTCGTGACGACGCTGAACGGAAATCTCCTCTGGGAGAATCTTCTTAACGTACTGAACAATGGCAATGCCCAAGCCGCAAATTGCGAGGGCAGCAGTAATACCCAGCAGAGGGGTGTAAAGAGTGTGCCAAATGTGGCCCTCCTCCCCTAGCTGCTTGTACTGCCACGGCCAGAACAGGTAAACGCCGAGGAATCCAAGGCCGCCAATGACGGACAGGAACAACCAGATAGCAACGTTACGTCCAGCGCGCTTTTCAGCTGGGTCACCTTCGACTGGGAAGCGCTCCTTACGGAACGCAACGGTGACGTCGTCGAGCTCGGTACCAAGAGCAGCGAGTTCATCGTTACTCATCTTGTCGAGCTCAGCGTTAGTGTAATTCTTCTTCACATTGCTCATGAGCGCGATCCAATCCACATAGCGGCAGCGCAGAGGGCGCTAATGCCGATGATCCACATTGCCAGGCCTTCCGCTACTGGGCCGAGACCACCAAGGTCCCAACCTGCTGGGGAAGGAGTTTCCTTTGCAGACTTGAGGTAGGCAATGATGTCCTTCTTCTCGTCTGCGGTCAGCTGGCGGTCAGAGAACTTAGGCATGTTCTGCGGGCCGGTCAGCATTGCCTGGTAGATTTCCTGCTCACTTGCCGGAGCCAGCTCCGGAGCGAACTTACCGGAAGACAGTGCGCCGCCCTGGCCGGTGAAGTTGTGGCAGGATGCGCAGTTCATGCGGAAGAGCTCGGAGCCCTTCGCTATGTCTTCTGCCTGGATTTCGCCGTTGTAGTTAGCACCACGCAGCGATTCCTGGGCAACGCTTCCGTCGTCGTTGTAGACAATGTCAGCGCCGCCACCGTTAGCTGCAACATATGCAGCCAACGCCAGAGTCTGCTGCTCAGTGTAGCGGGGAGCCTTGCGCTCTGCCTGTGCGTCGTTAGACATCATCGGCATACGGCCGGAGTGCACCTGGAAGTACACGGAACCAGCACCGACACCAACGAGGGACGGACCGCGACCTTCGATGCCCTGCAGATTGGCACCGTGGCAGGTGATACAAGCGGTGTCATAGATGTCCTTACCCTCTTGGACGAGGGCTTGGTCATCTTTTTCCGCCGTGGCGACCTGTGCATCCGGGGTCAAGGCAGAAGCCAAGACGCCCGCACCGGACAGGCCAATCGCCAAAGCGAAGCCACCGGCAAGGGTGCGCTTCGCCTTGCGGCGACGGCGGGTCTTCTTAGCCGCCGCAGTGGTCTGCTCCACTGCCACGGACTGCGAATTGTTATCCATCATTTTCCTTTAGATAACTCGAACACGGGAGGACTGTTTGGGGATCTTGGCCAGTGCTACTGAACCAAGTAAATAACGGTGAAAACGCCGATCCACACAACGTCAACGAAGTGCCAGTAGTAGGACACTGCCATTGCTGCGGTCGCCTGTGCCGGCGTGAACTTGGACTTAGCAACGCGCGCGAGAATGATTGCAAAAGAAATCAGGCCCGCGGTCACGTGCGCAGCGTGGAAGCCGGTGATGATGTAGAACACCGAGCCAAAGACGCTGGCCTGGACAGTCACACCTGCGTGAATCAACTCGGCCCACTCGAACGCCATGATGCCCAAGAACACAACGCCCAGTACCAGCGTCACGGTGTACCAGAGTCGAAGCTTGTAAACGTCACCCCTTTCTGCGGCAAACACGCCGAACTGCGAGGTCACAGAAGAAGAAATCAGCACTGCCGTAATGAGGAAACCCATGGGCAGGTTGATATGGGCGGTGTGCTCCGCCCAATCGCCTTCCTGACCGTTTGCTCGCGAGGTAAACCACATCGCGAACAGTCCGGCAAAGAACATCAATTCCTGAGACAGGAACACGATGGTGCCCACGCTGACCATATTGGGTCGGTTCAGCGAGGCAGCACGTGGTGCTGTCATACCTTGGTTAGAAACTACGCTCGTCACAGTGGCTATTATGGCTGTTCTGAGCGCTAAAGTCACCTCGATTCCCCCCGCTTTCTCTATTCGTTTTTGATGCTTCATCCAGCGAACGTTCAGCTCGTGAGGGCCAAAAACAATATTCCTCCAAACGGGAACTTTTTACCCCGCTTTCCGACGCCCCATTGATGCAGGTGACACCACCAGCTGGGCCCTACCCTGAAATTCCTAAGCACCCCAGACGCCTGCGGCCCACACTTGTCGATGCGCCAATTAGCGCACCCGATCCCAGCCATCCAGAGAGATAAATCACATTCCACGGGCCCCCTAAACGCCCAGCTTTACAACTTTCGAACGACCCCCGCTAAAATCGGCTTCTACGTGCCAGAATGCAGAAGAAGACTAGTCGACAATACGTCACACAGTCAGGTGTCACTCCCCCACCGGCAAAACTTTTCAGAAATCTCGGGAACTTTATGACGCGACAGACGACGCTGGATCGCCAAAGCCCTCCTAGCCATGATGGCTAGGAGGGCGGAGAAGTTTTAGGCAGGGATTCCTTTACATCGAGGAATTAGTGTTTTTCCTTCGGTAGGCCGTACTGCAGGGACAGGCCGGTGCAGGCCGCGATGAGGCAGACAGCGCCGAGGGCAATCAGCCAGAAGTAGAGGAAAATGATTCCCAAGCCGAGGAGGCCAATGGCGCCAGTCATAGCCAGCGGCCAGATGGAGCCTGGGGAGAAGAAACCAAGGATACCAGCGGCATCTTCAGTTTCTGCCTCTTCCCAATCTTCTGGCAGGACGTCACTGCGGTCATCAGTGAAGTGAAGGTAAGCACCCAGCATCATGCACAGCAGGAAGGCGAGGAACATGCCCACGATGCCAACCCACTCGGCACCGTAGAGGTAGCCGTCGTCCTTAACGAAGGTGACGCCGAAGATATAGACAATCAGCGAGACAAGAAGGTACGTCGCGATTGAGTAAAAGACTTTCGATGTTGCACGCATTGTGTTGTGTCCTTATCTCTTATGCCGCGGTGTTTACGTAGTTGTCGCCCTTAGCGGTGTCACGCTCGCCGGAGAACGGGTGGGTGGTTACCGCGTATGGGTCCTGGCCGATTTCTTCCAGAGCTTCCGCGTTGGTGGCTTCTGGGTTGTCCTCGCGGAACTTCAGGTAGGTGTTGAAGTCCTCCGGAGAGACAACGCGGATTTCAAAGTTCATCATCGAGTGGTAAGTACCGCACATCTCAGCACAACGGCCAACGAATGCGCCCTGCTTCTCAATCTTTTCCACCTGGAAGCTACGCTCCTGAGCGTTTGCCTCTGGGTGCGCATAGACGTCGCGCTTGAACAAGAACTCCGGTACCCAGAATGCGTGTGACACGTCGCCGGAAGCGAGTCGGAACTCAATCGCAGTATCGGAAGGAAGAACCAGAACCGGAACCTCTTCGGTGGTACCGACGGTCTCAATCTTGTTGTAGTTCAGGTAGGAAAGGTCGCCCATGGACTTGCCGTGGATTGGGTTCGGGTTGTCCACACCCTCAGGGTCGTGAGCAGTCTTCTCTGCCTCAGCCTGACGCTCCTTGTCGGCACCGTCGTAGTTCTCACCATTGACATGGTTCTCGGCGTAACCAAACTTCCAGTTCCACTGGAACGCGGTGACGTCAACGACAACCTTCGGATCCTTATCCAAGGCAGTGACCTTCTGCTGAGTCTGAACGGTGAAGAAGAACAGGCCCATAATGATGAGGATCGGGACGATGGTCAGAACCATCTCCAGCGGAACGTTGTACTGGATCTGGCGCGGGAACTCGCCCTTGCCATCTTTCTTCGCCTTCTTCGCGCTCCAGCGGAAGATTGCGGTGAGGAACAGGCCCCACATAATAAAACCAACGATCCATGCGGCAACCCAGACCCAAATCCAGAAGTTGTACATGGCCTCTGCCTCAGGAGTAATACCCTTCGGCCAACCGAATCCAAGGAGGTTCTCTACAGCAGTTGGTGCCTGAACGTCACAACCTGCCAGAGCGAGTCCACCCAGGGCAAGTGCGCCAGCTACGCCCGCCTTGCGGGCAAAGGTGCGCTTATTACGCTGTCCCACGTGTGTTCTGCCTTTCTGTCCACACAAAACTTCTCGAATACTCACAGAGCACTCTTACCCAATCAGAATAGAGGATAATTGCCAGATTCCCAGCCTGTTTAAAGGCACAAAAGGGCACCTAGTGTGCTCATTTCATATTCTCCTTCTGGTAGGTTACCGCCCCACCTGCACAATGTTCCAACCGCACCCCCAGTATCCATAGGCTTCGTGTGCGCCAATTCACAGGATTCTCGTGGAGCCATCATCCGAAAGTTCGCACCCCTATCGGGGAAGCTAATTCCAAGGCAGTCGGCAGGTTTCCTTAAGCCGTGGCGTGTTCTGGTTTCACGCTCTCTAGCCGTAAAGTGGGTGACTAGCAATAGACGCTTATATATAAGGAGCAATCTTTACATGTGCGGACTTCTTGGCATGCTCGCCGCCACAGGCAACGTAGATAAGTACGTTGATGCGCTGGAACGATCCCTGCCCTGCATGCGCCACCGCGGTCCAGACGCCGCCGGCACGTGGCATGACGGCGATGCCGCCTTCGGCTTCAATCGTCTGTCCATTATTGACTTGGAGCATTCCCATCAGCCCCTCCGCTGGGGCCCGAAGGACCAGCCTGACCGCTACGCCATGACCTTTAATGGTGAAATCTACAACTACGTAGAGCTACGCGAGGAGCTCACCGGTCTCGGCTACACCTTCCACACCGAGGGTGATGGCGAGCCCATTGTGGTGGGCTACCACCACTGGGGCAAGGATGTGGTTAACCACCTGCGCGGCATGTTTGGCATCGTCATCTGGGATACTCACACCAAGACGATGTTTGCTGCTCGTGACCAATTTGGCATCAAGCCGCTGTATTACGCCACTACCGAGGCGGGCACTGTCTTCGCTTCCGAGATGAAGTGCATCCTTGAAATGGCAGACGAGATTGGTCTAGAACTCAACCTTGACCGACGCGCCATTGAACACTATGTGGACCTGCAGTATGTCCCGGAGCCAGAATCTCTCCACGCGAATATTCGCCGTGTTGAATCCGGCTGCACTGTCACTCTTCGCCCGGGCGAAGATGTCGTCTCCGAGCGGTACTTCAAGCCCCGTTTCCCTGTGCAGCAGGTAAAGCAAGGCGAAGAGCAGCAGCTGTTTAACCGCATTGCAGAGGCGCTCGAAGATTCCGTCGCTAAGCACATGCGTGCCGACGTCACCGTGGGTTCCTTCCTATCTGGCGGCATTGACTCCACCGCTATTGCCACACTGGCCAAGCGCCACAACCCAGATCTACTGACCTTTACCACCGGCTTCGAGCGCGAGGGATATTCTGAGGTCGATGTCGCGGCAGAGTCTGCGGAAGCTATTGGTGTGGAGCACATCGTCAAGATTGTATCCCCTGAAGAATATGCCGAGTCCATCCCGAAGATCATGTGGTACCTGGACAATCCGGTGGCCGATCCCTCGCTGGTACCGCTCTACTTTGTGGCGCAGGAGGCCCGCAAACACGTCAAGGTAGTTCTCTCCGGCGAGGGCGCAGACGAGCTCTTTGGCGGCTACACCATTTACAAGGAACCACTGTCCCTCGCCCCATTTGAGAAGATTCCGTCCCCACTGCGTCGCGGTCTGGGCAAGCTCTCCCAGGTTCTACCGGAGGGCATGAAGGGCAAGTCACTGCTTAATCGCGGCTCGATGACGATGGAAGAGCGCTACTACGGCAACGCTCGTTCCTTCGACTTTGAGCAGATGCAGCGCGTTATCCCGTGGGCAAAGCGAGAATGGGACCACCGCGAGGTTACCGCCCCCATCTACGCCCAGTCCGAGGACTTTGATCCGGTTGCCCGCATGCAGCACTTGGATCTATTCACTTGGATGCGCGGTGACATCCTGGTCAAGGCCGATAAGATCAATATGGCCAACTCGCTGGAGCTGCGCGTGCCCTTCTTGGACAAGGAAGTCTTCAAGGTTGCCGAATCCATCCCTTATGACCTGAAGATTTCGCACGGCACCACCAAGTACGCCCTGCGCAAGGCCATGGAGCAGATCGTCCCGGCGCATGTTCTGCATCGCAAGAAGCTGGGCTTCCCAGTGCCGATGCGCCACTGGCTGGCCGGCGATGAGCTTTATGGCTGGGCCCAGGACACCATCAATGAATCCCAGACCGAGGACATCTTTAATAAGAAGGAAGTTCTCGAGATGCTCAAGGAGCACCGCGATGGCGTTTCTGATCACTCCCGCCGCTTGTGGACCGTGCTGTCCTTTATGATCTGGCACGGCATCTTTGTGGAAAAGCGCATCGATCCGCAGATCGAGCAGCGCGACTACCCAGTCAAGCTCTAAGAGCCTTCCACGCAGAAAAGAGGGTGGGTGCCAGTGGCACCCACCCTCTTTTCTGTCCTTCTATTTAGTTGAAGGAATCGCCACAAGCGCAAGAGCCGGTGGCATTCGGGTTATCAATGGTGAATCCCTGGGACTCGATGGTGTCAGCGAAGTCAATCTTGGCACCGGTCAGGTAGGGAACGGACATCTTGTCCACAACGAGGTTTACGCCGCCTACCTGATCAACCTTGTCACCGTCCAAGGTGCGGTCATCAAAGTAGAGCTGGTAGCGCAGGCCAGCGCAGCCACCAGGCTGGACGGCAATGCGCAGAGAGAGATCGTCGCGGCCTTCCTGATCAAGCAGCGCCTTTGCCTTTGCGGCTGCTGCTTCAGTCAGAATGACGCCGGTTGCGGAAGCTGGAGCGGTCATCACTTCTCCTCAATAAGTATTGGATTCGTTGCCACTACCCTACCCGGTTAGTTCAGGTGGGAAAAGGTAGCCCATACCTACAACACCATCTGGGCCGGGCCTATTCCCCTATTCACACCTAAACCTTGTAGTGTGAGGAACGTGAAACTCCCGTGGCAAAAAGATGACAAGACCTCCACTGAGCCTGCTCCTGTACAGGACAAAGCTCAGGCAGAAGTTCAGGAAGTGCCCCAGCGCAAGGGCTACACCCCACCGAAGGGTCGTCCTACGCCAAAGCGCGCAGAGCAAGAGATTGCGCGCGGCGTAAAGCGCGATCCAAACGGCATGTCCGAAGCACAGCGCTACCAGCATCGCAAGGACATGAAGAAGTCCATGAGCAAGGACGAGTGGAAGGAATATAAGAAGAAGGAGCGCCAAGAGCGCCAGCAGGCCAACCGCGAGCAGCAGGCCCGCATGGCAGAGGGCGATCCGCGCTTCCTCCCCGCCCGCGACCAGGGTGAAGTGCGCGCCTATGTGCGCGATTGGGTGGATGCCCGCCGCAGCCTGAGCAACTGGGTCATGCCGATGGCCCTGGTGCTCATCGTGGTCATGTTCTTGACCTACGCGGTACCCAGCATTGCAACAATCATCAACGCGGTAGCGATGGTTATCCTCGTTATCTTCGCCATCGAGGGCGTCATTTTGGCCCGCCGCTGCAATAATGCCGTGCGCGCCAAGTTCCCCGGCACGACCGAAGCCGGCTTTAGCCTTGGTTTTTATGCGTATTCTCGCGCCAGCCAGCCGCGCAAGTGGCGCATCCCGCGCCCCCGCGTGGAGCTCGGCGCTGACGTTTAAGGGGACTACTCATGGCCATTCCGCAGCCCGATAAGCAGGCACATACCGCACAGGACGCACAGCTCGCCCCTTGGGGGCGCCTGACCGACGCCGCTCAATGGCTGGCTGCTTGCCAAGGCGCGGCACCTGCCCATGAGCCGCGGCGCGTGCGGGCCGTGATTTTCGCGGATCAAGAGACCTCGCTTTCGGCCGCTGAGACCGCTGCGCGTCGCGCCGAGGCCGGGCTGAATGTAGTCACCGTGACGGATTATTCCCAGGCCTACAGCCTTGGAGCCGCAACAGCGGATGCGGAAATTGATGCCGGGGCTGACCTACTGATTCCCGGCGGCGAAGAGCTCGCCCGAGTACCGGCCGTGGTAATGGCAACTATGACACAGACGGAGCCGGTAGTGATCGTCGGCAAGCAGCGCAGCGTGGAAGGCTGGAAGCGCGAGGTCTGCGCTATCCGGGACGCTATGTTTCGCGCCCGTAACCTCGAAGGCATGGAGCTGGTTGAATCATGCCAGTCCACGGTGCTAGCAGCCACGGTGGGGTTCCTTGCCCGAGCCGCGGAGCGCCGTACGCCCCTGCTTATCGATGCCCCCTTGACCGCCACCGCCGCGCTCCTTGCCGAGCGCGATAACCCCGGCGTGAAAGAATGGCTTTTCGCCACCACGCTGTCCACTGCCCCTGCGCATAAGTTGGCACTGGAAAAGCTGGGGCTCCACCCCCTGCTTGAACTGGGAATGGAGCCACAACCTGCGCTAGGCGCGCTCGCGGCGCTGCCACTGCTGCTGACCGGAGTGGAGATCGCTGCAGACGCCTAACCGGGGACTACTTCACTAGGGTATGGAGCCAACCGTGGGTATCCTCCACTGCGCCGCGCTGGATACCGGTGAGGCGCTCGCGCAGGGCCATGGTGATCTCCCCCGCTTCATTGCCATTGACATGGAAGTCGGCAGAGTCTCCCAACACGTGACCCACCGGCGTAATAACCGCGGCAGTGCCACAAGCAAAGGCCTCTGACATAGCGCCGGATTCGGCATCGCGCTGCCACTCTTCGGCAGTAATGCGGCGCTCGGTGACCTTGTAGCCCACATCCTGTGCTACCTGCAATAGGGATTCGCGGGTAATGCCGGGCAGCAAAGAGCCCGATAGTTCTGGTGTAACAATCTCCGCGCTATCACCAGAGCCATACACAAACATCAGGTTCATTCCGCCCATCTCCTCGATGTAGCGGCGCTCAATAGCATCCAACCAGACAACCTGGTCACACCCCTTTTCATCCGCCTGGGCCTGCGCCAAGAGCGAGCCTGCATAGTTGCCCGCAAACTTGGCCGCGCCGGTGCCGCCAGGGGCTGCGCGCACGTAGTCAGTGGATAGCCACACCGAAACCGGCTTGATTCCGCCGCTGAAGTAGGAACCCGCTGGGGAGGCAATGAGCACGTAGCGGTAGGAATTGGCGGGGTGAACGCCCAAGGAGACCTCGGTGGAGATCATAAACGGGCGCAGGTACAGCGCTGCTTCCCCGCCGGCTTCTGGTACCCAGTTCTGATCCACCTCAACCAATTGGCGCAGGGACTCAATAAACTCCTCCTGCGGAAGCTCCGGCATAGCCAATCGCTCAGCGGAGTTAATAAAGCGCTGCGCATTGTGGTCCGGCCGGAAAGTAGCGATAGAACCATCCGGCTGGCGGTAGGCCTTGATACCCTCAAAGATCGCCTGGCCATAATGGAATACGTTGCTGGCCGGGTCCATACTCATCGGACCGTACGGGCACACCTGAGCATTGTGCCACCCCTTTTCTTCGGTCCAGTCAATGGTTACCATGTGGTCTGTAAAGTGCTTGCCAAAGCCGGGGTAGGCGAGGATGTCGCTCAATTCTTCCGCGGACGTGGGGTTATCGGTACGAGTAATCGTGTAATCAAGCATGCCCACAATCTACCCCTTTATCTATAGCGAGGCAGGAATAAGTTCATCGCCGCGCGGTACAGTGGTGGGAAGATTGATAAGCCTTTCCACAAAGGAGGAGACAAATGGCACAGTCCGATCTACCAGCACGCGGCCACTTTCCCCAGGTAAAGCTGGGAAAGAAGGTTCCTAAGAAGGCGGAAGCTCTACTTATCGCCGCTTTCGAGGGCGAAGGCGGCCTCGAGCTGCCAGGCACCGATCTGCTTGGGGGCGCGGCGCTGCGCTCCACTTATGAAGCACTGGTGGCCGTAGGGGCCTCTGGCAAGGCCGGTGAGGTCACGCGCGTGCCGGCCCCATCCAAGGCGGGCGTAGCATCCATCATCGCCGTTGGCTTGGGCGATGCGGAAGAAGTTGACGATGAGACGCTGCGCCGCGCTGCCGGCCAAGCCGCCCGCTCTATCACCAAGGTGGGGGCCGTAGCCACCTCCCTGGGCGATTTTGGAATCACCCCAGTGGTAGAAGGCCTTATCCTCGGCGGCTATAAGTATTCTGGCCTGCGCTCCGAGTCGGCCGCGGAGACCACCACTTACACCGTGGTGGCGGAGAAGTCCGCTCAAAAGGAGTTCGACAGCGCCAAGATTACCGCCGAGTCCGTCCTCATCGCCCGCGACCTCGTCAATACCCCTTCCAATCTGCTCTATCCAGAAACCTACGCCGCGTTCCTGTCTGCCCAAGCGGCAGAGGCCGGCCTTGAGGTAGAGGTCTTGGATGAAAAGGCGCTGGAAAAGCAGGGCTTTGGTGGCATCATGGCCGTCGGCCGCGGATCCGCCCGCCCGCCGCGCTTGGTCCGCTTGAGCTGGAAGCCAAAGAAAGCCAAGCGACACGTCGCTTTGGTGGGCAAGGGCATTACCTTTGATACCGGCGGAATTTCCCTGAAGCCGGGCGCCAAGATGTGGGACATGATTTCTGACATGGGCGGTTCCGCTGCAATGGCCGCAGCCATCATCGCCGCAGCAAAGCTGAACCTGAAGGTGGGCATCACCGCTACCCTGCCACTGGCGGAAAACATGCCGGGCAGCGATGCTACCCGCCCGGGTGACGTCATCACCCACTACGGCGGCATTACCTCCGAGGTTCTCAACACTGACGCGGAGGGCCGCCTCGTGCTTGCCGACGCCATTGCGCGCGCCAGCGAGGACAACCCCGATTACCTCATCGAAACCGCTACCTTGACCGGCGCCCAGATGGTCGCCTTGGGTGAGCGCACCGCCGGTGTAATGGGCTCGGAAGAATTCCGCGATCGCATGGCCGAGATCGGCCGCGAGGTGGGCGAGAAGGCTTGGGCCATGCCGCTCCTGGAAGAACACGAAGAATCAGTGAAATCCGCCAGCGCCGATATCCGCAATATCAACGCCAAGCGTGAGGGCGGCATGGAATACGCCGGCACCTACCTCCAGCACTTCGTGGGCGAGGGAATCGAATGGGCCCATATCGATGTGGCTGGCCCTTCCTTCAACACCACGGGCGCTTATGGATACACCCCGAAGATGGGCACCGGCGTGCCCACCCGCACGGTGGTTGCCGCTCTGCGCGAGATTGCTGAATTAAAGTAGCACCACAACAGGCTTTGTGCGTTTAGAATCCTAGAAGCATGAAGCCTGCTCTAATCATCGTTGACGTACAACATGACTTCTGCCCCGGCGGCGCCTTAGGCACCGAGCGGGGCAATGAGGTCGCTGCAAAAATCGCTACCCTGCAACGGGACTACGAAACCGTCGTAGCCACGCAGGATTGGCATATCGATCCGGGTTCTCACTTTTCTAAGGACCCGGATTTTGTCGATTCTTGGCCAGTGCACTGCGTAGCCGACTCCCACGGGGCGGCCATGCATGAGGCCATCGGGCCGGCGCAAGCCTACTTCCGCAAGGGCGAATATACCGCCGCCTATTCCGGATTCGAGGGCGCTGCGAACGGCACCTTGCTCGCTGACTGGTTGCGCGAGCGCCACATAGACGCCGTGGATATCGTGGGCATTGCCACCGATCACTGCGTGCGTGCCACGGCCGCCGACGCCCTTAAAGAGGGCTTTACCGTCCGCGTACTGCGTGAGTATTGCTCCCCCGTTGATGATGCCCGTGGCGAGACTGCGTTGCAGGAATTGGCAGCTGCCGGCGCCACCATCTGCTAAACACATGAAAACGCCTACGGCCCTCGAACCGAATCTGGTCCGAGGGCCGCTGGCGTCTCTCTACAAGGTGTTTCCATCTATCGGCTAAAGCAGCCGCCCTCTGGAAACGGGAGGGGTTCTCTCTATCTCTCTCGCATGCGCTCTCTCAAACGCATGAATTAAGTATGGAATACCGATATTGGATATGGATGGAAAGATCCTGGAAGTTTCCTGTCGAAGGATGCCACTAAGGCTCCTCTACCTCACCTCGACAATTGCGTCTCCACCCAAACGGCGAAAGACCTGCGCTGCGCGAGACGATTGTTATAGGGTGATCTGCGTCCCCACGGGTGCCCGAGCACGGGCTGAGAGTGCGTTAAAGCTGCGCATAGACCGTTCGAACCTGTTTGGTTAATACCTACGAAGGAAGAGAGGAGCGCTTGCCATGACGGCTGCCCCAGAAAACCACCCTAAGCATTCCTATTCCCCCATTCACCACGACGGTCTAGAAGTTCCAGAGACCGAAATCCAACTGGATGATTCCCCACAAGGTCCCAATGAGCCCTTCCGCGTCTACCGCACGCGTGGGCCAGAATGCGCACCTGAAGTGGGGCTACCGGCCCTGCGCAGCGAGTGGATTAGCGAGCGCGCAGATACCAAAGAGTACGCCGGTCGCGGCCGCGAGCTGGCTGACGATGGACGTGCCGCACAGCGCCGCGGGGCGTCTTCCCAAGAGTGGAAAGGCTCTAAGCGCACGCCGCTAAAGGCTCAGCCCGGGCGCCGCGTAACCCAAATGCACTACGCCCGCCAAGGAATCATCACCCGCGAAATGGAATTCGTAGCACTGCGTGAGCACTGCGATCCGGAATTCGTTCGCGCTGAGGTAGCTCGCGGCCGCGCCATTATCCCTAATAATGTCAACCACCCCGAGTCTGAGCCCATGATCATTGGGCGAAAATTTCTCACCAAAATCAACGCCAATATTGGTAACTCCGCGGTTACCTCCTCCATCGAGGAAGAAGTGTCCAAACTGCGCTGGGCTACCCAGTGGGGCGCGGACACCGTAATGGATCTTTCCACTGGTGACGATATCCACACCACCCGCGAGTGGATTCTGCGCAATTCCCCAGTTCCCATTGGCACCGTGCCTATTTACCAAGCATTGGAAAAGGTCAATGGTGTGGCAGAGGATCTGAACTGGGAAATCTTCCGCGATACCGTCATCGAGCAATGCGAACAGGGTGTGGACTATATGACCATTCACGCCGGTGTGCTCTTGGCGTATGTACCGCTAGCAAGCAATCGCGTGACCGGCATTGTCAGCCGCGGTGGCTCCATCATGGCGGGATGGTGCCTTGCTCACCACAAAGAGTCATTTCTGTACGAGCACTTCGATGAGCTATGCGAGATTTTCGCTCAATACGATGTCGCATTTTCGCTTGGCGACGGCCTGCGCCCCGGCAGCCTTGCCGATGCCAACGACGCTGCCCAATTTGCAGAGCTAAAGACTATTGGCGAACTTACCCGCCGCGCCTGGGAGTATGACGTCCAAGTCATGGTGGAAGGCCCCGGACACGTGCCGCTCAACATGATTCAAGAAAACAACGAACTCGAACAGGACTGGGCTTCAGATGCCCCCTTCTATACCCTCGGCCCTCTAGTTACCGATATCGCCCCTGGCTATGATCACATCACTTCCGCCATCGGTGCCGCCCATATCGCAATGGGTGGTACGGCCATGTTGTGCTATGTCACGCCGAAGGAGCACTTGGGACTGCCCAACCGCGATGATGTAAAAACTGGTGTCATTACTTATAAGATTGCGGCGCACTCAGCGGACGTTGCCAAGGGACATCCAGGCGCCCGCGCATGGGACGATGCCATGAGCAAGGCGCGCTTTGAATTTCGCTGGAATGACCAATTTGCGCTCTCCCTCGATCCAGAGACCGCTCAGGCCTATCACGATGAAACGTTGCCTGCTGAGCCAGCAAAGACCGCACACTTTTGTTCCATGTGTGGGCCGAAATTCTGCTCCATGCGCATTAGCCAAGACATCCGCGAGATGTTCGGCGGGCAAATGGCAGAGTTGGGCATGCCGACGCTGGGCGACCAGGTCCGTGCGGCAGCCCACGGCTCAGCACCAGAGGAAGGTATGCAGGAAAAATCCGCTGAATTCCGCCGCAACGGGTCTCAAATTTATTTACGCGAGGATGCTGACCTAGCTTAGCTCTCGCCCTGTATCGGGATTTTCGCCGCGCTCAAATCGGGCGCGGCGTTGCCTTTGTTCTTCCCTTTTGCGCAAGATGCGCTGCCTTTCCATGCGATCGCGCATACGCTGCGGATAGCCGGTTTCTTCCACGTCATAAATATCGCAGCTCAAAAGTTTGGCCACCGCATCAATTCCTTTCGGCCCGCCAATACGGCGCCGGATAAAATCGCCGTGTTCATCCACAACGACAACGGACATCTCATTGACTACCGTTTCCGGCTCCACAAAGGCTTCTACAAAAGCCTTTCCGGCGGCCCATTGTTGCAAATCCTGCGCGTCTTCCGGGCGGACCGTCTCCCCCGGTCCGCGGGGTGGTCGCAGCGACGATCTGGACTTATTGCGGCGGAAAGGGTTGAACATAATTGCCTAGCTTACCCGGAAGGAGGGTAGTTACTAACCCCACATCTGCACGAGGGTGAGCAACACGCTGTAAGATTGTCGGGTAGCGATAGAACACTTCCAACTTTCGAGGAGTCTTATAACTCATGGCGAACTCCGTTGAGATGCCCGAGCTGGGCGAATCCGTAACCGAAGGCACCATCACGCAGTGGCTCAAGTCCGTCGGCGATACCGTCGAGGTAGACGAACCATTGCTCGAGGTCTCCACCGATAAGGTCGATACCGAAATCCCCTCCCCCGTAGCCGGCACCATTATTGAAATTAAGGCTGACGAGGATGACACCATCGAGGTTGGCGAGGTCATCGCCATCATCGGTGACGAGGATGAGGCAGGCTCCGCATCCAACGACTCCTCCGCTGATAAGAGCGAGGAAGAAGCAGAAGAAGCTAAGGAAGAGCCGAAGGCTGACTCCTCCAACGGCGGCTCCGGCGACGCAGCCGACGTGGAAATGCCAGAACTCGGCGAGTCCGTCACCGAAGGCACCATCACGCAGTGGCTCAAGTCCGTTGGCGACACCGTCGAGGTAGACGAGCCACTGCTCGAGGTCTCCACCGACAAGGTCGACACCGAAATTCCTTCCCCAGTAGCAGGCACCCTGGTAGAAATCCTCGCAGACGAGGACGACACCATCGAGGTCGGCGAAGTCATCGCCCGCATCGGCGACGAAAACGCCACCGCATCCTCCTCCGAGGCCAAGCCAGAGCCACAGGAAGAAAAGAAGGAAGAGCCCAAGGCAGAAGAAAAGGAAGAGCCAAAGGCTGACTCCTCCAACAGCGGCTCCGGCGACGCAGCCGACGTGGAAATGCCAGAACTCGGCGAGTCCGTCACCGAAGGCACCATCACGCAGTGGCTCAAGTCCGTAGGCGACACCGTCGAGGTAGACGAGCCACTGCTCGAGGTCTCCACCGACAAGGTCGACACCGAAATTCCTTCCCCAGTAGCAGGCACCCTGGTAGAAATCCTCGCAGACGAGGACGACACCATCGAGGTCGGCGAAGTCATCGCCCGCATCGGCGACGAAAACGCCACCGCATCCTCCTCCGAGGCCAAGCCAGAGCCACAGGAAGAAAAGAAGGAAGAGCCCAAGGCAGAAGAAAAGGAAGAGAAGAAGCCAGAACCGAAGGCTGAGGAGAAGAAGGAGTCCAAGCAGGATTCCTCCCTGAACACCTCCGCCAAGGTAAACAATGGCGATAACGTTCCTTATGTCACCCCGCTGGTACGCAAGCTGGCTGAAAAGCACGGCGTAGACCTCAACACCGTTGAGGGCACCGGCGTGGGCGGCCGTATCCGCAAGCAGGACGTGCTCGCCGCTGCTGGCGAGGGCGATGCACCTGCCAAGTCTGGCGCACAGTCCGATAACTCCCCACGCGCACGTTGGTCCACCAAGTCCGTGGATCCGGCCAAGCAGGAGCTCATCGGCACCACCCAGAAGGTCAACCGCATCCGCGAAATCACCGCCGCCAAGATGGTCGAGGCGCTGCAGATTTCCGCGCAGCTTACCCACGTCCAGGAAGTCGACATGACTGCCATCTGGGATATGCGCAAGAAGAACAAGCAGGCGTTCATCGACAAGCACGGTGCCAACCTGTCCTTCCTGCCATTCATCGTGAAGGCTACCGCCGAGGCTCTGGTCTCCCACCCGAACGTCAATGCGTCCTACAACCCAGAGACCAAGGAGATGACTTATCACTCGGACGTCAACATCGCTATCGCCGTTGACACCCCGAAGGGTCTGCTCACCCCGGTCATCCACAAGGCACAGGACATGACCCTGCCGCAGATCGCTCAGCAGATTGCAGAGCTGGCTGATAAGGCCCGCAATAACAAGCTGAAGCCGAACGATCTCACCGGTGCTACCTTCACCGTGACCAACATCGGTTCCGAGGGCGCCATGCTCGATACCCCGATCTTGGTTCCGCCACAGGCCGGCATCCTGGGCACCGCGGCTATCGAAAAGCGCCCAGTCGTTGTCAACGAGAACGGCCAGGACGCCATCGCCATCCGCCAGATGTGCTACCTGCCATTCACCTACGATCACCAGGTAGTTGACGGTGCGGACGCAGGCCGCTTCATCACCACCATCAAGGATCGCCTGCAGACCGCAGACTTCCAGGCAGACCTCGAAGTCTAAAGGTTCTATCGCCGCTTAAAGCCTCTTAGCCCCACCGCGGGGCTAAGAGGCTTTAGCTATGTCTGGGGTGCCAAGTGGGGGTGATGGATCCACAATCACCGGACTAATCCATCATCTTTTATTCGAGGTGTTGAGGGTGCCTTGCCCCTAAGCCCATGGTGAGCGCACTAGGCGCAGCCCTATACAGTGACGCGGCGCATAAAAGTTCCCAAAGGGGGATCGGCTCACCCATTGTTAAACATATAATTGGGGCGGTTACAGCCACTGTCCCCCTATTAAGGAGTCTCACTGACATGGAATTCATCTCCCGCCACCTAGGGCCGGATTCTACGGAGCAGGCCACCATGCTTGCGAAGGTAGGCTACGACAGCGTGGACGCGCTGGTCGATGCCGCCATTCCGTCAAAGATCCGCGCCGCAGAACTGCCTCAGCTTCCTGAGGCACTCTCGGAAGATGAGGCGCAGGCTACATTGCGGGAGTACGCCAACCAGAACACCGTGCTGAAGTCCTTCTACGGACAAGGCTTTTCTGACACCCTCACTCCCGCGGTCATCCGCCGCGGTTTATTGGAAGATGCGGGATGGTACACCGCCTACACCCCGTATCAGCCAGAGATCTCCCAGGGTCGTCTGGAAGCGCTGCTGAACTTCCAGACCATGATTGAGTCCCTGACCGGTCTGCCCATCGCGAATGCATCCTTGCTGGATGAGGCCTCTGCCACCGCGGAAGCCGTGGGGCTTATGTCCCGCGCGGTCAAGAAGGGGCGCCGCGTGGTGCTGGATTCTCGTCTGCACCCGCAGGTGCTTACCGTCGCCGCGGAGCGCGCCCGCGCGATTGACCTCGAGGTAGAAATCGTAGACCTGCGCGAAGGCCTCGTGGGCGAGGATCTCATCGGCGCAGTAATCGCCTACACCGGTACCGAGGGCGATATCTTTGATCCCTCCACCGTCATCGAGGAGGTGCACACCCGCGGCGCACTGGCTACCGTCGCCACTGACCCGCTTTCGCTGCTCCTGCTGGAGGCACCTGGCTCGCTGGGCGCCGATATTGTGCTCGGTTCTTCCCAGCGCTTTGGCGTTCCGCTCTTCTTCGGCGGCCCGCACGCGGCCTACATGGCGGTCACGGAAAAGCTGAAGCGCCAGATGCCTGGCCGCATCGTAGGCGTGTCCAAGGACGCGGATGGACGCCCCGCTTACCGCCTGGCACTGCAGACCCGCGAGCAGCACATTCGCCGCGAACGCGCCACCTCTAATATCTGTACCGCGCAGGCGCTACTGGCCAACGTCGCCTCCATGTACGCCGTCTACCACGGCCCGCAAGGTCTCAAAGCCATTGCCCAGCGCGTCCACGCGCTCGCTTCCTCCTTTGCGCAGTCCGTTAAGGACGCCGGAAAGCAACTAGTGTCCGAGGACTTCTTCGACACCGTTACCGTCGCCGGCGTAGACGCCGCCACCATCAAAGCTGACCTCCAGAAGGAGGGCTACCTCGTGCGCACCATCGGCGAGGACAAGGTATCGGTGTCCTTTGGTGAGTCGGCGACCAAGGAGGACGTCGCCAAGCTCGCCCAAGCCTTCGGCGCCGAATCTGCTGAGGCTGACTTCGCCCTGCCGGAGAACCTGCAGCGTGGCGAGGAGCCACTCCAGCACGAGATCTTCAACCGCATCCATTCCGAGACCCAGATGCTGCGCTACCTGCGCAAGCTGGCCGATAAGGACTTGGCGCTCGACCGCACCATGATTCCGCTGGGCTCCTGCACCATGAAGCTCAACCCCACCGCCGCCATGGAGCCGATTTCCTGGCCGGAGTTTGCAGGCATCCACCCCTACGCACCAGAGGAAACGACCGCCGGTTGGCGCGCCTTGGTAGAAGAGATTGAGGGCTGGCTGGCCGAGGTCACTGGTTATGCCAAGGTCTCCATCCAGCCCAATGCCGGTTCCCAGGGCGAGCTGGCGGGTCTTTTGGCCATCCGCCGCTACCACGTGGCCAACGGCGATAACGAGCGCGATGTAGTGCTCATTCCAGCCTCCGCGCACGGGACCAATGCGGCTTCGGCAACGCTGGCCAACCTGCGCGTTGTTGTGGTGAAGACCGCCGAGGACGGCTCTATTGACCTGGCGGATTTGGATGAGAAGATTGCCAAGCACGGCAACCACATCGCCGGCATCATGGTGACCTACCCGTCCACTCACGGTGTCTTTGATCCGGAGGTCCGCGACGTATGCGATAAGGTCCACGCTGTGGGCGGCCAGGTCTACATCGACGGTGCGAATATGAACGCGCTGACCGGCTGGGCCCGCCCAGGCCAGTTCGGCGGCGATGTTTCCCACCTCAACCTGCACAAGACCTTTACCATTCCGCATGGCGGTGGCGGCCCAGGCGTGGGCCCGGTCGCAGTGGCCGAGCACCTCATCCCCTTCCTGCCCACCAACGCCGCGGATCCGCAGCTGGATGCCACCATCGCTACCCCGGTAGGTCAGGGCGTGCCAATTACCAATACCAAGTACGGCTCAGCGGGTGTGCTGCCGATTTCCTGGGCATACCTAGCTATGACCGGTGCGCAGGGACTGGCCCAGGCCTCCGCCCACGCCATTTTGGGCGCGAACTACCTGGCCAAGTCCTTGGAAGATTCCTTCCCTGTGCTCTACACCGGCAACGCTGGCTTGGTGGCGCACGAGTGCATCCTGGATCTGCGCGCGCTTACCGACGCCTCCGGGGTCACCGCAGCCGACGTAGCCAAGCGCCTCGTGGACTTTGGTTTCCACGCCCCCACCCTTGCCTTCCCTGTGGCCGGAACCCTCATGGTCGAGCCCACCGAGTCTGAAGACCTGGGCGAGCTGGACCGCTTCATTGAGGCTATGCGCACCATTCGCGCCGAGATCCAAGAGATCATCGACGGCGAGGTGTCCTACGAAGGCTCCGTTATCCACCACGCACCATTTACCGCGGAGTCCATCGGCTCCGATACGTGGGAGTTCGCCTTCAGCCGCGAAAAGGCAGCGTGGCCCGTGAAATCCCTGCGCCACAGCTACAAGTACTTCCCGCCGGTGCGCCGCATCGACGAGGCCTACGGCGACCGCAACCTGGTCTGCAGCTGCCCACCACCAGAAGCTTTCGACATCGACGATTCTGAGGAGTAACCATGACCGAACTACTCACCTCCCCGCTTCATGCCGAGCACGAAAAGCTCGGCGCCACTTTCACGGCCTTCGGCCCGTGGAACATGCCCTTGAAGTACCAGAACGAGCTGGATGAGCACCGCGCGGTGCGCGGCACCGCTGGCCTCTTTGACCTGTCCCACATGGGCGAAATCTGGGTCAACGGCGCCGACGCCGGCGCGTTCTTGTCCTATGCCTTCATCTCCAACTTCGAGCCCCTCAAGGTAGGCAAGGCCAAGTACTCCATGATTACCGCTGAGGACGGCGGCATCATCGATGACCTGATTACCTACCGCTTTGAAGAGGACAAATTCCTCGTCGTCCCGAATGCCGGCAACGCCGATACCGTATGGGACGAGCTCAATAAGCGCGCCGAGGGCTTCGATGTTTCCCTGAAGAACGAGTCCCGTGACGTCGCCATGATCGCCGTCCAGGGCCCTAAGGCCGCAGAAATCCTCGTCCCGCTGGTAGAAGACAATAAGCAGGACGAGGTATATAACCTCGGCTACTACGCCGCCACCATGGGCAAGGTAGCGCGCACCTTCGCCATTATCGCGCGCACCGGCTACACCGGTGAGGACGGCTTCGAGCTCATCGTGTATAACTCCGATGCCCCGCAGCTGTGGGAAGAACTCCTCAAGGCCGGTGCGGAATACGACCTCAAGCCGTGCGGTCTTGCCGCCCGCGATTCCCTGCGCCTCGAGGCCGGCATGCCGCTCTACGGCAACGAGCTCTCTCGCGATATCACCCCGGTAGAGGCGGGCATGGCGCGTGCCTTTGCCAAGAAGGAGGCCGATTTCGTCGGCGCCGAGGTCATCCGCCAGCGCGCCGCCGAAGGCCCACAGGTGGCTATCACCGGTCTCACCTCCACGCAGCGCCGCGCCGCGCGCGCCGGAGCCGAAGTATTCGTGGGAGACAAGAAGGTCGGAACGGTCACCTCCGGCCAGCCTTCCCCCACCCTGGGACACCCAGTTGCCATCGCGCTGCTGGAAACCAGCGCCGAACTCGAGCCCGGCGCCGAAGTCGAAGTAGAGATCCGCGGCAAGCGCTATCCTTTTGAAGTAACCGCGTTGCCGTTCTACAAGCGCGATAAGTAAACACTTTCTCAACCAGCCCGAAAGGACTACATCACCATGGCTACCCTTCCACAAGATTTCTCCTACTCCGAAGACCACGAGTGGGTCAACGCCACCGCTGACGCCGTCGCAGGCGCTACCGTGCGCATCGGCATTACCTCCGTCGCTGCCGATCGCCTGGGCGAGGTTGTCTTTGCCGAGCTACCGGAGGTGGGCGATACCGTCACCGCCGGCGAGTCCTGCGGCGAAGTCGAATCCACCAAGTCCGTCTCTGACCTCTACTCCCCTGTCACCGGCACCGTCAAGGCCGTCAACGAGGCCGTGCACGATGACTACGCGGTCATCAACAACGATCCGTTTGGTGAGGGCTGGCTCTTCGAGGTCGAGGTAGATGAGGCAGGCGAGCTCATGGATGCCGCCGCCTACGCATCCGCTAACGGCCTAGACTAATTCGGCCCCACGCGGGAGGGTGTGCCACGCGCATCCTCCCGCTTTGCTTTGCCCACCGCACCAGAGGAAACTTTGAGGCTATGACTGCACCACGCGATCCTTTCTTCCCCGCCGAGCGCTCTATCCGCGCCTCCGATAAGCCACTAGAGGTCCGTTTCCTGGGCCGGATGGACTACCAGGAGGCGTGGGATTACCAGGCCGAGGTAGCGGCCGCCCGTGCCAAGGGCGAGCAGGGCGACGTGGTGCTCGTGGTCGAGCATCCCAATATCTATACCGCCGGCAAGCGCACCCAGCCAGAGGATATGCCGGATAATGGCCTGCCTGTTATCACCGTGGACCGCGGCGGGCGCATTACCTGGCATGGCGAGGGCCAGTTGGTCATCTACCCCATTATCAAGCTGGCAGAGCCTGTCGACGTCGTCGACTATGTCCGCCGCTTGGAGGAAGCCACCATCCAGACGGTTCGCCAGATGGGGGTGCCCACCGCTGGGCGCATCGATGGCCGCTCGGGTGTCTGGGTCCCCTCCACCACCCAGGCCAAGGATCCGGCTGCCCCGAAGCGCGACCGCAAAATTGCCGCGCTGGGCATCCGTATTACCCGCGGGGTGACCATGCACGGCTTGGCGCTCAATTGCTGCAATACGCTGGAATACTACGACCACATCGTGGCCTGCGGCATCGACGACGCCGACGTGACCACTCTGTCCTTAGAACTGGGCCACCAAGTCAGCCTCGAGGACGCCACCCAGCCGCTGTTGCAAGCGCTGGACGACGCCCTCTCGGGCCGCCTCATTGTTGCTGACCACACCTTCGGCTCAGCCCCGGATCCCACGAAGCTGGCCAATGAAAGGGCACGGGAGAGGCGTCGGCAAGCGCGGCACTAGCCCTCGTTCGGGGCTGGCGCGGAATAGGATGTGACCCTGCCGACTTATACCTAGAAGAGCTATTAGCCATCACCACCATCAACCGATAAAGTGAGTTTTTGTGACTGTAAAGCCTGAAGGACGCAAGATGCTCCGCATTGAAAAGAAGAATGCGGAGTCACCCATCGAACAAAAGCCACGCTGGATTCGCAACCAGGTCCGCACTGGTCCGGGCTACGAGGACATGAAGTCCCGCGTGGCCGGCGCATCCCTGCACACCGTGTGCCAAGAGGCAGGCTGCCCGAATATCCACGAGTGTTGGGAATCCCGCGAGGCTACGTTCCTTATCGGTGGCGATAAATGCACCCGCCGCTGCGACTTCTGCGATATTGCCACCGGCAAGCCGGAAGAACTCGACCGCGACGAGCCGCGCCGCGTGGCCGAAAACATCCAGGAGATGGACCTTAACTACACCACCATTACCGGCGTTACCCGCGACGATCTCCCGGATGAGGGCGCATGGCTCTACGCCGAGGTCGTGCGCAAGATTCACGAGCTTAACCCGCATACCGGCGTGGAAAACCTCACCCCGGATTTCTCCGGCAAGCCGGACCTGCTCGAGGAGGTCTTCGAGGCCAAGCCGGAGGTCTTTGCCCACAACCTGGAAACCGTGCCGCGCATCTTTAAGCGCATCCGCCCGGCCTTCCGCTACGAGCGTTCCCTGGACGTTATCCGCCAGGCCCACGACTATGGCCTGATTACCAAGTCCAACCTGATCCTGGGCATGGGCGAGACCGAGGATGAGGTCGAAGAAGCATTGCGTGACCTGCGCTCTGCCGGCTGCGATATCATCACCATCACCCAGTACCTGCGCCCCGGCCCGCGCTTCCACCCAATTGAGCGCTGGGTGCGCCCAGAGGAATTCGTCGCCCACTCCAAGCTGGCCAAGGAGCTCGGCTTCGGCGGCGTCATGTCCGGCCCTCTGGTGCGCTCGTCCTACCGCGCCGGCCGCCTCTACGTGCAGGCCATGGAAAAGCGCGGCTTCGAGCTGCCAGAAAACCTCAAGCACCTGGCCGAGACCTCCCAGGGTGCCACCGCCCAAGAGGCCTCCACCCTGCTGGAGAAGTACGGCCCCTCGGAAGAGACTCCTGTGACCACCCGCATGGCCAAGACCCCGGCTAATGCGAATTCGGCGGCGGCCACCATCCGCTAAACCGAACGTTTTCATAACGGCCTGCGCTTTTCGCGTGGGCCGTTTTAACATTTATGCCCGTTGACCTTTAAAGTAGGAGCCATGGCGAAAGATGACAAGGCAGCACTAAAGGCTGCAAAGAAGCAAGAACGCGCGGCCAAGCGCCAGCAGCGTAAGCAAACCTGGTCCCAGATGTGGCAAGCATTCAATATGCAGCGCAAGCAGGATAAGGCGCTTATCCCCATCATGCTGGGTGCCTTCCTGGGCATGGGCTTGCTCTTCTTCCTCATTGGCCTGCTTTTTAGCGGCCAGTGGTTCATGCTCATCCTCGGCTTGGGCATCGGCGCGCTGCTCGCCATGTTCCTCTTTACCCGCCGCCTTGAGCGCGATATGTACAAGCGCGTAGAAGACCAGCCGGGCGCTGCCGGCTGGGCGCTGGAGCAGCAGCTGCGCAATACCGTGGGCATCGTGTGGTCCGTAAAGACCGGTGTGGCCGCCACCCGCCAACAGGATCTTATCCACCGCGTCATCGGCAACGCCGGCGTCATCTTCGTTTGCGAGGGCAATAAGAACCGCGTACGCCCCACCTTGAACCAGCTTAAGAAGCGTGTAGACAAGATCGCCGGCGGCGTTCCCATCTACGAGATCTTCGTGGGCAACGGCGAGGACGAGGTTCCCGTATCCAAGCTGCGCAATAAGGTCATGAAGCTGCCGCGCAACTTCAATAAGAACGAAACCTACGACAACATCCGCCGCATCGAGGCCATGGATTCCATGCCGGGTACCACCCCGGGCATGCCCAAGGGCCCAATGCCCCACCAGGCCCAGAACATGGCCGGCATGAACCGCCGCATGCGCCGCGCCCAGCAGCGCAAGAAGAATAAATAAGCGCCTAAAGCTAATCCCTGCTACACCGTCGACGGCGTAGCAGGGATTTTCTTATGCCCAGAAAAGTCGGGCACCTTAGGAGCGAATGACGATGGTGCCGGTGGCGCGGTCGTGCATGCCGCGTCCATCCGCATCAACCATGGCCGCTGGGAACAGCACACCGGTGAGCACCGTGCGCAGCGCCGCGCGCCATAGGCCCACGCGGGCACCGGGGACGTCGAGTCGCGCCACGCCCATCCCCAGCAGCAGCATGCCGGGGGTGCGGGCAAAGAGCCAGCCACACACAATGCCCATGATGACCCACAGGGCGTAGCCCAAGAAAGCCACACCGCCGAGTTCCGTAGTAAACATGTGGATGAGGTTGGCGATGAGCATGCACACGATCCAGTCAATCGCCACAGCGCCGGCGCGGCGACCAACGGGGGCCAGTGATCCCGGCCCGGACTCCGGAAGGCCGAGCTTTTCGCCCGGCCAGCGGCCGGGGCCTTCCATGTCATCGTATTCGCCCGGAATATTCGGCCCGTCGAGCCACGTACGCTTATCTGCCATGCTCACCAATCTAGCGGGCACAAAGTGAGATGTGAAACGAGGGGAATCGCGATGCCAACGGTGGGAACCTAGTAGGCTATAGAGAGACAATTCACCGGTCAACAACGAGGAGACAAACGTGTCTTTCGAGACAGTGCAGGACATCGTCCAATTTATTAAGGACGAGGACGTAAAGTTCGTCGATATCCGCTTTACGGACGTCCCAGGCACCGAGCACCACTTTTCCATCCCAGCAGATGAGTTCACCGTAGAAGATGCCGAAAATGGCCTTGCCTTCGACGGCTCCTCAATCCGCGGATTCACCACCATTGATGAGTCCGATATGACCCTGCTGCCGGATCCAGCCACCGCGCATATCGATCCGTTCCGCACGGCCAAGACCCTGAACATCAAATTCTTCGTCCACGACCCATTTACCTTTGAGCCTTTCTCCCGCGACCCGCGCAACATCGCGCGCAAGGCGGAAGAGTACCTGCAGTCCACCGGCATTGCCGATACTTGCAACTTCGGCGCTGAGGCCGAGTTCTACCTCTTTGACTCCGTGCGCTTTGGCACCGACGTCCAGCACGGCTTCTACGAGGTTGACTCCGATGAAGGCTGGTGGAATCGCGATAGCGAGACCAACTTCGACGGCACCCCGAACACCGGCTACAAGACCCGCCTGAAGGGCGGCTACTTCCCCACCGCGCCGTATGACAAGCACGGTGAGGTACGCGACGCCATGGTAGAGAACCTGCAAAAGGTTGGCTTCCAAATCGAGCGCTTCCACCACGAGGTCGGCGCCGGCCAGAATGAGATCAACTACCGCTTCAACTCCATGTTGCACGCGGGCGATGACATTCAGACCTTCAAGTACGTGATTAAGCAGACCGCGGCGCAGTGGGGCAAGACCGCAACCTTCATGCCCAAGCCGCTGGCCGGCGATAATGGTTCCGGTATGCACGCCCACATGTCCCTATGGAAGGACGGCAAGCCTCTCTTCCACGACGAGGCTGGCTACGCAGGCCTTTCCGATATCGCCCGCTACTACATCGGTGGCATCCTCCACCACGCTGGTGCCGTTCTTGCGTTCACCAACCCGACGCTGAACTCCTACCACCGCTTGGTGCCGGGCTTCGAGGCCCCGATTAACTTGGTGTACTCCCAGCGCAACCGCTCGGCTGCCATCCGTATCCCGATTACCGGTTCCAACCCGAAGGCCAAGCGCATCGAGTTCCGCGCACCGGACCCATCCGGCAACCCTTACTTGGGCTTTGCCGCCATGATGATGGCCGGCATCGACGGCGTAAAGAACCGCATCGAGCCGCACGCTCCAGTTGATAAGGACCTCTACGAGCTGCCGCCAGCAGAGGCTGAGTCCATCCCGCAGGCGCCGACCTCCCTCGAGGCTTCCCTGAAGGCCCTGCAGGAGGACATGGACTTCCTCACCGAAGGCGATGTCTTCACCGAAGACCTCATCGAGACCTACATCAACTACAAGTACGAGAACGAGATCAACCCGGTCCGCCTGCGTCCTACCCCGCAGGAATTTGAAATGTACTACGACTGCTAGAGCTGCGCTTGCCGACGCCCCCTCTCGCCACCGGCTTTCCGCCTTCCTAGGCTCCCTAATTGCTGAGTGCCGATTGGGGGCTTTGCAGATCTATGTGCACTTTGGCTTCAGAAGTTTTGCACCCAACATTGACAAGCGTCCTTGGTTCTTGGCGGTGCCCCACTCCTTGTTGTTTGACTATCGCAGCGTTTTCAAATGCATGGCACTTGAGCAAAACCTTGCGCAAATGATTACTAAGATTGCGCATTTTGAGCTATACTTTAGTCAATCGATACCCCCTCCAAGCTTCCCATAGGAACAGCTCAATATGAGAGGGGGGCTTTGCTATTCTGAAGCAATGAACCGCAGGAAGAAGTTCCTTAGCATTGAAGAGCAAGTCAGTTTAATTCAACGCCGTGGGTTAATTCTTCCTTCCGAAAAATCTGCTAAAGATTTCCTTGAGCGTCAAAACTATTACCGCTTTTCGGGCTACATGCGGTACTTCCAAGAAAACTTAGCCGGTGACGAAGCCAAATTCTTTCCTGGCACCCAGTGGGATGAAATAGTTAATATCTACCGGTTGGACTTCGAACTTCGTTCTCTCCTACTCCGCGGGCTCCAAGAAGCAGAGCTTGCAGCCAGGACGGCCTTTGCTCTCAGCGAAGGTGAAATCCATTCTCCTTATGAGAAGTATCTTCAGCCCACTGCGTACCGGCGCCCACCAAATCCGGCCATGCCGCCCACACACGATCTAATTATCAGTGAGCTCAAGCGGTCTAAGGAACCATACCTCCATAAATACCAAAAGGACTCAGGGGCCGACACTGAAAGGTGGGTTTACGATGTTCCAATTTGGGTGGCAGTCGAGGCATTGTCCTTTGGTACGTTGTCGAAAGCAATAAGCTTCCGAAACGATGACAACCGAGTTTACGCAAAGACTTGTTCCATTCTTGGCGTAAAGAAACAATACTTAGCGCGCCAATTGCGCTCTTTTACCTTCGTGAGAAATAAATGCGCTCACTCAGCTCGGTTATGGAACAGTTTCGTTTTGGACCAACCTTCAGTTTCTAGTGCTACGAAACGGCGTGCTGAGAAAGTTTTAGGTCGAAATTATGGCGAGAACTCACTACTGGCAGTAATTGTAGCCCTTGATAACTTTCTCTTTCTTACTAATTCGTGGGTTGGATTTTTGGATGAGTATATAGAGCTGGTCAAACGAACTCCGGCTTTCCACCAAGGTATAGCGAATCCTCATCATTCATAGCCCTCTTGGTGCATGAACACACAATGGTATTCTGGGCCCTTTTCATGCGACCCCGGCCACATATCCTTAAAGTCTTGACCCCTGCCCCTAATTCAGCGCCAGTTGAGAGTTCTCACCAGTAAAAACGACAACAGAATTCTGATAACCCGACCGAAAGAAATTAACATGTGGGTGTGACTGATAGATTCCGCCAACTCCCGGCCCCTGGCCCCGCGTGGGGAGGCAGCCTCATGGGCACCTCCATCGTTTCGCGCCTGCTCGTGGAAGAAGGATTGATGATCTTGGCCGGCATTTTTGCCGCCATCGCGTGCGTCATCTTTGTCGTTCTCACCGCGGGCTTCTTGCGCTACCGCCATCCTAGTTTTGAGCGCACCACTATGGCGGAGTGGTCGATGTTTTTCATCGGAATCTTGGCGCTCGGTGCCGCGCTTTCCGGTCTGACGGATATCCCTACCTTCCGTCTCGTGGGCTTTTGGATCGGTGGTCCGGTTACCGTTATTACGTGGGCTATCCAGCTCACGCGCTTTGATGGCGAACCGAGGTTCACTTGGGGCTTGCCACTGGTCGGCCCTATGATTTCGGCTTCCGTTTCCGGTTGGCTGGCTAATGATTACGGCCCGCTCTACCACGTGATGGGTACGGTATTTTTCTTCATGTCCCTGGTGACGGCGGTGCCCACCTTCGCCCGCGTGTATTGGGCCGCATGGCACGGCAAGGTGGATTTCACCGGCGCGAAATCGGCCACCGCATGGGTTCCGCTAGGCGTGGTGGGCCAGTCCACCACGGCAATGCAGATCCTCTTCCCCGGCCCGGTCTCCATCTATTACGGCGTTACGGCGCTTATTATCGCCATTCCGCTGTCCATCTACGCGATGTTTACCTTCTATCCCAATGTGGCACGGTGGGTTCCGTACTCCCCGGCGTGGTGGTCCTGCACGTTCCCGCCGGGCACTGTGAGCATGGGCGGCCACCAGCTGGCATTGGTCAATGGCTCCGAGCTTATCGACGCCATTGCGCTCACCATCCCCGTCCTCCTCACCGCCCACTGGATGCTGTGCTCCACCCGCTTCCTCAGCTGGGTGTGGGAAGGAAAGAAGGAAACCGGCCCTGAAGAACCACTCATTAAGACGGGGCCAGAAAGGTAATAAGGAGGCTAAGCCACTATGCGAGACGCCAGCTTTGAACGAGGCAAGCGCCGCACACACCGCCGCACGCGTGAGGCCCGACCGCGGCGCGAGCACTGGAGCAGGGAATACGCAATCTATGCGGAAGATTCCTGGGGCATAGATGACTTGGGCCCCGAAGGCGGCGAGAATTCCGTGCGCGCCTATTCCGGTGGACGCGCAGATGGTAACCGTCGCCGGCGCCGCTGATGCATAATAGCTCCCCTATCACCTTCATCGCCTGGGATCGCGCCAACCTGGCTGCGGTGAGAGACGTACTCGCTGGCTTGCAGCGAGGCGGCATCTATCTGCGCCGCGGCCACCTGCTGATGGAGACGTCGTGGCTTGGCTCAGGCGCGCGGGACTTCTACGCCACGGCCTGGCGCTGGGGCGCGCAAGACTGCCCGCTCTTCTATGACTTAGCCCGGCGCGGCAAGCTCTTGCTTACTATCAGCGATACCGTGATTTCCTGCGGCAGCAAAGACGACATTGCCGATGCGCGCGATGGCATTGCACAAGTACTCATCGCCGCCCAGGATCCGCAGCAGTTGTGCGGGCTGCTTGCCGACGCCGCAGAAGACTAGCCCTACAGTCCCGGTTGCTCGCTGCGCTTCATCCAGCCCATGCGCGGGGCAAAACCGCGGGGATGTTTCATCTGCGCTACGGCGTCGGCAATCATGAGGCGGTGGCGGCGCGACACGCTATCGGGAAGCTTTGCCACGGAGAACCACCCTGCCTCGGTATTTTCTTCATCGCTGATGACCGGCTCTGCACCATCTGCTACTGATACGCGCAGCGCCGTTCCCATAAAGGTGCACTCATCACCGTTGGGGTAGGTCACTGGCCCGGACTGCCCCACGCCCAAAAGGGCTTCCACCTTGGCGTCGAGCCCCACTTCCTCTTTGACTTCTCGCAGCGCGGTGGTGGTAATTTCCTCGCCTGGCTCGCAGATTCCTTCCACCGGGGTCCACGCACCGTTATCGGAACGCTTTACTAGGAGCACGGAGGGGACTTCCCAGAGCGCGGCGTCTGCCGGAACATCGCGGATGATGATGGCGCTGCAGGCTGGCACAAAGATCTGATCGTGGCCAATCTTTTCGCGCAGCTGAACAATAAAATCTGGAGTCGGCATGCCACCTAGCGTAGACCAGTGCGGCGCACTTAGGCCATGGGTCCCAAAACCTTTTTAGCGAGAAGCTGGATATCGGTGGCCAACGTGAAAGATAGTTCCATGTCCGTCGGGGTGGTTTGGCAGGTGTGGCCCTCTTCGAGGCGCTGCGTCGTTCCGGAAACCACGCCCACGATGGTTTGTTTTCCTTCTACTTCGCCATACACCGGGCCACCGGAGTCACCATTGGTGCTGCATACGCGCGCCCTAGCGGCAAGCGAATCCCGCTGGAGTCCCTCCGAGTTCAGCTGCGCCATCTCTGCATCGTGGGAAAGCGTGCCGCAGGTCTCATCGGTCATGCGGCCAAGCTTGCACACCTGATGCGGCAGGTGTGCCAGGGAGGTGGCGACGCTATTGTCTACCGCCCCGGGGACGTAGTACTCAGCGCTGCCGGTGATCTCGATAAAGGCCACATCGAGGTCGTGGCTGTCTTCGGAATAGAAATCAGAGTAGATGACCTCGCCAATAGGTTCGGCGGGGTAGCTAAAGTCGCCGTCGGCGGTTCCAGCCCAGACCTTATCGCCGGGTTTGCCGCAATGGGAAGCGGTAACGGCGATCGTGCGGGCGTCGGCAAGCGTAAATGACCATGCCGCGGTACAAGACTGGTAGTTGAAGTAGGCACCCGGCCGCGGTTCATCGCCGGAGAGATCCAAGGCGGTGCCCGGCGCGAGCGGCGCCGTGGCCGGAGAATAGGACTCATTGGGAATGAGGTTTTTGTACGACAGCGCGGAGAAACTCGGTTCTTCCCCACCCCGCACCGGGCTGCAGGCTGCAAGGAACGCGGCCGCGCACACTACAAAGACGCTAGTTGCTCTCCGCGTCCGCATCCCCGGCGTTGTCCTTGTTCTCTTCTTCCGCATCCATCTCCGCCTGGGCTTTGAGATCGCGGATGAATTTTTCCGGATCAAACTCGGTGTAGTGTTCCGGGCCGGCAAAATTTTCTAGGGCCATGGTCTAAACCTCCGTTTTCTGAATCGACGTGGTGATGTAATCCTTGACCGCCGCGGCATCATTAGGCAAGTCCTTGACGTGCCGCTCAGCATCGAGGATGCCAGCAAAGCGCTCGGGCGGCTCAGGGGCAGAGCCGATGGCTTCCGTGATGGTCTCGGCAAACTTCACCGGCAGCGCGGTCTCCAGACACACGATGGGCGTTTCTACGCCCTCGCGCTGTGCGCCACAAGCCACCTTGATGCCGTCGGCCGTGTGCGGATCCGCCAGGTAATCAAAGCGCTCGTGTACGTCCTTGATGGTGGCTAGGCGATCGGCATGGCTGGAGGAACCGGACAGGAAACCATAGTCCTCGCGGGCAGCAGCAATCTTATCGTGGTCGAGGCTAAAGCCGCCCTCTTTCACCTTGGTGCCGAATAGCTCCGCGGTTTCGGCTGCATCGCGGCCGAGCAAGTCGAACGCAAAGCGCTCAAAATTCGAGGCGCGCGAGATATCCATGGACGGCGAAGAGGTTGCCATGGTCTCTGCGGCTGGACGCGGCCGGTAGTTTCCGGTGCGGAAGAACTCATCCAGCACATCATTTTCATTGGTAGCCACGATAAGACGATCAATGGGAAGGCCCATCTGGCGAGCGATGTGGCCGGCACAGATATCGCCAAAGTTACCGGTGGGAACGCTAAAGGAAACTTTCTGATCGGCAGTTTCGGTGACCTTGAGCCAGCAGGAAATGTAGTAGACCACCTGGGCCATCAGCCGTGCCCAGTTAATGGAATTGACCGCGCCAATGCGGTAGGCGGCCTTAAATTCAGCGTCTCCCGATACCGCCTTGACCACATCCTGGCAATCATCGAAAACGCCATCTAGAGCGATGTTGAAGATATTCGGGTCATCCAGCCCAAACATCTGCGCCTGCTGGAAGGCCGTCATTCGGCCGACCGGGGTGAGCATAAAGACGCGAATGCCGTGGCGCCCGCGCATCGCATACTCTGCAGAGGACCCCGTATCGCCGGAAGTGGCGCCCAGAATATTGAGGGTCTCACCGCGGCGGGCGAGCTCGTATTCAAAGAGCTCACCCAAAAGCTGCATGGCCATGTCCTTAAATGCTGCAGTAGGTCCTTCGGATAAATGGCCGATGAAAAGGCCCTCACCTAGTTCGGTGACGGGAACGATTTCCGGGTCCGCAAACTTGGGGCTGGTGTAGGCGCGCGCGGCGATATCCTCGATGTCTTGCGATGGAATATCGTCAATGAAAAGCTTAAGTACCTCGGCCGCAAGCGCCGCGTAGCCTTTGTCCGCTAGGAGCCTGCGCCATGAATTTAAAGTGGCGGAATCTAGCTGTGGGTAGCTCTCAGGCAGGTATAAACCGCCATCGGGGGCAAGCCCGCCGAGGAGAATATCTGTAAAAGATGCGGGCTGACGGGCGGTATCGCGGGTCGAAATGTACTTCACACAAAAGAATCTTAGTAGTTAAGGCGTAAGGTATCAGCCATGTCGCATCCGAATCCCCGAGAAGTCATTACCACTCAGGCTTTAGGCATTTGGGTAGCCGCCATGGCGGTCTACCTCGTAGCGATTACCGGCCGTACCTCTTTTGGTGTGGCCGGTTTGGATGCCATTGAGCGCTTCGATGTCGATGCCGGCCGTATCGCGGTCTTTACCTCTGTGCAGTTGGGCGTGTATGCCCTAGCCCAAATCCCCACCGGCATCTTGATTGATAAATTTGGCCCGCGCCTACTCCTCGTGGTCGGCGCCGTCATTATGGGCATTGGCCAAGTGGTACTGGGCTTTACCACCAGCTATGGCGTAGCCATTGCCGCGCGCGTTCTCATCGGCGCGGGCGATGCCACGGCATTTCTCTCCGTGATGCGCATCCTGCCCTATTGGTTCCCACTGCACCGCACCCCCATGTTCACCCAGGTGACGTCGTCGTTGGGGCAAATGGGTCAGTTCATTTCCGCGGTGCCCTTCCTGTGGTTGCTGGGTGCGGCCGGATGGACCGCTGCCTTCGTTACCCTTGGCGCGGTAGGCATCTTGGTAGCCATCGCCGCCATCGTGGCGGTGGCAGACTCACCAGAAAAGTTGGGCATTATTCCCACGGAGAAGGAACCACCCAACTCGCAGGCCACCAGCATCCCCGCCCGCTTGAAAACGGTATTCCGCTCCCCGGTGGCCTGGCAGGCTTACTTCATCCACTACATCGGCATGCTCCCGCTCATCGTCTTTGTCATGCTCTGGGGCATGCCCATGATGACCCAAGGCATGGAGATGTCCAAGGCCAAGTCCAGCCTGGTTCTCACCTTGCTGGCGGTATTCTTGGTCATCGTCGGCCCCTTGCACGGCAAAATTTCCTCCCGCGCGCAGCATGTCCGCCCGTGGCTTAGCCTCGGGTTCGTAGCAATTCACGTACTGACCTGGCTGATTTTCTTTACCTTTGGGACCGACAGCGGTGTGGTCGCAATTTTGGTGGTGTCCTTCGTTACCGCGCTGTGCACGCCGACGGCTAACTATGGCTTCGATATCGTGCGTGAGCGCATGGACCGCTCGGTGGTGGCCACAGCCACGGGCTTGGGAAATATGGGCGGGTTTACCTCCGGCATGTTGGGCGCGCAGCTCTTCGGAATGGTGTTGGACCACTCCTCCGACGCCCCTGATTACTCCATGCCGGATTTCACTGCCGCGGCGGCTGCGGTGCTAGCCGTTTGGGTAGTAGGCATGATTGGTGTGGTCATCACCCACTTCCTTCGCCGTCGCGCGGGCGAAGACGGGCCTTCTGTCACCATCGTGGAGGTTTCCTAGAAACTCTCGGTTGATTACTCTGGGTTGAGGATAAAGCGAATGGTCCCCTCGGGGTCCGCCAAAAGTTCCCGGGTCGCCGCCACGGCTTCCGCTTCGTCGAAGGCGATGCGCTCAAAGCCAGTATCGTTGAGCTCCACAATGTCCGCACCAGGGCAGGCCAGAAGAATCGGCGAGTGCGTGGCAATAATGACCTGTGCGCCGCGGTCAACCGCTTGGGCGATTTCCCCTACGAGGGCCAGTTGCCGGATAACGGACATCCCAGATTCTGGCTCATCCAGGATGTACACACCTTGGCCATTAATGTGCTCATAGAGCAGGTCAAAGACGGATTGCCCGTGCGAGCGGCGGGACAAATCCACGTTCTGAGAAAGAGTCGAACGGCCGCCCCGTTCGGCCGCTGAATCCCCACGCTCAATCAAGTACTCGTGCTTTTCGGCGCGCAGGAAATAGGCACGCTGGATCACTTCCTCCGTATCGCAGCGAATGGGGCTGCGAGGAACGATTTCATCTGGGTCATCCATGCGGCCGCCCGCAGGTGAACAGCCCAAATCACTAGCTACGCCAGCGAGCAAGCTCGATTTGCCAATGCCGTTTTCACCTACGAAGACGGTGACAGGGCTTCGCAGCTTGAAGCTGCCCAAATCAACTAAGTAGTCGAAGACGGGCAGCTCGGCGCGGTAGTCATCGGGCTTAAACTTCAGGCTTAGGGCATCAACCAGCATGGGCCCTAGGTTAATTCAGTTCATCGAGTACGCGCAGCGCATCTTCTTGCGCTGCCGCCGCGCCAAAGTTTTTCAGGTGGTCGCCTAAGTCGCCGGCCGGAACTGATTGGGCGATGGTATCGGCCGGCACGGTATTGACAGCATAGGCCACCCCTACCCCGCCGGTGATGGGGATGGCAATGGCGGCGAGTACTCCCGCCGCGGTCGACAGCGTGGTCTTGAAAGTCATAGTCTCCTCCAGAGGCTTCGGCACCGAGCACCGTGCCCGTTACCAATTTGTGATGTTTTACCTTAGGAAGAATTACTGCCAAGGCCATGCCGCCTAGCTGCGGGTTGCCTGAATTTTCGCGCCCAGTTCGCGAGGAAATAAAGGGCTAGTTTGCCGGGTAGCTCTCGGCTACGATGCCATCGCTAGCCGGCATCACAAGGCCTCGCTCAAATGCTACGAGGACTGCCTTTTCATCGGATTCGCTGATGTCACCAGACTCCACCGCACTGTTGAGCTCGCGCTCGAGGTAGACGCGCACATCGGATTTGCCGTTTTCAGTCTGGGTAATATCCCGCGGGACGGAATTGAGCGGGATGCCCAGCGCCTTCGCCAAGGAGGTCACGCGGTTGGCGTCGGTGGAATCATCGCCTTTGATAGCACCATTGACCTGTGCGGGCATGTCTTCTTGGACTACGCCACCAGCCACGGCCTCGCCCACCGTCTTCGTCCCCTTGGGGGGATTATCGCGGTTGGTGGCCCACACCCCGACAGCGATGGCCACGATGACGGCCACGGCTACAAAGGCCCACAGGTAGATGAGCTTATGTCGATACACTCCGCTGATTTTAGCCATGGTAACCAGCGCTATCGCCGAAGGAACCGTAGTCATTGCCGCGAGGGTTCTCGCCGCGATCATTGAGGGCGTCGATGATGGAGCGGATGGTGGCCTCCCCTATGCGGTCGGCGCGCCCCCACGAGCGAGGGGCCTGGCGAGAATTGTGTGGTGCTGATTCTGGGCGCGGCGGCGCTGGCTTGTCCTCCCGGGGCGTGGAGACCTCGATGGTCAAGGTGGTGCCATCAAGGTGGAGGGCGTCACCATCGCGCACGCCCGCGGCACGCGCTGCAGAAAGCAGCGCGGATAGTTCGCTCACCGTGGCGTTGTCCACATCGAGTTGCAGCTTAAAAGACATAACTAGCCAGTCCTTTCTTGTTCCCATCCCACTTTAGAGCCCGAAAGTGCAAAAAGTAAGGCCGTGGTGCGCGCATCGGGGACTTTCAAGGCTAACTCTAAGAATGCTCGAAGGATTCCTCCTCGCCCCAGAAGACCTCATCTACAACCTTCCGGGCATGGCGGGTAAGTTTCAGATAGTTTTCTAGAAACCCTTGGTTATCCTCCGGCGGCCAGCCAGCGGCACCGGCTACTTGGGCCAGCTGCGGACCGGGCCCGGGCAACTGGTCGACGCGCTTGCCGCGCACGAGCACCAGTGCATTGCGGGCGTCGGTAGCCATAAGCCAGGCTTCGCGCAGGTCCGAGACCTGCTCGGCAGAGAGGATTGCGTTTTCCTCCAAGGCGTCGAGCACGCGCAGTGTGGACGGATCGTGCAGTTGGGCATACTCGTGAGCATGCATCATGGTCAGGAGCTGTACGGTCCATTCAATATCTGAGAGCGCACCGCGCCCCAGCTTGGTATGAGTATTGCGGTCCGCGCCGCGCGGCAGGCGCTCATTGTCCACGCGCGCCTTCATGCGCCGGATATCGCGAATGGTCGAGGCGCTCGCGCCGCCTTCAGGGTAGCGGAAGCTATCGACCATGGACATAAATCGCTCGCCTACTTCCCTATCGCCAGCCACGAAGGCCGCGCGCAACAAAGCCTGCAGCTCCCAAGATTCGCCCCACTCGCGGTAGTAACGCTCATAGGAGGAGATGGTGCGTGCCACCGCACCAGAGCGGCCCTCTGGGCGTAGGCCCAAATCGACGTCCAGTGGCGGGTCGCCCGAAGGCTTAGACAGGCGGCGCCGAAGCTTATCGACGATCCCGATGGCCCACTTCACGGCTTCCCCTTCCGCACCAGAGTCACCGGCCGGTTCGCTAGGTTCTGCTACGACGAGCACATCCGCATCTGAGCCAAATCCCAGCTCCATGCCTCCCAAACGGCCCATGCCAATGACGGCGATGCGCGCTGGCGGCTCAGCGTCCTCGTTAGCCAGGCGCCACGCACGCACCTCGGCGCGAAGTGCAGCCTCAAGGACAGCATCCCAAATTGTGGAAAGCTCGTGACACACCTGCTTGACCGGCATGAAGCCCAGCAAATCCGCACTGGCGATGCGGGCCAGCTCGACTCGGCGCAACGAGCGCGCCACCGCCACCGCTTTATCCGGGTCGGCGTGGCGCTTGCTGGAATTGACCAGCGCCTTGGAAACCTGTTCGGGCTTGGTTTCTAGCAGTTTGGGGCCAGTGGCGCCGTCGGAAAGCTGCTTAACCGAATCCGGCGCGCTAATAATCAGATCAGAAGTAAACGGCGAGGTACCCAAAATGTGCATGAGCCGCTGGCCCACAATTCCTTCATCGCGCAGCATGCGCAAGAACCATGACCTATCGTTCGCGGCCTCCGAGAGCTTGCGATAGTTCAACAGACCCATATCGGGGTCTGCGGTATCAGCCAGCCATTCCATCAAGGTAGGCAGCAAAATCGCCTGGATGCGTGCCTTGCGCGAGGTTCCCGCCGCCAAGGAGGTCAGGTGCTCGAATGCGCGGTCGGGGTGGTTATAGCCCAACGCGGCCAGCTGCAGCTTGGCGGCCTCCGGCGAAAGCTTGAGCTCATCGGCGGACATGGTGACCACGGAATTAAGCAGCGGCCGGTAGAATAGGCGCGAGTGCAGCTCGGAGATCCGCAGACGGATTCGGCGCAGGTGCGATAGCATGCGCTCGGCCGCCGACTTGGTGCCCTGCGGATAAAAGCCGGCGATGCGCGCCAGCCACTTCATCCCCTCTTCATCGTCCTTTTCCGGCAGCGTGTGCGTGCGGCGGAAGCGCTCCAATTGCAGACGGTGCTCAAGCAGGCGCAAAAACTCATAGGCTTCAATGAGCTGGGTGCCGTCCTCCCGGCCGACGTACCCCGCTGAAATCAGCGCTTCCAGCGCCTCCACCGTGGAAAGCGCGCGCAGCGTCTCATCAGAGCGACCATGCACCAACTGCAAGAGCTGGACAGCAAATTCGATATCGCGCAGGCCGCCCACGCCTAGCTTCAGCTCGCGGTGTTTGAGCTCTGCGGGAACATTGGCCAGCACACGGCGGCGCATGGCCTGTACGTCCTCAACAAAAGACTCGCGCTGCGACGCCGTCCACACCATCGGGCGAATCTGGTCCAAATAGTCCTGGCCTAGTGGGAGGTAGCCCGTCATAGCGCGCGCTTTAAGGAGCGCCTGGAATTCCCACGTCTCCGCCCATCGCTTGTAGTAGGCCACGTGGGATTCCAAAGTGCGCACCAACGCACCCGACTTTCCCTCCGGGCGCAGGTTGGCATCCACCTCGAAAAAGGTGGTGGATCCAATGCGATTAAACTCCGCCGCCAGCCGCGTGGCCCTAGGGGTTGCCTCGCTGCCAACGAAGATGACGTCCACATCGGAGATATAGTTCAGCTCGCCTGCGCCACACTTGCCCATTGCCATGACTGCCAGTTGTGCATCCAAGGGGTCATCACCGTAGATGGTGCGCACGCTGCAGGCAAGGGAGGCGGTTAGGGCGGCGTCGGCAAGCGCGGTGGTCAGCGCCGTAATCTGGCGGAATCCTACCTCCGGCTGCAGCCTGGACTGGCCCTTGCGCGAATGGAAGGTGCCCGCCACATCGCAGGCGGCAATGCGCATCATCAAAGTGCGGTAGGTCGTGCGCAGCGCCTTCTTATGCTCACCCTCGCCAGCGCGGTAAGTGCCCGCCGCACTCAAGTCCTCGCGCGCCGGATCGGGCCGGTCCAAGTCCTGAGCAAAGTCCGCAGGCTGGGCATCGACGGCCCCAAGCAAGCTTTGCAGCATCTCTTCGGGCTGCGGAAGGGGTTTTTCTAATTCTCGCCACAGTTCAGGGTGTGCCGCGAGGTGATCGCCAAAGGCGGTCGACGCCCCCAGCAAGGCGAAGAGGCGCACACGCAAAGTTTCATTGGACCGCACGGCATCATCTAGCTCTGGGGCTTGTTCATAGATGCGGATCAGATTATTGAGAGCCAGGTCTGGATCCCCCACGGCAGCGAGGGTCCACAACAGATCGGCTGATTCCGGATTCTTCCACCCCAGCTGCTCAATATCCTGCGCAGCATGCGGGCGGGTAAGACCTAGTGTGGCCGGTGAAGGCACAGCAGCAGGACGCATTTTTCTCCTAGAAATTCAGGTTATTGCGCAGCTCAAAGGTGGTGATTTGGCTCTGATAGTGATGCCACTCATCCCACTTGGAGCGCAGGAAGAATTCAAAGACATGCTCGCCCAGGACTTCTGCCATGAACTCGGATTTTTCAAATTCTCGCAAGGCCTGATCCAGGCTGGTGGGTAGATCCTTATAGCCCATTGCCCGGCGCTCGCGGCGGGTGAGCTGGTGGACATCGTCTTCGGCCGGTTCATCGAGCTCGTAGCCCTCGCGGATGCCTCGCAGGCCTGCTGCTAGTAGCACCGCATAGCCCAGGTAGGGGTTCATCGAGGCATCAATGGAGCGGATTTCTACCCGGCGCGATTCTTCCTTGGTAAGCCGGTAGGTGGGAACGCGGACCAGCGCGGAGCGATTCGATACTCCCCAGGTGGCTGCGCCCGGCGCCTCGTTGCCGAACATCAGGCGCTTATAAGAATTGGTCCATTGATTCACAATCGCGGACATCTCCGTAGAGTGCTCCAAGATGCCGGCGATGAACTGGCGGCCGGTCTGGGACAAAGAGAATTCATCATCCGGATCGTGGAAAGCATTGGATTGGCCTTCAAAAAGGCTCAAGTGGGTGTGCATGCCAGAGCCCGGCAGGTGCTCGAAGGGCTTGGGCATAAAGGTGGCGCGCACGTTGGAGTTGGTGGCCACCTGCTTGATCACGTGACGGAAGGTCATGATGTTATCGGCCATGGTGAGCACGTCCGCATGGCGCAGATCAATTTCTTGCTGGCCCGGCGCGGTTTCGTGGTGGCTAAACTCCGTGGCGATTCCCAGCGATTCCAGCGCTAGCATTGCCTTCCTGCGGAAAAGCGGGGCGGTATCGTGCGTTGCTTGGTCGAAGTAACCGCCATTATCCGTCGGTACCAAGTCTGTGAGTTCGCGGCCGCGCTCGAAAAGATAGAACTCGATTTCAGGCGAAGCCATGCAGGTAAATCCATCGTTGGCGGCCTCGGTGACCTGGCGGCGCAGGATATGGCGCGGGTCCACCATGGAGGGCTGGCCGTCTGGCTGTGCGATATCGCAAAACATGCGGGCCGATTGCAGGTCCGGCTCATCCATATCAAAGGGCAGAATCTGGAAGGTGGAGGGATCTGGCAGGGCGATGGTGTCAGACTCAGAAATGCGAGAAAAGCCCTCTACGGAAGAACCATCAAAGCCAACACCTTCTTCAAAGGCCGATTCCAATTCGGACGGGCTCATGACCACGGATTTAAGGGCGCCCAGAATATCCGTAAACCACAGGCGGATAAAGCGGATATCGCGTTCCTCAACGGTGCGCAAGACAAATTCGTGTTGGCTATTCATGCTTTAGACCTTACCGGCTCTCCCCCGAGGGATGTGCAGTTCATGCGACAGTTTTTCCGGGGCGAAATGTGCAGGTCGCAAGAGTATCTAGGGGGTGGCCAGTGGGGGATTTTCCGGCAGGAGCCAGCTCCAGCGCATGCTTTGCTAAGTGGGCAAGCGAACACACGTACACCTCTTAAAGGACGAATCTTTATGACCACCCACTGCGATGACCTTTCTGCTCACGTAATCGAACGCCTCGTCACCGCCGCACAACAAGGCTGGGCGCCGGCGGACTTAGAACACGTCTTAGGCCCGCACGCCTACCCGATTATTTACCGTGCAAGCCCCCATGTGCCGGCACGAATTACCTCCCCTGCGCTGCGCAAAGCATGGCTACAGATGGCCCCTCCGCAGGAAAACTTCATTCCCCGCGATAAGTTGCGCGCCATTATTAAAGAGCTCATTCACCTACCGAAGCTGCGCGATACCGAGCTTTTAGCCTCCGGCGAATCCTTGCGGGAGGACGGGCTCAGCGATAAGCAACGCAAAATCCGCGAGAAGGTTCTAGGCCTTTTACGGAAAGCGGAATCTACCAGCTTTGAGGATGAGGCCGAGGTTCTCATTTCTAAGGCGCAGTCCCTGCAGCAGAAGTATCGCATCGAAGACCTGCTTACTTCCGAGCTGCCTCATCTCATTTCCCACCGCGTGCACATCCACCCGCCGTATATCAAGCACCAGGCTTCCCTATTAAGCACCATCTCTGACGCCAATGGATGCACCACTCTCCTGATTCATGACAAGGGTTTAGCCTGTGTGATTGGCGCTCCTGCCGACGCCGCCCATTGCGCCGACCTTTTTGCCTCCCTCAACCGTCAATGCGATTGGTTCATGCGCAATGGTGACGGCGCAGAAATTGCCCGCGCTACGGGCTCTACCGCCGCTTATCGCCGTAGCTTCCGGCTCTCTTATGCCGCCCGCATCGGTGAACTGCTCACTCAAGCAAATGAGGATGGAATCGCAGATAACCTGCGGGAATCCCAGTACTGCTCACACCATGCAGAGACTGTAGCTACCCAAACCCTTCCGGCGTTGCAGGCGCGCACCGATCATGCCATCGACACTCGCAATCGTCTTTTCCCCAACCTGACGGAAATGTCGCTTTCCATGAACAGCATGCACGGCATTAACGATGGCATTGCCGCTGCCGATAAATCTCACTTTGGCGGCGATGCTTCCGGGATCGGTTCGGTTCCAGAAATTACGCAGTAATTTTGCCCTGCTCAAGGCCATTCTTCCCTCCCGTTCCCTGCTAGCGAACGGGGGCGAGGAGCGACACCGAAACGAATGCTTAACGGGTAGGATCACCGGTGAGATATTGGTCTAGAAAGTAAAAGGTACGTGAATGTCTACACAGTCTTTTCTCGAAGTTGAAGCGAAATTCTCCGTAGCCGAGTCCACTCAGCTCCCTGAACTGACCCGCCTCGAGGGAGTTGACCACGTTGCAGACACGCGCCACCACGCGCTTTCTGCCATCTACTACGACACCGAAGACCTCCGCCTCACCCATGCAAAGGTCACCCTCCGCCGTCGCACCGGTGGTAATGATGATGGCTGGCATATCAAGATTCCTAGCGAGGCTGGCCGCACTGAAATCCACGCCGAGCTGGAAGAACCTGTAGATGGCCGCTACGAAGTACCTGAGGAGCTTCTCCACCAGGTCCGCTCCATTATCCGCCACAACGAACTCACCCCGATTGCTCAAGTAGACAACAAGCGCACCGAGATGGTCCTAGCGGATGCCGACAATAAACCGGTAGCAGAATTCTGCGATGACCACGTCACCGCCTTTTCCTTCCTTCCAGGTGGCCAGCAGCAGTCGTGGCGCGAGTGGGAAGTAGAGCTCGCCGGTGAGCTTCCTGGCACTGAGGAAGGTACGCAAATCATTCGCCGTGCCACTTCCTTGCTTATCGGTGCCGGTGCGCGCGTTTCTTCCTCCCCATCCAAGCTGAAATCCGCTTTGGGCGATTCTTACGCCAATGCCCCGCTGCCTCCAGCCCTGGTATCGCCGGATGTGGACCCAGACTCCCCTGCCGCGGCCGTCATCACCGCACTCCAAGCCAACCGCGACAAACTAGTTGATTATGACCCGCGCGTGCGCCGCGATGAGTGGGACTCGGTTCACCAGATGCGTGTCGCCACCCGCGAACTGCGCAGCCACCTGCAGACCTTCCATGGCATCGTTGTCGGCCCAGAAATCGACAAGATCGAAGCCGAGCTCAAGGAGCTTGCCGGCATTTTGGGCGTTGCTCGAGATGCGGAAGTTGTAGAAGAGCGCTGGCAGAAGCTGCTGGAGTCCGAAGATTCTGACACCTTGGATGACTCCACCCGCGAGCACATTGCGCAGGATATGGGAAACGCCTACCGCCGCGCGCACCGCCGCGTTATCGCAGCCCTGGATTCCGAGCGTTACCTCGAATTGCTGGAATCCCTGGACCGTCTTCTCGCTGATCCACCAACGGCCGATAAGCAACAAGAGTCCGCTCCGGTAGCTAGCGAAGCGGAGGAGCCGTCCTCTGCGGAAGAGGACGCCGCTACCCCTACCGAATCCAGCGAGGACAGCGCGCCTGCTGCGGACAAGTCCGAGCACAAGCCGGAGGAAAAGAAGTCCAAGGCCAAGTCCGCCGACATGGATACCGTGATGGCGCAGCACCTTGAAAAGGCCTATAACAAGCTGGTCAAACGCCATAAGAAGGCCGTGGAGAACTGGGATAACCAGGAATTGTCCCTGCACGAGCGCGAGGATTATTTCCACGATATGCGCAAGGCAGCAAAGAAGCTGCGCTATGCAGCTGAAGCAGCTGGTTCTGCTACCAACCTCAAGACCAAGCGTCTCTACAAAGCCTGCAAGCAGATGCAGTCGGTGCTCGGTGACTTCCAGGATTCCGTGACCTCGCGCGATAAGCTGCTCGAGCTGGCAGGGTCCGCTCGCCGCCGTGGGGAAAATACCTTTGGCTACGGCCTGCTTTACCAGCGCGAGCGAACCATTGGCCTAAAGGCCCTTGATGATTACGCCGAGTCTTTCAAAGACATCAAGGCCGCGTTTAAGCCGCTGCGCAAGAAACTAAAGTAGCCGCGCTCCCCGGGTAGGTGCCGGGAAACACGGCTTTAAAAGAGATGGCTGGGAGTTAGTTACTTCCAGCCATCTTCTTCGTCTGCGGCATCTGCCGCATCATTGCGGGCTTGGGCGATTTCGATGGCGTTTTCTGCCTCTTCGCGGGTGTCATACGGGCCCATCCGATTCTCCCAGCCAGAGGTCTTGCCTTGGCTGACTTCCTTAGTGGCGGGATCAAAGAACCACTTCTGGTCTGCATCGCTCATGAAACTATCCTCTCAGTCGTTGCATCAACGGCACCGGCTGACTGCTGCCGCTGATATGGTTTCTGCCCACACTACCTACGCTGTCTCACCGCTGCCCGCTAGAATGTGGGGCAGCACATTTCTTTTATACGATTCCATGTCGTATTCCCCGCCACCGCGCACAAAGGTGGCGGGCGTTCGTTGCTTTAAACGCACCGCCGCGTGTGTGGGGCAACGAAGACTACTGGTCCCAGAACCTGGAAAAGGAGCTTTAGCACCCATGCCACTGTGGTCAACGCCTGCAGAGCCCGTAGCCGAGCGCGCCGCCCGAGCACATACCGAACTCACAGGCAGCGCTCCAACGCATACCGCCAGCGCGCCGGCAACGTGGTCCCTCATTGGTGAACATATTGATCACTTCGGCGGCATTGTCGCCATGTGTGTGGGAAAGTTGCGCGCTGCAGCGGCGGTAAGCCCGCGCACCGACGGCGTGGTGGCCGTACATTTCCACCCAGCTCAGGGCGAGACTGCCCATGACTCGATTAGCCTGCAGGCGCTGGCAGAGCTGGCAACGGCGCAACAGCCCACCACGGATGCGGAAGGCCAGCCAGTTATTCCGCCGGCACCACAAGGTGGGTTGGCGGCCCGCGTAGGTGGCATTGTCCACACGATGATTAATCGTCAGTTGCTCTCCCGAGAGACGGCCGGTGCGGATATCACCATCGCCTCCGATATTCCAGAGGGCGCGGGTGTAGGCGCGGATGCCGCTGCGGACGTCGCGGTGGCGCTAGCGCTCATGGGCGCAGATGCGGATCTCGATGCACCGTTGAGGGCCCGGGTGGCTGATGTATGCACACAGGCCGTTTCTGCCTTCGCAGCGCGACCGCCACTGCGCGCACGCCACAGCGCAGCGCTGCGCAGCACGGGTGAGGGCGTGTGCATCATGGACTACGCCGATGGTTCGGTCACCCACGCCCCGCATGTGGTGGGGCGCGAGATGTCCGTCTTTGCGGTGGCGGTGCCTGAGGATTTTTCCGCGCAGGAGGAAAGGGCCATCGCCGATATCCGCCAGCGCCAGCGCTTTATCGATGATGCGTGCCACTCCTTCGGCACCGATTCGCTGCGCTTGCTTCCCGACGCCCAACAGCGCGTCCTAGACTGGCTCAAGGCCGTGCACAAGGTCTACGGCGAGGACGGCCGCCCGAGCATCAGCGCCGCCACGGAGTGGATGGCCTTTTATGAGGAAGAAACTGAGCGCGTAGAAAAGTTTGCGCGCTGCCTGCGCTCGCACCGCGGCGCGGAGCTCTTCCCTATCCTGTTGCAGTCGCAGTCTTCCTTGGCCAATATCTACGGCTTGGATTCGGCAGAAAAACTCGCCGAGTTGGTCACGGTTCGCGGTGCTGTTGCGGGTCGCTCGGCGCATGCCGGCACCTCGAACGCGGTCATCGCTTATGTTCCGGCGAAAAGCGCGCACAATTTCGCAGCTGACTTGGCTGAAGACGGACTGCTCGTCGTCGAGCTGCAGCCAGGCGAGGCCGCCCGCGGCGAAGGCTAAGAGCCTTGCCGGCTAGTCGGCCGGCCAGGCAAAAAGAACCTCGCGCGAATCGGTATCCGCCGTCACCAGCGAGACAGTGGTTTCACTGCCGGTTTCCGGTGCGCCCACGCATTGGGCGAAGACGGGTGGCTCCGGTACGAAAATCCGCGCCCTGTCCCGCTTCGGATCGCCGCGGACCACAGTGGCTGAGAAATTGGTACCCAGCCGAGGTCGCAGCACTGTCGCCTCCGTCAGGTTCAGGCAGGCCTTATCCACTTGGGAGGCGAGCTGCGAGGTCGAGCGCATTGCCCCGATGACCTCCGTGGCGCTGCCTGTTACCCACTCGGGAACCTCGTAACCGCCGCACAGCGCTAGGCATACTTCCGTGGCGAACCTATCGGAAAGGCGTCGCAGCGGCGCGGTGACGTGGGCATAGTAGCCACCAATTCCGGCGTGTACCTGCGCCTCCTGCTCGCCTAGCCAGGCATAGTCGGCTCCGCGCAAAAGGCTTTGGGCTTCGCGCATAACGGCCATGCCGCGCGGGGAATCGGCGTCGACGGTGAGGAGGAATTGGGGAATGGGGGCGTCGCCAAGCGCAAAGCCTAGGGCCTGCGCCTCGGCGCGAAATTGGCGCTCGTGCTCCGGCTCGGCCGCGGGCAGGGTTCGCAAGAAGCCCACGCCAGCTTCCTGCATGAGGCGCCCGGCGCACATGCCGGCAAGCAAAGACATCTCCGAGTTAAAGTCCATAACCTCATAGCGCGGCTCGATGACAAGCTCAAAGGTGCCATCGTCATTTTCCACCACCCGCTGGGAGGGCAGGCGCAAGGAAATGGCCTCGCGGCGCAGGGAGGATTCCTGGCGCAGCCGTCCGACCACTGGCAGCAGTGCAATAGATGGGTGGAGGTTGCCGGCCGCAAGATCCGCATGCGCGCCTTCATAATCCAGGCGGGCCTGGGAGTAGATGAGCGCGCGCTCGACGTGGAAGGACTCCACCTCGCCGTTGCCATCCAAGTCAAAGGTCCACAACACGGCCGGCTTATCGGTGCCAGGCAGTAGCGAGGCTCGGTCCTCGGAAAGCTCTGGCGGGTGCAGGCGCGCGGGTTCATCGGGAAGATAGATGGTCTGGCCGCGGCGGAACGACTCGCGCTCCAGCTCGCTGCCGGGCTCGATGAAAGCAGCAACGTCCGCGATGGCATAAAAGACGCGGTATCCGCCCTCGCGCTCTTCGATGTAGACCGCCTGATCCAAGTCCATGGAGCCGGCGGGATCCAGGGTCACAAAGGGAATATCGCGAGCGTCGCGGCGCGAGTCGGCATATCGGTCCTGCGCGCGGGCGGCCTGGGCGGTGACCTCGGCCGGAAAATCGGTGGCTACCGAAAATTCTGTGGCAATGGCGCGGAAATCAAGCGGGGCGGCATAGAGCTTCATGCCCACCACCATAAACGTAGTAGGGCGAATGAGTCGGCCTATAAGCCGGATTCTGTCTAACCGCGGCACTCCCTGAGAAGCACCGCGCGGTGAACATCCATCTAGACCAACCGTTGCCAGTTGGTTCCAGCAGCTACCTTCAGGCTCGAGCGAGCAGCCTTAAAACGCCTGATCGGGCCCCGCAACGTGGCGGGGCCGTGATGCCTTGCTCCCGGTGGGGTTTACCCAGCCACCGCCATCACTGACGGTGCTGGTGCGCTCTTAACGCACCGTTTCACCCTTACCTTGCTGCTCCAACGTGGCCGAAACCAAGTGGAGGAACGAGGCGGTCTACTTTCTGTTGCACTTGCCCGCGGGTTTCCCCGGGTTGCCGTTAGCAACCACCGTGCTCTGTGGAGTCCGGACTTTCCTCGGCGCCCACGCGGCAGCACGTAGCTGCCCGTATGAAGCGACGCGATCACCCGGCCGGCTCATTCGCGTTCCTTATTCTAGCGCAGGCCCGCCAGGTGGCCCACATCGTTAAATCCGTGCACCATAGAGCCGCCTTCCCAAAATTCCACCCGCGAAATGGCAGCCAGGTCTAAGAAGAGGTGCCCAAAGGTGGCTGGGCCGGCATCGAGCGCCTGGCGTATGAAGGACTTAATTGGGTTGACGTGGCTGACCACCAGCACGGTCTTGCCCGCAAAGCGCTCTTGGAGATCCTTGCGGGTGGTGCGCACGCGACGGTTGACCGCTTGCAGCGATTCGCCGCCCGGACAGGCGACGCTCGCATCGTGCAGCCATTCCTCGTGGAGTTCCGGATCGCGCTGGTGGGCCTCGGCCGCGGTCTTGCCTTCCCACGCACCGAAGTCCACCTCGATGAGGCCTTCGACGGTCTCTACCTCGATATCGCGGCCATTGGCCACGGCCGCCGCGGTCTCTTGGCAGCGGCGCAGGGGCGAGCAGACGATGGCGTCAAAGTCGGCGTCGGCAAGCGCCTGCGCAGCGGCGAGCGCCTGCTTTTGGCCAAGCTCCGTAAGCCCCGGATTGGCGCGGCCGGAGTACTGCTTGGCGGCCGACATCTCCGTCTGCCCGTGGCGCAGCAAGATAAAGCGGGTGGTAGGTCCGCGGTCCCCCAGCCAATCGGTGGGGTGCGGCGCGGTGGTGTCCTGCTCCGCGGCTGGGGCTGACTCGGCGTCTTCTTCGCCGGCCACGATGCCTTCCGGGTGCCCGGCGGCCGCGGCATCCATGGCGTCATTGGACAGGGCGTCTGCCACCTTGTTCTTGGCGCGCGGCACCCAGTCCAGGCTGAAAGAAGAAAAGCCGTTGATGTATTCGCGGGCGCGCAGGGCCAGCTTCTGCATATCAGGGTGCTTGATCTTCCAGCGGCCGTTGATTTGTTCCACCACCAGCTTGGAATCCATGTGGAATTCCACCTCGGTAGCGCCCATCTCGGTGGCGGCTTCAAGGCCGCGCAGCAGGCCGTTGTACTCTGCGACGTTATTGGTGGACTTGGTGCCTACCACGTAGACAATTTCGCGCAGGATGCGCTGCCCGCTGCCGTCATAGATAACGGTGCCGGAACCGGCTACCCCGGGGTTGCCGCGGGAGCCGCCATCGGCGTAGATGATGACCTTCATTAGACCAGGCGCACCAGGTAGGAGCCACAATCTCCGCACTGCGGCAGCTCATCGGCCGGGGCATTGCGCACAGCGTTTTGCTCGGCCGGCGGCAAGACGATGAAGCAGCCGCCGCAGGCGCGGTTGGCCTTGAACTGGGCGGCGCCGACGCCGTTTTCCTCGCGCTGGGTATCGTACTCGCTGAGCACTCCGGCGGGCAGTTGATCGCGCAGCTCGCCGATGCGCACGGCCGGATCTTCTTGATTGGCGGCCGCTTCCTTAGCCGCCTCGGCCGCACGGCGCAGCTTTTCCAGCTTGCGCTCGGAATCAGAAACGCGCGCGCCGTGGACATCCAGATTGGAACGCAGCGCGTGCACCTCGTTATGCGCCTCCTGCAGCTCGCTCATGAGATCTGCGATGCGGGACTTGGCAGCGTAGAGGTCGTGCTCCAGATCCTTGCGGGTTTCTGGGTCCACTGCGGCACCGAGCTGGCGCTTATCATCGCGCTCGCGCTGGCGTAGCTTGCGCTCATCGGCCTGGATGCGCAGAATTTCGGTCTCCATGTCATCGACGGCCATCTGCGCAGAACCGGAGGCATCGAGCAGGCGCTTGTGCTCCTCTTTGGCCTTGTCATACTCGGCTTGTTCCGGGATTTCCTTCTCAGCGCCATGGCCCTGCGAGCGTTCCAGGTTGGCCAGCTCCAGCAGTACCGGCTGTAGTTCTTGCGATAGTTTCACTTATGACTCCTTTGGGTGCGCAGAGATAGTCCACGGGTCGGTGCGCAGGCTAATAATTTCCGTATCCAGTTCTAAAGCATCCTCTACGATATCGCGCGCCTGGGCCGTCCACGGAAATTCGCTGGCCCAGTGGGCGGTATCGATGACGGCCGGGCCGCCGGCGCGCAGGTGCTCATCCACCGGGTGGTGGCGCAGATCCGAGGTGACATACACGTCCACGCCTAGCTTCGCGGCCGCGGAGAGGAAAGAATCGCCCGAGCCCGAAGAAACAGCTACGGTCCACACCTTCTGTTCCGGATCCCCGGCAGCGCGGATGCCCCAGGCGGTCTCTGGGAGGGCATTGGCCACCTGCTGGGTGAACTCGCGGAGGGTCATCTCCTGCGGCAGTTCTCCCACGCGTCCGAGGCCAAGCGCCTTGTCCAGGTCCTGGTGGCCGGCAGTTTCCGTGATGTCATAGGCCGGCACCTCATAAGGGTGGGCGGTGTGCAGTGCCTTCAGCAAAGAGGAGCGAAGTGCGGCTGGGGCGACAAACTCGACGCGGATTTCCTCGCCGCGGTGCAGCGCGCCAATCTCACCCTCGGTGGGGTCAGCGCCCTCCTCCGGCTGGAATTGGCCCGTGCCGGCGATATCAAAGGAGCAGTGAGAGTAGGCGCCGATGTGGCCCGCGCCGGCGTCGAAAAGCGCCTGCTTTACCTCCTCGGCCGCGGCTACCGGCACGTGCACGCCCCACTTATCCACGCCCTGGGGCTCCGGCACGATGGGCCGGCCGGGGTTGATGCCTACCAGCTCCGCGAGCTTGTCGTTGACGCCCGGCCGCGCCTTATCCGCGTTGGTGTGGGCCGCAAAGAGCGCCACGCCATTGCTGACCAGCGTGTGCACTACCTTGCCCTTGGGCGTATCGGCCGCTACGGACTCCACCCCGCGCAAAAGCAACGGGTGGTGGACCACGAGCATGTCCGCACCAAGCTCCACCGCGCGCTCGGCCACCGCCTGGGTGCAGTCCAAGGCAAAGGCCACGCGCTTTACCTCCGCGGCCGGATCGCCGCAGATAAGCCCCACGGCATCCCACTTTTCCGCCAGGTGCGGCGGGTAGGACTCATCGAGTACGCGGCGGACATCGCCCACGCTCACAGCGGACATAGAGGTGCTCCTTTATGCTCGTTTCATGGAATAGTTAGTACTGCTATATCCTATCTTCCGCACCACAGTACTATTCGCGCGAAGGGGTTTTCCGCATGACCGAATCCGATACCCGCTCCGGCCTTTACCTCGTCTTTGTCTGCACCGGCAATATCTGCCGCTCCCCCATGGCAGAAATCATCGTGCGCGATGAAATGGAAAAGGACATGCTAGACCTCGTCGCCACCGTAGATTCCTGCGGTCTGGGCGGCTGGCATGTTGGCCAGGGCGCGGACGAGCGCGCGATTGCCGAGCTGCGCCGCGGCGGCCACGATGGCGGTTCCCACCGCGCGGCCAAGCTAGGCGCCGAGCACATGGACGCTGATCTCTTCATTGCCATGGACAAGGGCCACCGCGAGGCCCTCATTGAGCACGGCATCGACCCCGACAAGATTCGCCTGATGCGCAGCTTCGACCCCAACTCCCCGGAGGACGCGGACGTGGCAGACCCCTATTACGGTTCCACAGCGGATTTCGAGACCACGCGCAAGAATATCGAGGCCGCCGTGCCTGGCCTGCTGGATTGGATTCGCGCTAACCACGACTAAACTAGGCCCCATGCTAAAGACGTTCCTTAAGCCGGGTTGGGTTCTACTGCTGCTGTTCGTCGTGGCCTTTTCCTACCTCGCTTTTACCGTCCTTGCCCCGTGGCAGCTGGGCAAGGACGATGACATTGTGGAACGCAACGAGCTCATCACCCACGCCTATGAGGCCGACCCCCAGCCGGTGGAAGACCTCGTGGATGACAACGGCGCCATCAAGGACGATGAGTGGTCCCGCGCCACCCTGCACGGCCATTACCTGCCGCAGGATGAGGTGCTGCTGCGCCTGCGCCCGGTCGATTCCGGCCCGTCCTACCAATCCCTGGTTCCCTTCCGCACCGATTCTGGCCTGACCATCTTGGTCAACCGCGGCTGGGTCAAGGCCGGCGAGGCCAACGCCGTGCCGGATATCCCTGATGCTCCCTCGGGCGAGACCACGCTTACCGGCATGATTCGCGCCGATGAGGCCGAGCACCAGTCCGCCCCCATTAAGCAGGAGGGCTACCAGCAGGTCTACTCCATCCATACGGAGCAGATTGCCTCGCTTATCGACGCCCCCTTGGCCCACGACTACATCCAACTCTCCGCCGACCAGCCCGGCGTGCTCAACCCCATGCCTATCCCGCAGCTCGACCGCGGCAACCACCTCTCCTACGGCTACCAGTGGATTGCCTTCGGCATCATGGCCCCGCTGGGCTTGGGCTACTTCGTGTGGTCCGAAATCCGTGAGCGCCGCCGCCTGCGCGAGGAGGAAGCAGCCCTCTCCGCCCTCGATGCCGATGCCTCAACTCCATCCGAGCCCGCGGACGCCTCCAGTGCAAGCTCCGCACCGGTAGAAGCCCCGTCCCCCGCGACCTCCCGGCGCGACGCCCACGCGGCCGCTGACGACGCCACCGATACCGCCCCAGCCGTTCCCGCCGCGTCCTCCTCGCATGCCGCCAGCCGCCGCAATCGCTCGCGCTACGGCGACTCCAAGCCGGATCACTACGCCAAGCTGAACAAGCGCCGCCGCGAGCGCTACTAGGTCCTCTGCCTGCCTAGGCTATTGCTTGAACATCCGCCTAGGCCCCGAATCAGCCACGTTAATGCGTTATGCCCTCCCCTCTTGGGGCATAACGTGGCCACAAGTTGGCTCCCCAGGCCTTACCCCCCTCAACTCTGCCAGCCGCCTAAGCCCACCAACACAAAAATGACCGCCTCTCGGAACCGAGTCCGAGAGGCGGTCTGTCTTGTGCGGCCTGAGGGGATCGAACCCCCGACCTATTGGGTGTAAACCAATTGCTCTTCCAGCTGAGCTAAAGCCGCATGCGCTCTTGCGCTGTTAGAAACAGTAGCGCAGGTTGCTAAAACAACACAAATCGGCAGGTAGAGCCCTACTTCTTGGTGTAGCCGCGCTGCACTAAGCACGAGCCTTGCCACTCGCCTAGGCGCTCCGCCTTGGTCTGCACTAGGCCTGCCAGCTGAGCAGACTCAGAGATGAGCCCAGGCTCTACGGTTCCCGGCTTGCCGGCACCTGGAGTAAGCAGCCAGACTGCACCGTTATCGGCCAGCGGGCGGCTCGCGTCCACCAGTCCATCCACAAGGTCGCCGTCTTCTTCGCGCCACCAAAGAAGGACTACATCGCACAGCTCGTCATTTTCTTCTTCCAAGAAGTCATCGCCGAGCACGGCCTCGATCGATTCAGAGATTGCGGTATCGCAATCCTCGTCCCAACCAAGCTCCAGGGCGATTTGCCCTTCCTTGATTCCGAGCTTGACTGCAGCGTCAGCCACTATGCATTTCCTTCCTATTTTAGTGAATGTCTGGTCCGCGTATCGCCCGCATCCTGCGGGTAAATCACGGCTTAATAGAAGCATTTTAACGCCCACCGGCCCCTTTTACCCGCCCAAGGGCCGCAATTCCCCCATTTTGCAGGCCCTGCCGCCAGCGCAGCTGGCTCCACAGAGTTAGCAAACTACCCTCTTTTGCCCCAACAAACTTTGCAAAGGTACTGGTTATGGCAATGTAACGTACCGCACGTCCCCTTAAGTCGGACTTCACAACGACTGTGGATCTGTGAGCGCGTATCCTAGTAGGCAAACTGTGCAGACCCTTAAATAGGAGGTTTAAATGGCCGAGAAGGACGCCCACCAGGGCGACTCCAACTTCCCCCTCATCCGCGACGGCGTTGCATCGTATCTTCACGATAATGATCCAGAAGAGACCCGCGAGTGGATGGACTCCCTCGATGGTCTGCTGGACCACTCCGATCCGGAGCGCGCACGCTACTTGATGCTGCGCCTGCTCGAGCGCGCTACTGCGAAGCGCGTTGAGGTGCCGTCGCTGACGTCTACGGACTTCGTCAACACCATCCCCACCACCATGGAGCCGGAGTTCCCAGGTGATGAGGAGCTGGAGAAGCGCTACCGCCGCTGGATCCGCTGGAACGCAGCCATCATGGTGCACCGCGCACAGCGCCCGGGCATTGGCGTGGGCGGCCACATCTCCACCTACGCAGGCGCCGCCCCGCTATACGAGGTCGGCCTGAACCACTTCTTCAAGGGCAAGGACGATCCTTCAGGCGGCGACCAGGTCTTCTTCCAGGGCCACGCTTCCCCAGGCATGTACGCGCGCGCATACATGGAAGGCCGCCTGACCGAAAAGGATCTGGACGGCTTCCGCCAAGAGGTCTCCCGCGGTGAGGGCGAGGGCCTGCCGTCCTACCCGCACCCGCGCCTGATGCCATGGTTCTGGGAATTCCCCACCGTGTCCATGGGCTTGGGCCCGATTAACGCTATCTACCAGGCACGCTTTAATAAGTACCTGGAGACCCGCGGCATCAAGGACACCTCCAAGCAGCACGTATGGGCTTTCTTGGGCGATGGCGAGATGGACGAGCCAGAATCCCGCGGTTTGCTGCAGATCGCATCCCTCTACGAGCTGGATAACCTCACCTTCGTGGTCAACTGCAACCTGCAGCGCCTTGACGGCCCGGTTCGCGGCAATACCCAGATCATCCAGGAGCTGGAGTCCTTCTTCCGCGGTGCTGGCTGGGAGGTCATCAAGGTTATTTGGGGCCGCGGCTGGGATAAGCTGCTGGAAAAGGACACCGAAGGTGCCCTCGTCAACGTCATGAACACCACCTCCGACGGTGACTACCAGACCTTTAAGGCGAATGATGGCGCCTATGTGCGTGAGCACTTCTTCGGCCGCGATGAGCGCACGGCCAAGCTGGTAGAAGACATGTCCGATGATGAGATTTGGGCACTGCGCCGTGGCGGCCACGATTACCGCAAGGTCTACGCTGCCTACGCTCGCGCGCTGGAGAACAAGGGCACCGGCAAGCCAACCGTCATCCTGGCGCACACCATTAAGGGCTACGGCTTGGGCCACAACTTCGAGGGCCGCAACGCTACCCACCAGATGAAGAAGCTGACCCTGGATGATCTGAAGCGCTTCCGCGATAAGCAGGAGATTCCGTTCTCCGATGCGGAGCTGGAGAAGGATCCGTACCTGCCGCCGTACTACCACCCGGGCAAGGATTCCCCGGAGATCAAGTACATGCTGGAGCGTCGTAAAGAGCTCGGCGGCTTCCTGCCGGAGCGCCGTGAGGACTTCACCCCGCTTGAGGCACCTGCGCTGGATAAGCTGCGCTCCGTGCGCAAGGGCTCCGGCAAGCAGGAAGTAGCCACCACCATGGCCCTGGTGCGCACCTTCAAGGAGATCATGCGCAACAAGGAGCTGGGCAAGCGCGTTGTGCCGATCATTCCGGACGAGGCCCGCACCTTTGGTATGGACTCCTGGTTCCCCACCATGAAGATCTGGAACCCGCGCGGCCAGAACTACGTGCCGGTTGACCATGACCTGATGCTCTCCTACCGCGAGGCCACCGACGGCCAGATCATGCACGAGGGCATTTCTGAGGCCGGCGCCGCTGCCTCCTTCACCGCGGCAGCTACGTCCTATGCCACCCAGGGCGAGGCCATGATTCCGCTGTACATCTTCTACTCGATGTTCGGCTTCCAGCGCACCGGCGATGCCTTCTGGGCGGCTGGTGACCAGATGGGCCGCGGCTTCATTATCGGCGCTACCGCCGGCCGCACCACCCTGACCGGTGAGGGCCTGCAGCACATGGACGGCCACTCCCCTGTCCTGGCCGCTACCAACCCGGCCGTGGTTTCTTATGACCCGGCCTTCGGCTACGAGGTGGCGCACCTGGTCACCCGCGGTATTGAGCGCATGTACGGCAAGGACCATGAGGCCATCATGTACTACCTCACCGTCTACAACGAGCCGGTGCACCAGCCGGCCGAGCCGGAGGACTTGGACGTGGAGGGCCTGCACAAGGGCATCTACCACTTCAACACCGCTGAGGGCGGCTCCATTGCTGCCAATATCTTGGCTTCCGGCGTGGGCGTGCACGAGGCGCTGCGCGCGCAGCAGCTGCTTGCCGACGACTTCGATGTCAAGGCCTCCATCTTCTCCGTCACCTCCTGGAACGAGCTGGCCCGCGACGGTGCCCGCCGCAACAAGGAGGCCCTGCGCAAGGGTGAGGAGCCGACCGAGGCATTTGCTACCTCCCAGCTCAAGGGCTACGAGGGTCCGTTCGTTGGCGTCTCTGACTTCACCACCGAGCTGCAGGAGCAGATCCGCCCGTACGTCCCAGGTACCTACATCACCTTGGGTGCGGATGGCTTCGGCTTCTCTGATACTCGCGAAGGCGCACGCCGCTACTTCAACATCGATGCCGAGTCCATCGTCGTCGCCGTACTCGATGGCCTGGCTCGCGAGGGCAAGATTGAGCGCTCCGTTGTGGAGAAGGCAGCCAAGGATCTCAAGCTGGATGATCCGACCGCTACCACCCACATCGAGGACTAATCCCCGCATTGGTGCGAGCTAGAACCGCACCAATGCGTTACAAGTAAGGCGCCGCCGGCTTCCCGCCGCGGCGCCTTTTGCGTGCCTCGAGAGGCTCCTTCGAGAAGCCTGCCTACACCGCGTCGAGAACGCGGCCGAGGGCCGCGGAGATAGCCTCAGGGTCTTCGAGAATCACCATGTGCCCGGAGCCTCCCACCGTTTGCAGGCTCGCGGTTGGCCAATTCTCACAGAGCACTTCCGATTGCGAACGCGGGGTCACGATATCGGCGGTGCCCACCACTACTTCACCGTGGAGTTTTGCCAGTCGTTCTGCGGCACCATACTCGGCGTGTTCCAGAAGATCATCGAAGAAACCGGAGTAGGAGGCCAAGGGGGTATCGAGAAGCATGGCAACGTGGAACTGCAGCTTCTCCATCTGGGGAAAGCCGGCTAGGGTCACGGCGAAAAGCGGCGCGATAAAGCGGGCAACCTCAAAGCGGGCGCTATCGACGCGCCCGGGCAGGCGCAGGCACAGGCGGTAGAGCGCGTGCAGGGACTTGGATTGCAAAATCTGGGCCACGCCCTTGGCCGCAAAGCGACGCATAGAGGTAGAAATCAGCAACGCGCCCTTGATGCGCTCATACACCTCGGCCGGAGCACGCCGGATGAGGTTCAAGGCAACCATGCCGCCCAGGGAATGGCCCACGATGACCAAATTGCCGTGGGGAGCGCGCTCGCGGATGACGGCTAGGACGTCGTCGGCAGCCGCGTCAACGGTGCACTCTCCTGGGGCGACCGTGGAGGATTGCCCATGCCCACGCAGGTCCACCAAGAGTGCGCGGGCATTGCGGCCGCGCAGGTAATTGGCCTGGTCATAATAGGCTTCTGAGGACAGGCAATAGCCGTGGATGAAGACCACCGTCACCGGGGCGTCCTGCTGGCCTACTTCATACCAGGCGATGTCTAGGCCATCGTGGTCCACGGTGCCGGACGCGCTGATGTGGGTAAGCCCCGGCTCGGTAGAGGGATCATGCAATCCGCCATAAAGCTTTTCTAGCTCGGCGCGGTGCGAGGGGCGCAGGCGCTTGAGCCAACTACGCGCCACAACGGAAGAACGTTTTCTCAATGCCATAACGGGATCAATACTAGACTGGTGGGCATGGCAAACGACCTCAGTGCCCAATTGCAGGCAAAGTTCAATGCGAGTGCGCCGGATAAGGAGCCGGAGCGAGATACTCTTAGCCAGCTCATCGCACTCATCCACAAGGTCACCGGGACCGAGGAAGACTTGGGCCGCGAGACCCGCCTGAAGGATATCGGCGTGGAGTCGCTCGATCTGGTGGAGCTCACCGTGCGCGCGGAAGAAGCCTTCCAGGTGCGTTTTTCTGAGGAGACGATGCTCAACAGCGAAACCATCGGCGATATCGCCGAGTATGTGGAGGATCACCAATGATTTCTTATCTATCCGATATGGACGGCGTGCTCATCAAAGAAGGTGAGATGATCCCTGGCGCGGATAAATTTATCCAGGCACTTAAAGACAATGACATCGAGTACATGGTGCTGACCAATAACTCCATGTCTACCCCGCGGGACCTATCTGCCCGCCTGCGCACTACTGGCCTGGATATTCCGGCAGAACGCATCTGGACCTCCGCTACCGCTACCGCGAACTTTCTTTCCAGCCAGGTAAGCTCCAGCAAGGCCTATGTGGTGGGCGAATCCGGCCTGACCACCGCCATGCACGAGGCAGGCTGGATCCTCACCAACGATGACCCGGACTTCGTGGTGCTTGGTGAGACCCGCACATACTCCTTTGAGGCGATTACCACCGCCATTAACCTCATCCGCGATGGTGCACGCTTTATTGCCACCAACCCGGATGTCACCGGCCCTGCCCCCACGGGCGTACTTCCGGCTACCGGCGCCGTAGCTGCGCTGATTACCGCCGCCACCAACCGCGAGCCTTATTACGTGGGCAAGCCTAACCCGGTCATGATGCGCTCGGCGCTCAATCATATTGGTGCTCACTCGGAGCACACGGTCATGATTGGTGACCGCATGGATACAGACGTCAAGGCGGGCCTTGAGGCCGGCATGCGCACGGTCCTGGTGCGCTCCGGCATCTCCGATGACCGAGAAATTTCCCGCTACCCGTACCGCCCGTCGGCCGTGCTCAAGTCCGTGGCGGAGCTGCCAGAGAAGATCCTGGATCCTTTCGCAGAGACGGAATAGTTCTTTCCTAATCGCACCATCCGGCGGCAGAAGCAAAGGGGTTGGCCAGCAGCAGCTGGTCCAACCCCTTTTTGCGCCTTCTACGGCAGGCGCACGGCAGCAGTAAAGCCGTGGCGCTGCGCGAGGTAGCGCACAACGCAATCAAGCGCGTCCAGCTCCTCGCGGGTGCCGGTAAGCACCTGGTGACAGCCAATACCGCCGCCCGCGTTGGCGCAGGCGCTCCCGCCCTGGGCAAGCGCCGCTACGGAAAGCCCATCCCGGAACCAACGAGTGCACCACTGAGCGGTCAGTGGGTCATCGCCCGGAATGATAAATTCCGACTCGGTACGGATGCACCGATCCATGGCGTGTTCAATCTCCGAGCGCAGCTTGCGCGGCATCCCGGAAATCTTGAGCACACCGGTGACCACGGTGGCGCCGCCGTTGACGGAGGGCCACGTGGAGGTGGAGGCCGGCTGTTCAACCGGCGCAGGGTTAACGCACGTATTCATAGCCGATTCTCCCTCGACATAGATCACCACCGCACGAGGCCTGCCGGCCCGGCGCGATGCAAGACGAGCTTCGTCTTCCCCAACGAACTGTCTGATGCGTCTGCTCACAATTTTCCTGAGTCACACCCCTCCCTACAACCCTCAACTTTCACTTCAACCCCCATTCACTAAACCTCAACCCCAGGTACAGACTGGGGCTAAAGTTGCAGGTGAAACTACTGTTACAAATGTGAATTTTGGAGTTTGCTGAGAAGATTCTGGTCTTCCTTGACGGCAGGGAGCAGAAGCCCTGCTCACGCACGGGAAAGCGCAACTAGGATCTCACGCAACCGCCGCCCGTGCGCTCACGCCAGTTTCCCGCGCTGGATGGCCCCCTTTCGCACGAAATTCCCCGACTTCTCCCCGCCCCACGGGGGAGCCTTCCACCGCTCCACTTCCCCCAGTGGAAGGCGCTCGTTCCGCCGAAGCGGGCAGATTACAAAGAGTTCCAGATGGCGGTATTCGTATCGTGCCAGAGCGGCTTGCACCACTCACCAAAGTCGCGGTTTGTGAGCGCAACCATGGCATAGTCGCCGGCGACCCAAAGGTAGGTGCCGGACATGCCGAAGTGACCGACGGCGTCGGCAGGCAAGGCGCCCATCCAGTGATCCTTATCTCCGCGGATTTCAAAGCCTAGGCCCCAGGTGCAGTCTTTGAAGCTGCCGTAGCCCGGAACGATGCCGCGCAATCCGTCGAAGTGAACGCGGCGCATGTCGGCCACGGTGGAGGGGTGCAGGAGTTGTGGGTGCTGAACTTCCGCAGCAAAGGCCGCGAGGTCCTCCACTGTGGAAACCAAACCGTGCCCGGCCGAGCCTTCCAGCCGGGTGGACTCCATACCCAGCGGGGCCAAAATGCCTTCGCGCAGGTACTCGGAAAAATCCATGCCCGTAGCTTCGGCCACGGTATCCGCGGCCCATTCATAACCGGCCGAGGAATAGATGCGGCGCTCGCCCACCGGCTTCTGCGACTCCCGGGAATCAAAGGAAACGCCAGAGGCGTGTGCAAGCAGGTGCTCGAGCGTGGAGCCCTCCGGGCCGGCGGGCTGCTCTAGCTCCACGGCTCCTTCTTCCACGGCCAGCATCACGCCGTACGCTGCGACCAGCTTGGTTACCGATGCCACCGGAAACTCACGGGCGGTATCCCCCACCGTTTCTTGCACCTCGCCACGGTGCAGCAAGGCTCCGGCCACCGTATCCGCGGGCCACTGGCTAATTTGGCTAAATTCACTCATACCCTCTAGCCTACTGAGCCGCACTCGGAAGGACTGGACCGCTTTGGGCGCGCCTTTTCGAGCCGGTCACTCCATTGGCCTACTGGGTCCCGCCCGTCTTAGGTCCAAGGTGATCGGGCTGATCTGAGCGAATGGACCCCTCAATTCAGCCCTAAAGGCCTCAAATCAGCCCGATCAGAATGGACCTAAGCCACAGCTGCCGGCGAAAGCCCCTCGAAACCGGCCAACCGCCAGACGCGTCAGGCCCACTGGAGGCCGCCCAAGTAAACCATCGGTTAAAACAACAAGAACATTTTATGGAATCGGGCCGGAAACGGTTGCACACCCAATAGACATGAGAAAACTTTCAACCATGTCTAATAATTCCAAGAACACGGGCAGCGCAGTTAACCGCCGCCGATTCCTGCAGACCTCGGGCACGGCCGGTGCCGCCATCGCTCTGTCCGGTGCAGCCGCCAACGCACAAAGCAGCCTCTCGCCGCGCGTGGAGCAACACATGGTGGAGCCGAAGCTGGGCGAGCGGCCCTTCCTCCACGGTGTGGCCTCGGGTGACCCGATTCCGGACTCGGTCATCCTGTGGACCCGCGTGACCCCGGATGCCGACGCCATGCCGGGCTCCGGCCTAGGCGAGGCCACCCGGGTGGAGTGGGAAATTGCCAAGGATGAGGGCTTTGGGGACGTCGTCAAGCGGGGCGAAGTAACCACCGACGCCCGCCAGGATCACACCGTGCACGTGGACCCGCATGGCCTGGAGCCGGAGACCGTGTACTTCTTCCGCTTTAAAGCGCAGGATAAGTACTCGCCCATCGGCCGCACCAAGACCGCCCCGGCGCTGAGCGCCTCCCCGGAGGAGCTCACCTTCGGCGTGGCTAGCTGCGCTAACTGGGAGTCCGGCTTCTTCAATGCCTATGGCGATATTGCCCAGCGCGGCCGCGCGGACCAGCTGGATTACATGATTTTCTTGGGCGACTATATCTACGAGTATCCGCAGCGCGAATACTCCGGCTACGGCCCGGTGCGCCTGCATCACCCGGCGCACGAGATTATCACGCTGGAGGATTACCGCATCCGCTTCGGACGCTACCGCACCGATGAGAACCTGCAGGCCGCACACGGCGCGTTGCCGTGGGTTGTGGTGTGGGATGACCACGAGGTGGCCAACGATAACTGGCGCGAGGGCGCCGAGAACCACACCGAAGGCGAGGAAGGAGCCTTCCTGGACCGCCGCAACGCCGCGATGCAGGCCTACTTCGAATGGATGCCGGTGCGTGCGACCAACCCGTCCGAGCAGGGCCACCTCTACCGCAGCCTGACCTTCGGCGATCTGGTGGAGCTGACCATGATGGACCTGCGCACCTACCGCGATGAGCAGGTGCGCTTTGGCCCGCGCAAGATGGCCGCCGAAGGCCGCACGATGCTCGGCTCTGAGCAGTACAACTGGCTTCTCAATAAGATTGAGACCTCTTCTGCCAAGTGGAATATGCTGGGCAATTCCGTCATGTTCTCCCCCATGAACCTGGCTACCCTGCAACAAGATGACAAGACCAAGCCGGTTTCATCCTCGCTGTCTTCCAATATCACCGGCATTCCGGTCAACGGCGACCAGTGGGATGGCTACTCGGCGGAGCGCCGCTTGCTTATCGACGCCCTCTCAAAGCACGACTCCCACACCCTCTTTGTCACCGGCGATATCCACTCCGAGTGGGCGCACAATATCAGCAAGGATGGCCGCATCTTTGGCGCCGAGATGGTCTGCGCCTCCGTGTCTGCGCCCAACGTGAACGAGCAGCTGAAGCTGCCGGAGGGCAATGAGCTGTCCAAGCTGGCCGAGCGCTACTTGATGGGCGCCAACCCGCACACCCGCCACGTGGATCTGGACCACCACGGCTACAGCTATGTCACCGTGCGCCCGGATTCGGCGGAAATGCACTGGTTGCGCGTGGATAACCTGCTCACCGCCAAGTCCCCGGTGCGCGAGGCCGTGACCATGACCTGGCGCCCGGGTGAGGGCTACACCAAGTAGTTGTAAGTTCTGTCACATGACAGGTACTCGGTGTTAACGAACGAGTAGTACACCTTCGATAGAGATAGTGAAAGACCCTCTCTGGGGAATTTCACTACCTATCACTCGCCCGCCTGTCGGGCCCCCTTTGGTGCCGCGGATTCTTCCCTAGTCCGCGGCATACTCATAGTCGATGTAGCCGCGCTCGCCGCCCAGGTAGAACGTATCCTGGTCCGGCTCGTTAAGCTCGAGGCCCTCGCGCCAGCGGCGCACCAGGTCCGGGTTAGCGATAAGCTGGCGGCCCACCACTGCGGCGTCCACGTAGTCCAGCTCGATTTCGCGCTGGGCATCCTCCTTGGAGGTAATCGTGGGGAAACCATCATTCATGAGCACCTTGGTCACACCGTTAGCACGTGCCTTCTGTGCCAGCGTGGCGATGAGCTCGCTGTCCGGCTCGCCATGCAGCAGGGATACATAGGCCAGGTTCAGCGGTGCCAGGGCATCGAGCAGACCGCCGTAGGTGGCCAGCATGTCTTCCTGGTCGTCTTCGATAACACCCTGCACGTTGTGTGCCGGGGAGAAACGCACGCCCACGCGGTCGGCACCGATTTCCTCCACCACGGCGCGGATGACCATCTCTGGCAGGCGCCAGCGATTTTCCGGGCTGCCGCCGAATTCATCCTCGCGCTTATTGGCCGACGGCGCCATAAACTCATGCAGCAGGTAGCCATTGGCGCCGTGGATCTCCACGCCGTCAACACCAGCATCAATAGCCCGGCGCGCACCCTGGCGGAATTCATCCACGATGCGCGGGAGCTCTTCCTTCTTCAGCTCGCGCGGCACCGGCGCGTCCATCTTGCCAGCGAAGCCACGCACGGTTCCGCCCCAATCGAAGGCGCTCGGCGCCTCCGGGTTCGCACCGTCAATCAGGTCCGGGTGGCTCGTGCGGCCGCCGTGCATGATCTGCATGAACAGGGTGCCGCCTTCCTCATGCACGCGGTCTGCGACGGCGCGCCAGCCTTCTGCCTGCTCGTCGGTGACAATGCCTGCCTGGCCCGGGAACGCGCGGTTGGTCCACGCCGGGAAGGTTCCCTCCGTAACCACCAGACCAGCCGTCGCACGCTGCGAGTAATACTTCTGGTGCAGCTCGGTAGGGACACCACTTTCGCCTGCACGCTGGCGGGTCAGTGCCGCCATGGTGACGCGGTTATCTAGCTTGAATCGGCCAAGTTCCAGTGGTTCGAAAAGTGAAGTCATGCCCAGTGCAACGCGCAGCCAGGCTGCACTATTTCACCACTGTCAAAAGGATAATGACACCAGCGTGTATGCCAGCTTTACTCACCCAATAATGAGCGCTGGACAGACCGGCTCACTGTAGAAGCCTTACTAGCGCGGCTCTGCCGGGATCTCTTGGCCGGTGCTGCCGGCGGTTCCGGACGCTTGGGTGCCATCGCCAGCGTCGCTTCCGGCAGTGGGCGCAGTGCCGGCACCGTTGCCGGAATCGGTCCCGGCGTTATCTGCGCCGTTGGCGGCGCTCGGGGCGGGCGAGGCATTACCAGTAGCGCCAGTTTCCTGGCCACCGCCGCCACCACCGCTGCCGGCAGGCGTATCGGTCGCGCCAGCGCCATTAGAGCCTTGCGGGTTGGCGGTCTCCGTGGGAGCAGAGCTGTCTTCCGTCGGCTCGGACTGCGTGCCGGTCTCGGTGGTTTCGGGGGTGGGGTTGGTGGAGGGGGCGTCGGAAAGCTGCGAGGAAGAGGCCTCCGCGCCGCTATCACGCCAATGCTCGGGCGAAAGCCAGCCCGCATCCGCATTTTCGGGATTGCTTGAGGCCAGGGCCAAGGCGCCGACGACGAGCAGAGCCAGGATGAGGCCCGTGGTAGAGGCGCGGACCCGGCCGCCAATGGTGGCGATCTTCTGGAACTTGGAATTAGTCTCCAGCGCGCGCCAGATGCCTTGGGTGGGCTCGGGCTCGTGGTCCTCCTCATCCGGCAGCGCGGGCTTTCCGGGGCCATCGCTATCCGGGCCGTCCACCTCGGGCGACTGGTGCTCCGGCTGGGGATCAGGGCGCGATCCCTCCCCTGCCGCGGAGGCATCCTTGACGGATTCTTGTGCCGCAGCATTGTCGCCCACCGGAAGAAGCGGGCTCTGGATTTCGTCCAAGTCGGCCACGTTGTAGTGATCCCAGAACTCGGAAAGCAGCGCGGAGCGGATGGCGCGCTCCACTGCCCACTGGCGGGCGGGGTTTACGGTAACCAATACGCGGTAGGTCACGTGCCAAGACTGTCCGGCGGCCTGCGGGGCAACCAACTGGGTGGCCGGTAGAACCTCGAGCTCGCCATTGACGTCCACGGCGATGGACGGTTCTTGGATGGCTTGCTTGGAAATCGTGCGCACCCGGCGCGTGATTTCCGGCAGGGTCTCGCCTTCTTGCACCGGCACATCAAAGTTGACCACGGCGCGCGACCACTCCTGGGAGTAGTTGGTGACCGCGCCGGCCGAGCTATTGGGCACGGTGACCAGCTCGCCGGTGGGTGTGCGCACCTTGGTGGTGCGCAGGGTCAGCATCACCACGGTGCCTTCCACGTCAGTCACGCCATCGAAACTGACGTAATCGCCCACGCCAAATTGCTTTTCCGAAAGGATGAAAAAGCCGGAGAGAAAGTCCGCAATGATGGACTGGGCGCCAAAGCCCACGGCGGCCGAGACTATCGTCGCCGGCACCGCCGCACCTACCGCTGGCACGCCGAGATTGGTCAGCGCGGCCCAGATGATGAGGAAGTACGCTGCTGCCTGCACGATGTAGACCAGCGCACCGGTCAGCGCCAAGCGCGCCTTGGTGGCTTCTTCCTCTTCATCAAGGCGGTGCTCCATGATGCGGATGGCCAGCCTGCCGATGCGCGGGATCAAAATGCCTATCAGCAATAGCGCGATAAGCGGCAAGCCATGGTCAACAAAGAGGCTCCATAGCTCGTAGAAGTAATACTTCAGATTCATGCCTCTAGATTAGGCCGCGTGCCTGAAAACCAGATGCCAGTTGGCTGCCAGCAACCGTGCAAGCACCCGATGGATCGAGCGCGGATTGCCCGGCCCCTAGTCGCGGGAGTTATAACGCTTCATGAGACGGTCAATGAGCTCATCGGTAAGCTTGTCATCTTCCAAAATGGTATCCAGCAGGCGCTGCGATTCCTCGTGGGAGGCCTGCTCTTCCGCCTCATAGGAGTCACCGCTAAGGTCCACACCAAAGTCGGTGTTTTCGGTCTCCGCGGTCTGGGCGCTGAGCTGATCGACGTCCGATTCAAACGACTCCATAAACTCGCTGGCCTCCGCGGCGGCCTCTTTGCGACGCTTGCCCGAGCGCACTTCCTTTTCGATGCGGCGCTGCAGTGCGGCCTCCATCTGGCGGTGGCGCCACGAGCGCACGCGGTGCGGCTCCAAGCGGCGGCCCACCGCGCGGCTCTTATTCTCGGCCTTCTTGGCCAGCACCTTCACTTGGGCAGCGGTGTCATTAATCGGCGCCCATTCCTGGTAGGCCGGCACGCGCCAGCCGGCCCAGATGCCCAGTAGCGCCAAGAAGATGGAGACCAGCGGTCCGATAATCATGCCCACGGCCATCATGTCATAGTGGTGGCCCACCAAGACGATGATGGCGCAGGCCACGGCCGGGATGACCGTCGGCTGGTTATCGCCAAAGACGCTAGGCTCCCGCCCCATGACGATGTCACGAATCATGGACCCGCCCGTGGCGGTAAACACGCCCATCATGATGCACGGGATAAGCGGCAGCCCATAAGTAATGGCCTTCACGGCGCCGGTAGCGGCCCAGAGGCCGGACACGACGGCGTCGCCATGCGCTTGCAGATAATCCCAGGTCTTGCCCTTGAAGTAGACAAAGCGGGCAATGAGCGCGCCGGCAAAGGCCAGGTAGAGGTACTCCGGCTGGCTCATGGCCGCCACGGTGCCGCGGTTGATGAGCACGTCGCGCACCATGCCGCCGCCCAGGGAAGAAAACATCGCGATGAAGAAAAAGCCGATGATGTCATAGCCGCGCTTGCGCGCCATGGTGCCGCCGATGATTCCCATCAGCAGCACGCCGCTGATATCGGACCAGCGGTAGAGAGATTCAATGAGTGGATCCACTTCAACCATATGGTTATTAGACTTCACCGCCCGCCACCGCGCAATTAGCACACCCATATGCGCAGCCAGGCACGAGAAAAGGCGCCGGCCTTGCTTGCCGACGCCTCTCTCACCGTGGGGCCAGCGGGGCTCGAACCCGCGACCAACGGATTATGAGTCCGTAGCTCTAACCGACTGAGCTATAGCCCCACACAGATTGCACCGCCCACTAGGGCGATTCTCTGCCCTCAGAAGATTAGTCAAAGAGCGGCCAAAGACCAATTTGCCCCCTACCCTTTTGAGTATTTGTCCGTTTTCTACCCCCTGAGGGTAGACATTATTTATGCGCAAACTACTCTCTTCTCTCGTTCTCGTCTCTGCAATCACGCTTACTTCCTGCTCAGATAGCGGTAGTGACAACCCAAAGGCAAGCGACTCCAATAATTCCGCGTCCGGTGCACAGGCCGATGCGAAGTCCGCAATTGGAACGTGGAAGCAAGAGGACAGCGCTTCTGAAGAGGGCTGGATGGAAGCCAGCATCACCGATGACGTCATCACTATCGAATGGGTCATGGACAACGGCGAAAATCGCATGATCTACTGGATTGGCACCTTTGACGCTCAAGCCGCTGCATCCGGTGAGACCGTTAGCTCAAACCGCGATACCGTTGCCACCGCCTCTGAGTGGATGGCCGCTTCTTCCGATAAGAAAGATTTCTCTATCGATGACGACTCCTTAACTTTCAAGGTCGCGATTGAAGATAAGGAATTCACCACGCACATGAAAAAGGTGAAGGATGATCCGACAACCGTTAAAGAGCTAAAGAGCACAGATTTCAGCCAATCCTTCAAAGACGGAGTCCTGGATGTTCCAGCCGCCAAGTTCGAAATTACCGATCACCGTGTTGTTCAACCCGGTGAGCCCGGTAACGAAATAGGTGAAAAGCCACTTCTCGTCTTTAACTATGACGTAACGAACAAAACGGATGAAACCCTAACCACCACTGACTTCGTCGTGTACTTCACCGCCATTCAAGACAATGATCCGAATAAGGTAAACGAGCTCGACCTCGGTTCCTATTTTGATCCTGAAACTTCCGATACTCAGCTTGAGCAGATTAAAAAGGGAGGAACTGTCGCCGGAACAATAGCCTACGAGCTCGATGATTTAACCACACCTGTGGACCTTGTCGCGTCTAAGTCCTTCAGCCAAGACGAAATCGGCCGCCAAACTTTCGAGCTCGATTAACTGCCCGTACTCAACGCGAGTAACTCTCCCGTTCTGGCTACTGCAGAAGCCGAAGCCCGCTGAAATACAAGGCCTGAAGTGAGATCGAACCATTTTCACGCCCCGGCTCTGTCTGGCCGCACATGGCCGCTCCTTACTCTGCAGCAAACTCAGCAGTTCCCACAGCCCAATGGAGTGCCCTAGGGCTGGTCCAACCCTCCCCTATGCAAACGTTACCCCTGCTTTTACCTCCGGTTTCTCCACAGCATAGAATCATCAGTGACATTCACCCCGATGTCACTATTTCTGTGATGGGAGATACATATGGCGACACTAGATTCCCTTTTGGTGCCCGGCGCGGTGGAGCTGCACGGCGCCGCAGATAACTGGAGGCAGGCCATCCGGCTCGCGGGCTCGCTGCTGGAAGAAGCAGGCACAATCACCGCGGACTACACCGAGGCAATGGTGCACTCCGTGGAAGAAACGGGCCCCTACATTGTGGTTGCTCCTGGCTTCGCATTCGCGCACGCGCGGCCGTCAGAGGCGGTGAAGGAAACCTCCCTGTCGTGGGTACGGCTGGATAGTCCGGTGGAATTCGGCCATGACTCTAACGATCCCGTCGACCTGGTCGTAGCTTTCGCAGCGCGCAATGACTCCGAGCACCTGCAGGCGATGAAGCAGCTGGCAAAGCTGCTAGCCACCAAGCGCGACGAGCTCAATCGGGCGGAATCCGAAGAGGAACTGCGCGCGGTTCTCACCGCATCGACCTCGAGCAAGAAGCTGCCGGCGGCAAGACCGCAGGCAGCATCCGAGCCCCAAGAAGCAAAGCACACGGCTGCAGATTCTGTCGCATCCAAGGGAAAGATCCTCACGGTCTGCGGCAACGGCCTGGGAACCTCGCTGTTCCTTAAGAACACGCTCGAGCAGGTTCTCGATGAATGGGGCTGGGGACCGTACCTGAATGTAGAAGCCACGGACACCATCTCCGCCAAGGGTCGTGCGAGCGAGGCGGATTTCCTCCTCACCTCCGGCGAAATCGCGGCAACGCTTGGCGATGTAGGCGTTCCCGTCTACGTCATCCAAGACTTCACCTCTATGCCTGAAATCGATGGGGCTCTGCGCGAGCTCTATGACATCTAAGGAGCATCCTCATGGATTTTCTTCTTGCTATAGCAAACTTCCTTGTCAATGAGATTCTCTCCGTCCCGGCATTCCTCATTGGCATCATCACCGCGGTCGGCTTGGCCGCGATGGGGCGCGGCACTGGCAAAACCATCGGTGGCGCCATCAAGGCCACGCTTGGCTTCTTGCTCATTGGTGCCGGCGCCGGACTCGTCACCGATTCGCTCGAACCGCTCGGCGCCATGATTACGGGTGCCACCGGCGCGCAAGGCGTGGTCCCGACCAATGAGGCGATCGTAGGCATTGCCCAAGACCAGTTCGGCAGCCAGGTCGCCTGGATTATGATCCTCGGCTTTGTGGTCTCCCTGCTCCTCGCCCGCTTCACGCCCATGAGCTACGTGTTCCTTACCGGTCACCACGTCCTTTTCATGGCTACACTTCTCACCATGGTGCTCGCCCCTGCCGGGTACTCATCCTGGGTCGTCATCGCCTTTGGCGCGGCTCTGCTCGGCATCCTTATGGTCTCGCTCCCAGCCATTGCGCACCCGTTTACCCGCCGGATTACCGGCGATGACTCCGTTGCCATCGGACACTTCGGCACTGTGGGGTACTTGGCTGCGGGCGGCGTCGGCAAGCTGGTAGGCGGCAAGGGAAAGAAAATGTCGCCCTCTACTGAAGACCTGAAGCTGCCAGAAGGCCTGCGCTTCTTGCGCGATTCTATGGTGGCAACCGCGCTTTCCATGGCGTTGATGTACGTGGTGCTGGCTGTGCTGTTCATTGCCCGCGCCGGTTCGGAAGAAGCCTTTACCGCCTTCCCTGACGGCGCCACCAATGTGGGCAATTTCTTGATGCAGTCCGTCACCCAGGGCCTTCAGTTCGGCGTGGCCGTGGCCGTTATCCTCTTTGGCGTGCGCACCATTTTGGGCGAGCTCGTGCCCGCGTTCCAGGGCATCGCGGCCAAGGTCGTGCCCGGCGCGATTCCCGCACTGGATGCGCCCATCGTCTTCCCTTATGCCCAGAATGCAGTACTCATCGGCTTCATTTCTTCCTTCGTGGGCGGTCTGGTGGGCCTTGCCGTCCTTTCCACCTGGCTCAACCCAGCCTTTGGCGTTGCCCTGATTCTGCCGGGCCTCGTGCCGCACTTCTTTACCGGTGGTGCGGCCGGCGTTTACGGCAATGCCACCGGTGGTCGCCGCGGCGCGGCACTCGGCGCCTTTGTCAACGGCCTCATCATTACCTTCCTGCCGGCGTTCCTCCTCAGCGTCCTGGGTTCCTTCGGCTCCGCAAATACCACCTTCGGCGATGCCGACTTTGGCTGGCTCGGCCTGCTGCTGGGCTGGTCCATCCACGCCGACGGCGCTCTGGGCCTATTCTTCATTGCCCTTATCGCGCTGGCCATCTTGGCCTTGGGCTGGGTTTGCCAGCGCACGCTTGTCGACGCCCACTGGGACCCCTCCCCTCACCGCCCTGCGCCCACCAGCGCTGCCGGTGCCCCCGAGGGCGCAACCGCGGCTGCCACTTCTTCCGGCACCGCCAAGAACTATCCCAAGGTGCTACCGCCCGAGGGCGCCCCGGTTCCACCCGCGCGCATCGAGCGGTAACCCCCACACCACACCCCAAAGGGCGCTACAGTATCCCTATGCAGCGCCCTTCTTTATTCCCCGTAGCGTCCATCCTTCTCGCCGCTGGCCTCACCGTGAGCGCCTGCGGCTCCGGCTCCGATTCGAATAACAACTCCGCGCCGGCGAATGAGCCGGCCTTCTCCACCGCACAGGACAATAGCTCCGCCGCGGGCGAAGCCGAAGAAGAATCCGGCTCGGAGAAGGACACGAAACAACCCCGCACCGAAACGGTCACCAAAGAAGCTGAACCGGAGCAGCCTGCTCCGCCGGCCGGCGGCAACCACAACATCAACGCGGGCCAGATTGGCGGCTACTGCGGGACGTCCTCGTCTGGCGATTCCATCGACGCCGGCGATGCGACTTCCTGCGAATTCGCCGCCGCGGTCTTCGATGCCGCGATGCAGGCTAGCTACACCATGCGCTCGAAAGATCCCACGGTGACGGCGGTATACCACGCAGATATCACCGCCAGCAGCCCGGTGACCAAGCAGTCCTATAACCTGGATTGCCGCATGGGCAGCGACCAGCGGATGCTCACCTGCGAAAAGCCCGGCGATAAAACGGTGCGCGCCTCATTCCAAACCGCGGACAAAAGCGTGTGGACCAAGCGCGTGGCCACCACGAACTAACCGCTACCCAGCACTTGCCCACGCCGCCCACCAAGTCTGCCCCTACTCCAATGCCACCCGCGGCACTACGGAGGGTCACCGTGAGCGTCGTCGAAGACTAGCGTTCTTGCGTACAATCGGCGGACGTACAAAGACCCGATAGAAAAGGAGTCATCATGGACGCCGTTTACACCACCGAAGCACTCTCCACCGGCGCAGGCCGCGACGGCCGCTCTGTAGTCAAGGATTCCGATCTGGACTTCACCATGACCGCCCCAAAGGAGATGGGCGGCAGCGGTGAGGGCGCTAACCCGGAGCAGCTCTTCGCTGCCGGTTACGCCGCTTGCTACCACTCCGCGCTGAAGGCAGTGGCCAAGGACAAGGGCGTTGACGTGGAGAACTCCACCGTCGGTGCCCGCGTTTCCCTGGGCAAGAACGACGAGGGCTTCTACCTCGGCGTGGACCTCGAGGTCACCATCCCGGGCGTTGAGGATGACAAGGCACAAGAGCTTGCCGACGCCGCCCACCAGATGTGCCCTTACTCCAAGGCCACCCGCGGCAACATCGAAGTCAACGTTGGTGTTGCACAGGACTAATCCTTAGTCCTCTCCCCCATCCCACGCCGCGCTACTTTCAGCGCCGCGTGGGCATTTTTATGTCAGCTTGATTCTCTTCTACATCCCGTTTCAGAGACAAGCAACACTGTGGCAGGCTAAGGACTTTAAAGATACAGACGTGAGATTTTAGCGATTAGACCTCTGACTCAATCGTCTACATCTATAAGATCGACAATTCGTAATAATTAACATTCCCCCATGATGAACACCTACCGATTTTAAAAGCCCACTTCTCCATCGCCGCAAGTATCACACCCATAACCCTTTCACTCTCGACACGTCCTCCACACACTGCCCCCAGCCAAGCCAGTCAGGAAACCGCTAGACAATGTACGCCAGGAAAGTACCCAAATCGCCCTAGCTGTTCTCATGGCAAATGACATGAAACGGTAGCTACTTTTCACAACACAATCCAACGTCAGGCTTCCCAACCCACTTTCAAACTCACTACCTAAATCGCCTTTTCACACCACTGCTTCTGCCGCGCCAGACAAACACCTACCGTTGGTTACCGCCACCCTCACTGTCAATACCCCAGTGGTGGAACCCCGCCGTACCGACACCCCATATCAATCCCCATAATGCACCTAGTGCAGTGAACCAGATGCTGTTTTATGCCGGTAGCCACCGGGGAAAGACAAGCATTCACCCTAGATACACACCACAAAACCGCTAAGAGTCAGTCGCTTCAAGCGATTACAGGTCCCCACCCCAAAACATCTACGGCATTGAGTGAATGTTCCCACCCTTTTTACGAAACCTTTCCCACCGGAGGAATTCACTATAAAGATTCCCGAAAAGGACTGGTACTTACGGGCCGTTTACTACAACCACCGAGAGCCGCTTCGTCCGTTTTGCTGTCATAAAACGGGTTCCCAACAGAGAAGTAAGGCAGTCCACACTATCCGCAACCGCCACCAAACGAAAAGTTCATTCTTCCGAAGCCCCAAATTCCAGCAATTAAACCAACTTCAAATTAACGGAACGTGATTTACATTTCTTTACTCAGCCCATTGCGATCTGCATCATATCTTTGTATGGTTTATTTCACAAAGAACACCACATGAAAGGATCCATAAAATGGCGTCCTCCCCAATGAACTCCCCTCCCGCTAATCGAAGAAGACTTTCCACTTGGGAAGTAACGGCGATCTCTGTCGGCTTCATGGGACCGGTTATGGCCATGTCATTAAATGGCATTGGAGTAGCCGGCCTAGTCGGCAAAGCAGTACCCTTCGCATTCGCTGTTGCTTTTGCTGGAACACTTTTCGTGGCTTACGCATTTGTACGACTTCTCCAGAGAGTTACGCACGCCGGTTCGGTATATGCGCTAGCTGGAATTACGATTGGCCCTAAGTCTGGATTCTTTAGCGGCTTCGCGTTACTAGGCACCTATATTTTCATGACTACTTGTATTTTGGGTGCTTGCAGCGTTTTCTTTGAGGCAATGCTTCACGAACTGGGCGTTCCAGTTCCGCCAGGTATTTGGTTCCTCATTCCTATTATCATTTCTGGAGCGGGGCTATATTTGAATTTGAGAAACTCGTCTGCAGCGGCCCGTGTGACGCTGGCGATTGGGTTTATCGGAATAGTTGCGATGGTCATCCTCTCCATTGTCATCCTATTTCAGGTGACTAAAGGAACTTCCGGTTCCACTACTTCCCTTGACTTTCAATCGCTAACACCAGCTGGAAACTCTTGGTCAGCAATCATGACAGCGTCAGTATTCGCTTTTCTCTCCTGGGCAGGGTTTGAGTCAGGTTCGTCCCTTGGGGAGGAAACAGCAGATCCCAAACGCACGGTTCCACGCTCTTTACTCTTAGCTGTAATTATTGGCGGATTCCTCTACGTTTTCGTCATGTTTGCACAGGTCAATGGTTTTGGAACAGACCGGGAAGGTGTGGAAGCGTTCGCCGAGTCTTCGTCAACGTTGACGCAACTCGGTTCGATATACATAGGACAGTGGTTCTCGGTTCTAATTTCCGTAACCGCCTTCGCTGTTGCGTTCGGCGCGTTCCTCAGCTCGAGTACCGCCACCTCGAGACTCATTCACACCCTTTCCAGGGACGGGTTCGGTCCGTCAATTCTTGCCAAGCGCGATTCAATAACCTTTATCCCTAAGAGCGCTGTATGGGCTACAAACGCCATCGGCCTACTCCTTGCACTTGCCCTAGGAGCATCCGGTCAGTCCAGCGTAGAAATATATTACTGGTACGCAACTATTGCCACGCTCTGCATGGTCGTAGCTTATGGCATGGCCTCAGTTGGGGCCATCAAATACATCATGGAACCAGAATCGACTATACCCCGGTGGGAATCTATCTTTCCCATTCTGGCGTTGGGCTACCTCATCTACGTCTATTTCATTCAAGTTTTGGGCCAAGAACCGCCATACACCTATTTCCCCTGGATTTCAGGAATTTGGTGTCTTCTGGGGCTCATTATTGTTCTGGCAAATCCCCGTTTAACCAAGCAAATTGGCCAAAAGCTAACTAAGGAGGACATCGAATAATGTCTGCTACCCCAAATTCAAGCACCTTCACATTCCTCGCAACCAGTGATATCTCAGCCCGAACAAAAGGTCGCGCCGTCAGCACGAAAGATTTCAAAGAAGGCGCTAGCGTCGGCTGGGTGCCAGCAAACCTAGGCATCGGGCCTCTGGGCCACATTGTTAGTGATATTCCTTACGATTCAACCGGCGACATTCGCTTGCTTGCAGATCCCAAGTCTCTTTTCCATTTGAAGGGAATTCCGAATCTTCCTGACTTCAACCTGTGCTTCGCCGATTTGGTCAATAACGATGGTACAGCGTGGGAATCCTGCTCACGCACTTTCCTAAAGCATGCGGTTGAGGAGCTAAAAGATAAGCACGGCATTACTCTGACAGCTTCTTTTGAGCACGAGTTCACTGAAAGAAATACCACCGAATCAACTCACCCATTTTCGTTCTCGAGCTTCGTAGATGGGGAACCTGTTGGTGGCACAGTCTTCGACATCTTGGAGCAAGCCGGCATAGAACCGGAATGCTGGCTACCTGAATACGCACCCTACCAGTACGAACTCACCATGAAGCCGTCTGATCCAATCTTAGCTGCCGACCGCGCAATTCTGCTCAGAGAAATCGTGCGGACGTGCTTCAAAGCTTTTGACCGAGAGGTAACATTTTCACCGGTTCCGGACGCATCTGAAGGAGGATCCGGCGTACATGTCCACTATGGGCTTTACGGTCGTGATGGAGAAATCATTTCCTTTGATCCGAACAACCCAGGACGGATGTCTAAGATTGCTAGCCAATTCAACGCAGGAATCATTAAGTACGCCGCTCCAATGACTTGCTTGTTTGCTCCCCTAACCGTCAGTTATCACCGTCTAAAACCAAATAAGTGGTCAGTCGCACAGGCTTTCTGTGGGGAACAAAATCGAGAAGCCCTCGTACGAATCTGTCCTACTAATGAAATTGGTGACCGAAAACCCGACAGGCAATACCATTTTGAGTTTCGAGGTGGAGACGTCGGAGCAAATCCATGGATTCTGATGGGTATTGTCATACGAGCTGGCATGGCGGGAATCGCTGAAAATCTGGACCCTGTAAAAGTAGTTGTTGGTGAGGGGGCTTCGGAGGAAGAACCTCTTGATGGTCGGCCATTGCCTTCCACCCTGGAAGAAGCCCTTAGCATCTTCGAAGAAAACGAAGTTGTCCGTTCTTGGTTCTCTGACGCATGGGTAGAAACTTTTCTTAAGGTTAAACGAGACGAAATTGCCAGGCTAAAGGATAAGAGCATCGAAGAACAATGCGAGGTGTATGCCGATGTCTATTAAGAATTCCAATGAGTTGCTGCAGGCATTAGAATCTCTTCCATTGTTCGACCACCATTGCCATGGCATCGTTACCGAGCCACTTCAACGCCCCGAATTCGAAGAACTCATCTCTGAATCTTCGAGTCCAGCTACTTGCGGCACCACACGATTCGATTCACAGGTTGGCTTCCAGATTCGAGGCGCCTGTGCACCAATTTTAGGTTTGGACTCATTTTGTTCGCCCGATGAATACATCGCTAAACGCGCAACAATGGTGCCGGATATTGTGAACTCAAAGTTTCTCAAAGCCGCTGGCATCGAGACTTTTGGCCTCGAAACAGGCCACTCAGCGGACATCATCACGTCCCCAAGCGAGTTGCATCAGCTGACCGGAAAGGCGGTCCATGAGGTAATTCGACTAGAAAAGGTCGCCGAAGAGGTGGCTGAAAAGTTTCAAAATGAAGAAGGCAGCGATAAGGTGTCTGCCTTCCTCGATGAACTCGACGCCACTTTGTATTCCAGAGTCGAGAACGCAATAGGCGTCAAATCCATTGCGGCATATCGCATTGGTTTAGATTTCTCGCCCAATCGTCCTACCAAGGAAGAACTATCAAGATCGGTCGCCAAATTGCTGGCGCAGGATGGAAAGATTCGTCTTGCGGATAGCACTATCATTCGATACCTTCTCTGGTTCGCTATCGACACTGCTCAAGTAATACAGCTCCATATTGGATACGGTGATGATGACGTGGATCTTCATCAATGCAATCCACTGTTACTCACCGAACTCTTTAGGAAATCAATCGGCTCAGGTGCGCGCTTTACGTTGTTGCACTGCTACCCATTTCATAGGGAGGCCGGTTACTTAGCGGATGTATTTCCACATGTCTATTTCGACGTGGGGCTAGCAATTAACTACACCGGTGCCCGCGCTCATGCAGTAATTGCTGAATCTCTAGAAGTAAGCCCTTTCGGAAAGATTCTTTTCAGCTCCGATGCGTTCGGGCTCCCTGAACTGTACTACTTAGGAGCCAAGTTGTTTCGCGAAGGGTTATCTCGGGTCCTGAACAATTTTCACAAAGAATCAAACTGGCCCCTGGAAGAATGCCACCGAGTAGCACGGATGATCAGTTACGAAAATGCTGCACGCCTTTACAAAGTAGAGTAGGAGCGCCGGATTCATGAATGAGGAATTGAAAGACCTATCTCGCCAATGGATGGATGAATTTCAAAAGAATGCTCCCAAAGCGATTGCCCTCAGAAGGACCATCCACCAAAATCCGCAACTCAGCGGTGAAGAGGGGCCAACTAGAGAGCTTATGCTAAAAGAACTGGGCATCCACTTTGATCCCGTTGCAAGCACGGGCGCAATCGGCCGTGTCGGCCCAGCAACGGGGCCGAGCATTGGCATGCGCGGCGAGTTGGATGCATTGCCAGTGTCCGAGAACACAAACGTCGAATGGTCGGCTGCTTCCGACAAAATGCATGCGTGCGGTCACGACGTCCATCTCGCAGCTCTAGCAGGTGTCATCAACGCAGCTAAGAAATTAGATCTTCCTTTTGGATTAGTCCCCATTCTCCAACCACGAGAAGAAACCTATCCTTCAGGAGCTCTCGACATCTCTGAATCCGGTCTATTAGAAAGCCATGAAGTTAACCATGTTATAGGTGCACATGTGCACCCAGCTATTCAACTCGGCTCCATCGCGGCAGGCTCAGGATTCGTCAATGCCGCTGCAGGTGAGATCGAGATAAAAATAGTCGGTAAAGGCGGGCATGGAGCTTATCCTCACAAGGCTAGCGACGTAGCCATTCCCACTGCCCAAATAGCGCTAGGGTTATCCGAAGTAGTACGCAGGACTAGCGATCCCATGAGCCCGGCTGTGGTAAGCATAGGTAGCTTGTCCGCTGGACAAGGTGCGGCAAACGTTCTGCCCCAATCCGGTACCATCTTCGCAACGATTAGGAGTACAAGTACGGAAAAGAATAACGCGCTCGCGAGCCAGATCGATCAGTTCGCAACCTATACCGCGAAAAGCCTAGGTTGCTTTGCCAAAACCATATACACGCCGGGCGAACCAGCTTTGGTCAACTCCAGCTCTCTAGCCGATAAGTTCGAGTCCTATGCTGCGGCGGTTGACATACCTGTCGCAGAAACCATGCGGTCACTAGGAGCAGATGACTTTTCCTATTACGGAGAAAACTGTCCGTCTTTGATGTGCTTCGTTGGCGTCAAGGAGGGAAACACGCCTTCACTTCACGATGCCGAATTTTTGCCGCCGGACGAAGCAATTACTTATGTTGCTAAAGCCTTTATCACTGGCTATGTAGCCGCAGCAGATAACCTCATGGAGACTTAATGACCTACAGCATCACTGAGCAAATTAACGCTAAATTTCCTTCCCTCTCCCAAGCAGAAAAAGATGCTGCACGGTGTTTTCTGAACAGCTACCCTTGGGTCGGCCTTAAGACCGTCCAACACTTTGCTAGTCAAGCGAATGTCAGCAGCGCAACAATAGTTCGTTTTGTACAAACCTTGGGGTTCAAAGGCTTTAAGCAATTTCAGAACGCACTGATGAATGAGACTTCTGAACGGGATGCATCTCCGCTTACCCAGGCGGGGGATGAGTTCAGAAACTCATCTAATGCTCTCTTAGAACAAACTCTCAATCAAACGGCTGCAGCTTACCTGCGCGGAATTGAAGCGACGTTTAAATACGCAAAGGAGGACGATTTAGAAAGAATCGTTGCCCTCTTCTCTAATCAACAGCACCGCATAATTTGTCACGGCGGAACATTCTCTTGGGTATTAGCTCAGCATCTGGTTGCTCAGCTCAGCCTCTTCCGAGGCAACCAAATAGCTTCACCTCTATCCGATCTCCCTTTAATTGAATTAATTAACCAAACTTCCGCTGATGATGTTTGGGTTTTCTTCGATTTCCGGAGATATAGTCCGCGATCAGAACAAATTGCCCGACTAGCCAAAGAAAATGGAGCCATCATTGTAATAATCACAGATAGGTGGATTTCCCCTGTCGCCGCATATAGCGATGTATCGTTAGTAACTCGAGTTGAGGCATTCGGCCCATCTGACACGCTTGTTCCTGCATTTGCTCTAGTTGAGGCAATTTGCGAATGCGTTTCTCGGAGGATTGGAAAAGCTGGAATTCAGTATCTCGAGTCTTTCGAAGCCCTTCGGAAAGAACTCTGCTAGAACTACTCGCTCACCAAGGCATCTAAGGCAGTTAGGCCTACAACTTTCCTCGCAGTTTCGTTCCATAGAAGTTTTCCCTTGAAGTTGCAGGTAAGCACTAACCGGCTTTAACTTCCTGAGCTTCAATGCTAGGAGAAATCAATACCATTTAGCGGAGACAAGTCTATTTGTCACCGTTCAAATCTACGATTCCGTAGTATGCAGAATGCGATTTAACCGCATCGCTCACGTCGTGATTGACCGCAAACGAGGCGTCCAGACCCTCGAAGCCGATCGCCTTCCTGCCGCCCATCACTGCAGGATACAGTCGACCTAGAACCACGTCATTGTGGGAGTGATAGTTGTGAACTACACCAGATGGGGCTTCACCAACAGAATCCCACGTCGTATCTTGACCAATTGCCGCGCCTAGAAGATGCACGGCTTCAACGCGCACTTCATTTTCAGTCCCGGCAGCGCCTGCTAGCGCAGGAGCAAGGTTGAGCATGACACGGCCACCCAAACTATGGCCGACGAGCACCACTGATTCTAGGTTGGAGCGCTGAATAATTGCCGCGAGCGTCATTGCTGTCTTATTTGCACGGTTAACCGCAACCGTCCACGGGTTCTTGACCAAGTCCAGGGCGCCTAGGGCAAAGCCAGCAGGCGTTGCCTTCTTGGCCAACTTCTTTCCGGCGTGTTTGACCATGCCCTTCAGCACGGTGCCGCCGGCGAGACCAACTCCCGGAGCTAGGAAACCGGCAAGCTCCAGCATTTCCTTGCTTCCCCACGTCACGAGATAAATCGGAGAATCAGGGTAGGCGGCTTCGACCGCCTTAACTTCGGTACGCCAATCGAGCTTTTTCTCAGTGGTAAAACCACGTGCGATCAAGACGGGCGTACCGCTCCCCTTGCGGACGCACTGAATATCAAAGGAGTCATCCTCGCCAATATAAGAATTAAGCGCCTTTACGCCGTATGCGGAGCCAAGCAGTCCACCAGCAGCAGCGACGACCATGCTGCCGCCAGCCATACCTAAACCACCAGAAGCCAAGGAGCCGAAACCGAGCGCTGCCAGACCAGCGTTTTGTGCTACTGCGCCAGAAAAGCCTAGGAACGTAGTACCTACCGCACCACCGACCATGGGAGCTGCCAGCAATCCACCGGTAGCGCCCAAGGCTAGAGTTGCGATGCCAGCGGCCGCCAGCTTGGCTGCACGACCAACATTGGCTGCCTTGAATTCGCCGGAGCTCACGCCACTGGGTGAGGTCAGCAATGCGATGGTCGAGGCGCTCAAAATCAGGGACTTGGTGGAGGTGTTCTGCGCACACGGTCGGCAAAGCCACCAGACCGAGGCCGGCGGCGGCGAAGTTATCGCACTGGGGCACGGTGCAATGGAACGTCGCCGAGCCGCAGTTCTCGCACACGTACAGGGATTTAGTCTTGCATTTCCGGTGGGTGGACTTGGTCAGGCAGCGGGAGCACCAGCCTTCCTCGGTGGCGTCACTAAGCGTGTCCATGAGCTCAGCCAAAGTGGTAGCCAACTTTGCAGAAGCAATGGCTTGCTCCCTTAGCTCTTGGACTTCTCCCTCGTGGCGCTTGACTGCGCGCTTTACCGCATTAGCAGCGAAAACTCGTTGGTCGTCCGGGCTAATAAACTCGTTATTGAAACTGAAATCTGGGCGACATTTACAACCGAGTTCTACGACCGTAAGCGCTGGCCAACCCGTGATGCCGCACGCAAGGCCGTTGTTTACTGGATTGAAGTAGTCTACAACCGACGGCATCGGTCCACCGCACTCGGGATGGTCGGCCTCGTCGACCTTGAGAACCACATTGGTCTAACCACCAGTAGCAAAGAAATAGCTGCCTAACCACTAGGTAGCTCCACTACGTGTGCACGAATTTCGGTTAACCCCAAGGACGATTCAAACTTTCCAGGTCCTGGCCTAGGCTCGTCCGATCGTTTTTCTTTTCCCTCTAAAGACAAAGGACACCCTGCACAGGCGGGCATCCTTTCAACTTTAGGTTTCTCTATTCGCAGGCGACGCCGTCACCGTCTCGATCCAAATTCGAGCTATAGCCTGGTTGGCCAGCGTACAACGGCGCCACACCTGCCGCGCGAGCGGCTGCACAATTAGGGTAATAGCTAGCGGCTCCACCATCACCGCCAGCAGATTCTCCACCGCCATTATTGATTGACTGCTGTTGAATCACGGGCGCAGGGGCAACGAATCCGTGCATACCACCATCAGCATCCGGATCGGCATCCACGTTCACATCTACTACTTCTTCTGCCGCTTCGGCAGGACTTACTTGCGGATCTAGCGTTGGCTCCTCAAAATCAACTGGCGCAGTAGATTCCGGTGCTTGATTTAGCGTCGAGCTTTGGACACTTTCAGAAGCGGTAGTAGTTACCGTTGCGGTTTCTCGGACTGTAGTAGTTTCAGTGCTCTTCGTTTCATCGGCGTCGGAACATTGACTGAGAAGAGACGAAACGACAAAAAGAGCAGCGATACTGCCTACAATTTTCTTACCGGAGGCCATAATTTTCCCCAAGAGATGAGAGTGTATTTAATTGACACTTCAACTATAGCTTCGAGCGGCTCTCCCACCTATTTACATACACGTGATTTAGAGCTCATTTTTTCGCTACCCTATACATTTTCCCACTCTGATGAGTTTCTGCCTGAATAGCTTTTCACCTCGTGGTCGGGACTTCCCCAAACCCTTACTCGACCTGGCCCCGATACTTCTCCAGCAGAGCCTCCAAGTCAGCGAATAGAGCCGGACCTTACTTCGAATGACGCAGTCCGAACTCGACGCTGGCGGGAATAAAGCCGGCGGGATTGCCGAGGTCGTGGCGGATACCATTATGAACCACGACGTGACGGAGAGCCCCTCGAAGATCAGGAGGTCGATGGCGTCGGTAACCTGCAGCTACCTGCCCTTGCTGGGAGCATTACGGCACAGGGCGCTAAGAATCGCACGGTCTAAAAGGTAGCACCCCGTGGCCACCAAATTCGACGACGCGTCCTAGACCACAGGCTTTTCTACCATGCCCACAACCTTCTTCCCCCGATCATCGTCGGTGGCCTCCACATCAAAGGCGCCATAATTCGCCACCTGCGACGGCTCCACCTCCACCGCCAACAACACCGAACTGCCATGCTCCTGGCCCACCCGAATCATCTCACTCATGACGACGTTGAACGCAATAGCGCTATCCGGAAGTATTACCGCGGAATAATGCTCATCAACATCTAAGATTTCGCCCGCATCCTCTTCTATCCCTTAGCCCCGTCCCCATGTGCCGCAAGGCCATGTTTTACATCACAGTGCCCTATTGGAACTTTATGCAAACGAGGTTTGGGCTTTCCAGCAGCTGAATTCTCAACCCGTTATCTACGACGATTACTTCTTTAGCGCCCCTAATTCACGGCTCCGCCTCCTCGTCGAGGTACATCACCAAAGCAGACCCCCAAAACGTCCCAAACCGCCTTCCGATACTTTGTTCTCAGACCGAAGGCCCCCACCTTAATGGCCAAAATTCCACCGAACCCCAGACACCAGACAAGCTGCCAGCTCTAATCCTCTCCCCTCTTCCTAGCTCCTCTGCGCTCGCGCCTTCGAGCACGTTTCGCTTTGCGAATGTCGACGACCCAACGCGGAACAAAAGGCCACGGAAGCGGGATCCCGAAACCACCCGTCATCCCGACAGCTCCGATAAAAACAGATGCCATGAGCACAACCCGCAGCACTGAGTCGACAAACTCAGGAGGGTTCATGCTTTCGACCAACCCTACGACACCGCCAACACCCATAATTAGCGAGCAGTAAGGATAATAGAAGAGGACGCCATCATTTGCTGCACCTTCCCAGGCGCTTTCGTCGTACCACTCTTCTGATCGGGGATACCTCCGCACGACTAGGATGTAATAGGTCCAGAAGAGCACCGCGACAAGCACTAGCCCGACGTATACGAGCAGCTCGGTAATATCCGCGTCCATAGAATATGGCCTCCTGTACCTGCTGGTGTCGGTATGCAATAAGACGCTACCAGCGCCCACTGAGTAAGGCATGAGACTAAACAAAATACGTCTACAGAAAGCACACCGGCCACGGAGAAACTTATAGGCCCAAACATTTGTCGCGCCTATAGTCTTGCGACCTCAAGGCCTTTAGCGTGTCCGACTTCCGCAGCATCCGCGCCGCACAGACGCCCCGCCTTCGCGCTGCTCACCATCGAGTCTTCTGCTACAGCCTCGCTTGCCGACGCCCCTTTCCACCCCGCCCACAACGCCCCAGTACTTTTGAGCCGCAGTCCGCGCCACGCTCGCCCGCGCAGTGGTGCACGATGTGGCCTGCCTGCCGAACGACCACACGTCGCTTAGCGCTGCCTCCCGCATCCCCCCTTCATCCGCACCGGCGCACCGCCCTTCCATAAGGCGGCCGCCCTGCGTCCGGAGAGATTCTGGTCCGCAGAGAATACCAACGCCGGCGAATCGAAACTCCGCAGCCTCAGCCAAGCATTGGCCGCGCCGCGGGAGCTCGTTAAGGCCGGGGCATAAATGGAGCGGGCGCTTAGCGACGCCTCCCCCAATCCCCTCAATCCCAATCCTGAACCCGAGATTGCCCACATTTCCTCGCCTTCACTCGAGCCCCTAATGAAGTCCCATTCGCGGTATTTCATGGGCAAGGTTGAGGTCCCGGCCAGCTCTGCCTTCTCCGACGTCTAGTTTCGCTCCAGCCGGTAGTATTTATAGTCGCTTCCAAGTCATGGAACAATGCCGGTCCGTACTTCGAGTGGCAGAGACCGAACTCGACGCTGGGGGAATGAAGCCGGCGGGATTGCCAAGGTCGTGACGTGTGCCATCATGGACCACGACGTGGACGGGGTGACCTTCGGAAATGAGGAGATCGATGGCGTCGGTAAGCTGCAGCTCCCCGGCCTTGCCGGGAGTGATACGGTGAAGGAAGCCAAAATCGCGCGGTCCAAAAGGTAGCGCCCCGTGGCCACCAAATTCGACGGCGCAGCCTCAACCGCAGGCTTTTCCACCATGCCCACAACTTCTTCACCCGATCATCGTCGGTAGCCTCGACATCAAAGGCGCCATAATTCGCCACCTGCGACGGCTCCACCCCCACTGCCAACAACACCGAACCGCCATGCTCCTAGCGCACCCGAATCATCTCACTCATGGCGACGGTCGGCTCAATAGCATCATCAGGAAGCATGACGCAAAATAACCCTCATCAGCATCCAACGCCGACTCAGCCAATGCGACAGCCCGCCCCAACCCCACAGGCTCATCCTTACCCCGTGCACGCAACAGTGCCACCAAAGCAGGAGACTCATCGAAGTGCCGCCGCATCTCTTGCTTGCTTGGCGGCGCCACAATCGCTAACCTTCACGCCTACACGGCCGCGGCTTTTCCCATTGCTCGCTGACCACAGGAACTAGGTCCAAGACCGCAACTAGTGCGAAACCAGAACATTCCACCGCAGAGTTCACACTCGCCTGTCCCCTGCCACATCACCGGTGGTCACTTATTACACAGGAAGATCATGGCGCAAGGTTCGCTCACCATTCGATTTTTGTTTGAAGAACTTCACCGCAGATACCCCCATTCGCGTAGCTCGCGACCATGATTCCGATCCAGGCAAATTCCTTTGGAAGGTCTCCTCAAGGTGCACGTTGTCACCTGGACGGAGGTTGTCGATGGATATGTTGATTGGTCCGCCGTATTCCGCGCCGTCTATCGCGAACATCGGCTTCCCATTAACTACGACTGCTAGCTGTATGTAGTTCTTCCCAGCCGGATTTGTGTACGGCTGGTGGACTCGAAAACAAAGAGTTCCCCTCATCTTCACAGCGTGCACAAAGACGCGCATCCGATTTCCTACCTGCAATGTGTTCGTCGGCATTCTGAAAGATTTCTTGATTTCGACGTCGCAAAGATGATCGCCTTGAGGACTTACAACCTCGGCAGACAAAGGCGCACGACCGGAGCCGTTGTTGAGTTGTTCCCTCTTTAATTCGCGCCACTCAGAGTAAAGCGTTTCCTGGGAATTAACTGGATAGCGGTTGAGCTCTGGGGCGTTCCTTTCAATTAAGTCGCGGACGACAAGACTGTTACGGACTTCCTGCTCGTCGAATGCTGCCATCAAGTCTCTTACTCGGCGGATACCCGCTGGGACCCAAGTATCAAACGCTGCATCAAGTTCGTTATGAATCTCCCCGAGCCATTTACCATGCCTGAATTCCCAATAGGTAAGAGCACCGCGGCCGTATCCATAAAGATTCGAGTCATAGCCCAATGCTTTCAGGCGTGAAGTAATATCCGCCGGAAAATCACCCTGGCACTTCTCTACTAAAGCGCCAAAGGACAAATTAGAATTGCCCGTTCGTGAAAGCTCGATGGCATTTCCGCGAATGTTGAGCCACGGCCCTTCGAATGCCCTTCTATACGAAGCCACCAAGCGCTTCCCGTGGCTTCCCACGGTGTTATTTTCGAGGAGGTGCTCTAGTTGGTCATCCACTTTTTCGAGTGACTCCATATTAAAATAAACATGGTCCTTAAAGTCGCACGATGAAAGCATCTGGCGCACGATCGACTCGTCATTTTCCATGGTGCGGCCAAAGAAGGTGCCTCGCTGTGCTAGGCCTTCCCCTCGTTTTGCGAGGCCGTAGGTGTATCCGACAATACGGTCCCAGTACGGCTTAGCCATTGCAAGCACAACTCTGCTATCAACTCCACCGCTGATGGAAAATGCAATACGCGAATAGCGGTCGAAGTACTGTGCTTGCACTGCCCGCCAAACTCGCTCAATCTCTGCATATTTGGATTCCGAATCCCACCCATAGAAGGGATTAGCTTCTCGCGGATAAAAGCGAACTGTTTCTCTCTCGTCCCAGTTCAGTTTGTGATTAGGGAGCACATGTCGCACGTTCTTGTACGGTGTTAAATCCGCAGCCCACTGATACTTTGCAACGCGAGCTTTTTCGAGCGAACGCGAAAGCAACTCATGCGGTGAAACTTGGTTCAAAAGATTCAAATGCGAAGCCGCAACTGATTGATCAGCTGCGTAGTACACCGTTCTGTTTCCGATTGCGTCATTGTAAATCCAGGTATTCCCGTGGAGGTGCAAAACGATAAGATAACGACCACACATATAATCGAGCTCGTCTTCAAACAAGGCGATTGACTCTTGAGCCAGATACAAGAAGCGGCGCGCCGAAGAGTCATCTATTCCGTCCTCCGAGCCCGAAGCCCAGTGCCCCCGAATGATCAAAAAATCTCCATTTTCAGCAGAGGCTTGATCTTCATCCACAAAGCTATCGCTCCACCACCAAAGGCCATTTGGCAATGCTCGCTTTTCAAAATGCGCGATAGGGCCAAAGTCCCTGTTGGACAATACGAAACCACTGGCAAACGGAACGTTTTTCTGAGTCATGCATGTAAGTTTAACTTGAAGGACGGTCCCTTCGTCGAGTTCCCCCGCGGATCAGCTCCATTTAAAATTACGTTGCTGAACTGCTCCACGGCTCGCGTTTACTTCGCTGAGCGCAACAGCTCACCACGAACCCACCGGAGTTTCACCGCTTCTGGAAACCCGACGAATTGGAACAGCTTCGCTTGCTTGGCAACGCCACTGACGCCTACTCCGAAGCCTCTTATCCGCGACCTATTCTTGTTGGTCCCGAAAAGGCCGACCATGCTTCGGTAATGATCCTTGCAGGCCATGGTATATCAACGGGCTTATAACGAAAGTTTAGAAGATTCAGTTGCGGACTTCCGTTGCTGTCTCTGGGATCAGAAAGTCGTGGTGTTGGTTCCAGAGTTTCTCAGTTACTGGCTGCGAATTGAAGCAAGAGCTCTGAAGTCCATTTGACCAACTTAATCCCAGCTTTGTCGCCCGCTGCTTATCCATCTCCGCCCCATCAAAATGGGCTTCTAAGGCAAATACCTTTGCGGTAACCCAACCGAAGTGCCGACCTCCACTGAGCACACTCTGATTGACGAGAAAGCCGATATGTCTGCTCGAACAGAACCGGATACCGTTCATCGACGACTTTGACAGAGGCTGTAGATGAACGGCTGACTTTAACCTGGGGTTGACCGCAGTTTTGTCGTTTAAGCTGAAAGACTAGGCACCGTGATCGCTTTCAATAACTGAAGACGAGCTGCCCACCATTTCTTATCAAAACACCGATTCCGGACCGTGTTACAGCAACTATTGGAGTTTACTGGACAGACAAGCTTTCCTCCACAAGATGACGAGGTCGTGAGCATTTACGAAATGGCTGATACACAGCAAGGCAGGGCAAAGCTGAACGAGCCCGACTCCGCAATAAAGACTTAGCCTACTTCAGTCTTCCGCAGCCGTCACTCTGGTATGTTGAATCTGTAACTTTCACCTCGGTTAACCGTTTCAACGGCTAAAGGCACTTGTTCATGAACCAAACTCCTTTCACTAACGACGATGTCGCGAAACGAGCTCTCGAAGTCATCAATTCACTCTCGACTGAACTGTCGACAACTTACAAAGACTTAGCCGCGGAAGCCGACCGCAGCGGCAAGCTCCTCGACGCCATCAAGAAACAGCAGAAAGAGATTTCATTCCTCAAACAACGCGTTGAGACGCTTGAGAGCACAAAAGCACTAAAGCTTCAACGCCGTTACTGGAAGTTAAAAGAAGGACTCCCCCTCGGGAAGGGAAAGAATGCGTAAAGAAGAGATTGAAGCTGAGCACAAGCGCCTCCGAAAGGTAAAGAAAAAAGCTGATGCCGGCCAGGTTCGTGCCGAGAGCTTTGGCAAGTCCAGCCAAACTCCGATGTTTCGCAATTACCTGACGGGTGTAGGCCCGCTGGTCAAACCGATTATTAAACGCAACGACTACCTTCGTGAATTTTCAAAATTCGAAGAAGATAACGCTTCCGCTATGCAGAAGCTCCTTGTGGAAGCAGAAGAGCTACCAAAAGCCACCGCACAAAATTGGAACACCAAGCGAGAAGCAAAGATCGGAATCATCGCCGATCGCTTTCTCTATGAGTCACTTGAAGTAGCTGCTGATTTCACCCCGATCACACCCGAGAACTTTCGCGAAGTCATTCCTCAGACTGATGTCCTCTTAGTCGTATCTGCTTGGCGCGGACTGAATGAAGAGTGGGTTAATCTACCGCGCAGGACCTCCGGAAAGCGAGAGCTCTTAGAAAAGACAATCATCCCTTTCGCGAAGGATCAAGGAATACCTGTGGTCTTCTATTCCAAAGAAGACCCACCGAACTATGACTCCTTTGTAAGCATGGCCCGTCTTGCAGATCACGTTTTCACTTCTGCCGAAGAGGTTATTCCCAAGTACAGGAAAGATATTCCAGATGGTATTCCTGTTGAGCCATTGCGATTCGGAGTCAATTACAAAATCCACAACCCGCTAGGCTCCATGCGCCATACGGGGCGTGAGCTGGTTTTCGCCGGCTCATGGATGAGCCACAAGTATCCTTCTCGAGCTGCAAGTACTGAGAAGATGTTTGACGGAGCACTTCGCGCAGGACTGCCTTTGTATGTTGTCGACAGGAACCTGGATCTCGACCCAAAGTCTTTTAAGAATTTGGAAAAGTACATGTTCCCCGACCGTTTTGTAGCTAATCTTCACCGGCCGCTACCCCACGATCAGCTGCTCCGTCTGCAGAAGCTTCTTCCTCTGGCATTCAATCTAAATTCTGTCATGGGTAGCCAGACGATGTTCGCGAACCGAGTCGTTGAACTTCTCGCAATGGGAACGCTGCTGATTTCAAACTACAGCGCGGGCGTCAATACTCGTTATCCTTCGGTAGCCATAATGGATACCGAGCTCGACACGCAACAGTTCCTCGAAACCCTGAGCGATGACTACCTCAGGTACTGCCAGGTCGAGGGAATTCGTGAAGTCTTCCTTCATGACACTGCCTTCGACAGGGTTGACAAGATCTTAAATTCCGTAGGCCTCAGCACCCCCACGGACGACCACCGGATTCTCGTTGTTGCAAACAGCCAAGCCGAATTCGAGCAATTCAAACAGTCGCAAGCATCTGATTTTGAGTGCACTTACGTCCCCTCAAGCGAGGCCTCGAATATTAAGGGTTCCGAGCACGGTGACCTAGTCATCTTCGCCAATCGCCTTGAGACTTTCGGCCCTGACATCATCAATGATGCCGTAGCTACATATCGTTACTCAGCACCGGATGCGCTTTACATCACGGCTTTTGACTCAGAAGCCGAAGCTTACGAGCCTACGACCCACGACAATGGCATCTCAAAACCAGCTACTGCTTACTGGATCAACGCCGGAGAAATGGTGGACGATGCCACTGTTGAAACGTCAATGACCATCAAGTCAAGTTTCACCAACAACAGTGGAGCAAAGGAGACCCAACAGGAGGCTGAGCTTTCAGTAATTGTTCCCGCCTACAATAACGGCAAACACTTAATCCATAAATGTTGCCAATCCATTTTCCGAAGCAGCATTAACAAGCTAGCGAAGGTAATTATTGTCGACGACGGCTCCACAGACCCCAAAACACAGGCTACTTTGAGCCTTTTGGAGAAGACGAAGCCTAACGTTGAGGTATTCAGGTTCCCTCCTGGAGGCTCAGGTAGCGCCTCGCGTCCTCGCAACAAAGGACTGGAGCTAACCCAAACTCCGTACGTGACGTATCTCGACCCAGACAACGAACAGGTCAATGACACCTATATTAGGTTGCTGGACCGAGTAAAAGACACCGGTGCTGACTTTGCTATTGGAAACATGGTTCGCTTTAAAGGAAAGCGTAACCGCATCAATAATTCCAAAGAACTCAAAAAGGCAATGGCGAAGAGCGCTGCCCTAGACGGAAATAACGCCGATCTCCTTGAGAAGCTCGGCTTCAAGCCGATGAGTATCCAGGCCCTTGTAGCCAATACTGCTTGGTTGAAGTCCCTCAACCTTGAACAGCCAGTGGGCGCAGTTGGGCAAGATTCTTACTTCTTCCAACAAATGCTGTACTACGCAAGGAAGGTTTCAATCACCAGCCGTGCAGCACATATCTACTATGCCGAAATTTCTACATCTACGGTTAATGCAATTTCGCCGAAGTATTACAGGAAATACCTCCCTCTAGAAGAGGATAGAGCTAAGTGGTTAAAGGAGGTTGGTCTGCTTCGTGCATACCAGGAGGATCGCTTCACCCAGTTCCTTGAGCATTGGTATGTAAAGAAACTAGAGAACGTTGATCCCGATGACCTCGATGAATGCATTGACCTCATCGAGGAGATTAACGGCATCTACGGATTATCGGAGGACTCGAACCCTGAAATCCAACGAATCATGGATAAGGCCCGCGCGCTGAAAAAGTAAGTAGCCCGATCTGGCTCCGTCACCCATACCTTGTGTGTGGCGCAGCCAGATTTACTAATTCCTTCTTTCAACTCGATGAACCAGACTTTTCAACGAACATTTTCTACAGAGCCGAGCCATACCTTCCCGTCCGTCTCAGACTTCTTGTCTAATTGGAATTTCACCAAAGACACCGGGGATATCGAAGCGGAACTGGAAAAAGGAATTCCACTTCGAATGCATTGGAGTTTTAGGGATTCCTCGCAAACTCTGGTTCGGTTCTTGCCGGCACCAGCCGGATATTTCAGGCTCCCTGGCTGGCAAGATGATTCTACTTTTCCGAGGCTTAAGTGCAACATCTTGCTTTTATCGGACCCTACCCTTTTGACAGACGCCGGTCTCAGCCATACTTGGTTTGAATCCACAGAATTTTGCCCGAACCTTGAATCAAGCATCAATTCAATTCTGGGCCGTATAGGAGAAGAAAGCGAGCTCCTGACTTTTGGAGAGCTCTCCAGTGGTTTCGCCGCAATAAAATACGGCGCGGTCAACAATTCTCGCATCATAGCTATAGAGCCCAGTCTTACACGTCACCACCTCCAAGGCTGGGACGACTATGTAGATTCGCTCAGCCCTAAAGAGGCAGATTTAGACTGTGCTGCGACAAAAATTCCAGAAAGCTACTTACAGCGCTTATGGATGTTCACTAATCGCAGGGATATTGAGTACGAGAAGATGACGCTTGCTCCATTTTTGAAAGCTACCCCATTGAGCATTGATCTGAAGCATGTGTCCTTCGCGGTTCAGCCGTCAGACAGGCTGCTCGCCGACAGCTCACTGGAAAGAATCGTCGAAGGAATCGTCTCAACAGACCAGCAAAGCTCCCTCTCAATAGGCCGACTTGAAGTCGAACTCTCCAGTTCAAGAAGGAAGCCATCTTTTGAGCGAGCTCGATTACCTAGAAGGAAAATGGAAATCCTTTTTGATGAAAATTTTTCTTTCACTAACCAGCCGAAATCTTGCACCATAAAATTACGCTCGACCACGGCTCTGAATCACAAGGATCTTATACTACTCTTCGATTTTCACCCCACTAGTGAAAAACTCGCACCCAATGTAGTTTCGCTTGGTTGGTCACCGGGCTTAGGCTCCTTCTTCCATTACGTGGAGAGCCTCACCCCTGACCATGCGACCACGGTTTCAGAGTTGAGCCTTCCAGCGTCGGTAACAGGCTTTCGCCTACGCTTGGCAAGGTGGAATATACCCGATGACCAAGAAATTGAAATTAATCTCGAAGCTGGTTTCGGATTTCAGTCGATGTCAACTTAGGACATGCCCTAGCACCTTTTCAAAATCCCCTACTCGGTAGGTCGAAGGGATTCTTCCTTCGAGCAAAACTCCGAATCTCTTCGTCGAGCTTCCGGTACAGCTCCTTTTCGTAATGAAACGGGGCGCTACCCCATTTGTGATCAGGGTCACTGATCGTATCTGCTAAGCGCACGATCGTAACGCCAAGGTTTTCAAGATGCGCAAGGTAAATAGAAAACACGTTGTTGTAGAACTCAATAGATTTTCCAGCAACCTTCTTATTCTTTTTACCGTGAGTATCTCTTACAGCCCACTCTGGGGCTAACACCAAGAGTCGTTCCTTGAGTTCTAGTTCCTGCAGAATAGCGACGAACATCGTAGCTGCTGCACACCACCGTGCGTAATGCTCTTCTGAGCCAAAAGCAATGAATCTCGCGTCTTCTAGGACGGGCGCTACTCCTTCGACGCGTTTAAGCTCTGCACTGTTAGTAACGACCGTCCCGTCACTGAATTGCCAGACACCAGAACGCTCTATGTTTAGGTCCCACAGGAGCACGTCCACACCGCGCATTTTCCTGAGCTCTTGTAAAAGCGCGCCGGAAGCATCTAAGTCCACCATCTTCTTCTGAAATGCACTAGGGAGGGATAACTCCGGTAAGTTAACGCGCGCATCTGTCCCCACAGAGAGCAAAGAGTTTCTCGCCACATATTTCGCAAGACTATAAGCATGGGGGTCGGCGAACGCCACGGTGTCGCGGCTCACGCAGCCCCCATATACAAAAACTCTCCACACCTCTTTAGACAGGTCAAAAGCCTCTGCCGAATCTTGCATACCGCCCAGCATATAACACTGACACAGACCTATAGCTTTACGGCGCATGGCTCTGCTAGGCACTGGTTGTCTTAACTCGTACTATGGTAAGGAAAGTTGTTTTGGCCAGGAGTTCATTACCGCATGATTAGACGCCGTTCTAGGGGCACACACGCCCAATCTTCCAGTTCTATTGATGTACAAAGCTTAGTTCTGGGCAATGAACTGGAAAAGGGGAAAGAAGCATCAGTCCTAGTGTCTCGCGAGCCACTCGAGACTATTAACGCACTCCCGCGATTTTCAGACTACGTTTCCCAATTATGGAAGCTGCGGCACTTTATTTATTTCGACGCACGTAGCAAAGCATTTAAGTCATCCCGCGATTTACTGCTGGGTAGAGCATGGATCATCATTCAGCCGCTTATCGACGTCATGGTTTATGCGTTTATCTTCGGCGTCATCCTCAAGACTTCTAGGGGAATTGACAACTTTCTTGGATACCTAACAATTGGCGTAATCTTCTTTGGATTCATCACGACTGGTTTAAACAGTGGTACTAAGCTCATTCAAAGTAGTTACGGTCTTATATCCTCATTTTCTTTCCCCAAAGCGGCTCTCCCGATTGCCTTAGTTACAAAGCAGTTCATTGACAACCTTCCTCCCGCAATTATCTCGATTGTTCTGTCTTTCGCTTTCCAGTGGCCACAGGGCCCCACTTGGGAGGTTTTTCTCATTATCCCCCTATATATCCTGGCCCACCTACTAATTTTGGGCGTAATTTTTATCATTGCCCGGCTAACAGCTTTCATCCCAGATCTGAAAGCACTAGTCGGTGTTCTCAGCCGAGCGCTGTTTTTCACCTCAGGTGTGTTTTTCTCTGTCGATAGGTTTAGCGGTAACCCGACGGCGCAAAAAATCATGGAGAACAATCCAGGGTATATCTTCCTTCAAGCGTGCAGAGACGTCACGATCTACAATAAGCTTCCTGATCTATCCTCCTGGGTCCATTTGATTGCTTGGAGTTTTGGGCTCCTTATCATTGGGTTTATATTCTTCTGGAAGGCTGAAGAAAGGTACGCGAGTGTCAAATAAGACCACAGTTGTTGCCAGAAAGCTTGGCAAGTCTTATTTCGTTTCTAAAAACGGATCTAACGTGGGCCTTTTCCGAAGCCGGATGAGAGAAGTTCGCGCGCTCCAGTCAGCATCATTTGTTGCCCACTCAGGCGAATCCATTGGCATTCTAGGAAAAAATGGCTCGGGAAAATCAACCCTTATTCGCCTAATGGCCGGGGCGGAATCCCCCTCTCGAGGAGAGGTATATGTCTCCGCCAAACCGACAATGTTGGGTGTGTCTGCGGCTCTCCAGCGGCAAATGTCGGGTCGCGATAACACGAGGCTAGGGCTACTAGCTATGGGCCTTCAACCTGATGAAGTTAACGAGCTTATTCCTAGCGTAATTGAATGGGCGGACCTTGAAGACGCCATTGATAGACCGCTAAAGACCTACTCATCGGGTATGACAGCTCGCTTGAAATTTGCGATTGCCACGTCAGTCAAACGGGAGATTCTCCTTATTGATGAGGCACTATCAACTGGTGACTCAACATTCGCTGCAAAGGCCAAGGAGCGAATGAACGACTTCTTGGACACAGCCGGAACCGTTTTCTTGGTCTCCCATGGTGCTACTACTATTCAGGAACATTGCTCACGGGCAATTTGGCTTCACGAGGGAGAAATGATTGCTGATGGGCCTGCTCAACAAGTTGCCAAATCTTACCGAGTCTGGGGCAACCGCGCCGCGACCGGGAAGGATGAAGAAGCAGACGCCATCATCGAAAAGATGCGAAGTAAATTCGAAGAGCCAAAGATAATCTTCGACGACGAAGCGGAAAAAGCCCTAAATAAGGGCTCCGCTCAGAAATCGAAATGATCTCTAAAGGTATTAAAAAGTACTACCTCGCTATTGGCTAGAAATTCTAGGTCTTTAGAGCCCCAAGTATGATTTGTTTTTCCTCGGACCTGTAGGAAATTAAATCGATCCGCAGAATAGATGCGCTTTCCGGCCTTAACAAGACTAGAAAGAAAGGCAGAATCTTCACCATTTGTTCTATCTTCAAAACGGTGAGCTTCAAATGTAGAACGAGGGCCAAATAAGGTTGGGCCAGCGACGAAGTCAGTCCAACGATGTTCCTTTACCGAGTTTTTTAACGCAATAATTGAGCTTTCCTCTAAGGACACATACACAGCCTGCTTGCCAACGAGATCAGCCCCAGAAAATTTCAGAGAATAGTACTGATCAAGAAGATAGTGTCGGCCGTATTCATCATCATCATCCATTTTCGCAATGAAGTCCCCAGTGGAAAGCTCAACCAGGCGATTTAAACAATTACCTAGGCTTTCCGCGGAGGAAACCTCCACCACTTTAAGATTTGCAACATTACTTTGCGCTTGCAGTTGAGGAAAATCAACTTCTTGTTCATCAAAACCGTGAAGCGCCAAACACAGTTCAATTTCCACATCACATTGTCGCCCGACTTGCTCAAGCAAATGCCGAATTTGGTTGGGCCGGTTAGTGGAACTAATAACCGAAATCCGCGGCTTTTCAGTCTGCTCGCTAGCGAAACCAAGTGTCTTTTCAAGCACAAACTTAGCTCGCTTTTCATAAGTGTGCTGAGCCCAAATTTTCCGCTGCGCTTTATGAACTATTCGGTCACGCAGTTCTTTCGAATTCACTAGAGCCCGCAGCAGGTGTTGCGCCTCGACTCCATCGCTCACTGTCGGCAGCTCTTCTTTGTTAAAAAAATGATGTATCGCTGCGCTGGGGGTACTTACAACGACAGTTCCGGAAGCCAAAATTTCAAAGACTCTCCTAGAACACATTGAAGTGCTGTTCACAACCGAGTTAACGTTCAGAAATACCTTGTGTTGGCGGTATGCCGACATCATTTTCTTATAAGGCAAGCCGCCAACTACGTACTTATCAAATGGCGCGGGGAACTGATAGCGCTCATCACCACCTGAGTATCGCGAATAGATAGCCAATCCTGCCTGCATCCGTGGAGCCACTGCTGCGGCGGCGCCCAAGAGTAAGTCCATCTGCTCCCTGCGCTCTCGGAACTTGTGCTTAAAATACATACCCGCAAAAGCAATATCTCCAGGCTTTTCATCGCCGCTGAGCCGGATGGGATTATGCAGCTTTGGCTGGGCTGCAAAAGGCAGACAATAGATCCTGTCATGCCCTAATTCTTCGATATATTCAGGAATTTTTTCTTCGGCGGTGGTAAAAACTACGTCGAAAAGCTTTGCTGTCCCCAAGAAATCGTGGAAATGAGGCGGATCCTCCTTATTCCAGAAGGCCGTCGGAATCCCCCAACGTTTGCATACTCTAACGAGCTCTCCCAGCTTTTCAGAGGGAGCGTTCTGTCCTGCGAGTTGATATTTCCACTTTCCGTTGTTTCCATTCCAGGAAGACTCTACGAAAAGAAGGTCAATTTTCGGCGAATTCCCATCAGCCAGTTGTGACTCAAATTTTTCTGGGTCGAGGGGAATAGTGTGGAATTCTTCACTCCATACCTCGAGGGAAAAATCATCCATGATGACTCCAACTTTTACAGAGCCAAAGCTTTGGCTTTTAAAACTTGGAGGAAGTGGCTTTACATGTAGTGGGTCGTGAGCAGTCCTCAAAACCAGTTTGTTATTTAATAGCCTGAATGCCTTCTGCCGAGTATTGCGAATTCCATTCGCCTTTGTATTTCGAACTGCCTTAGTAAGGCCACTGCGAACAGTGGTCAAATAGTATTCAAAATTCATCTACTTACCTCCAGTCAGTTCGCTATACAACGCTTCTAGTTTCTTCACGTTATATTCCCAAGTTCTGGTTCGCAGCCACTGGTCAATTCGTTCTTGGTCTATCTCGACGCTGCCGTCAAGAATCATCTTTATCTTTCTTACAAAATCTTCCAATTGCTCGGGTGCAAAATAGACCGCAAATTCTCCAGTGACTTCATGAAGTGCTGGGAGATCTGATGCCAAGACTGGAATTCCTACTCGCATGGCTTCTAGGGGTTTGATTGGAGTTACCCTCGCAGTAACTAGGCTAGAAATTCGTGGTACAACAAAAACGTCAAGCGCACGATACCACTCACCTATCGATTCAGTTGGTTGCTTCCCAGCGAAAACTACCCTGTCGTGTACTCCCAATGATCTGGCGAGTGCTTCAAGTCGGCGTCGCTCTGTTCCATCACCTACAAAAAGAGCATTAACTTCCACTGGCAGGTAGGGCAATGCCCGTATAACGATAGATAAGCCCTCGTAGTGCACAAGACTAGACACGGTCCCGATATATATCTTGTTGTTATCGAGCAATGATGAAACAAGCTTTTGGGCCGAATCATGGCCTTCCGTGGCTTTACCGCCTTCAGGCAGACTATTCGGAATTACCCAAGCCAGGCGTGGGTCAATTCCATTTGAAACAGCATATTCTTTTGCCACCTCACTGAGAAAGATGGCACTGCCCGCTTTCCTCGCCGCTTCCATTTCTTTTTCGTGGGCATAGTTATAGTATCTGGACGCAGCAGCCGCTTTACTTTCCGCGTCTTCAAACTGGCTTAGCCACGTATTCTCCCGCTCTCCTCTCACTTCATAAACCCACGGAATCGAAAGCCGCTTCGCCACCTGAGATGCTACGTATGCATTTCTAAAATCAGTAGTTGTATGAATGACTCCGACCTGCTCTGACTCAGCAATTTTCGTCAGTTCTCGAATTTCCTCTCGAGCACGAAGCCGACTGCTAGGAAAGAAAAACCGCGGAATAATCCGACGATAAGTAACACCGCTGAGAACATCCTCTTGAGACCTTGGGATGCGGCCCACGACCACAGGATAGCCAAGACGGGTAACGCAAATTATCTTTCTTGAGTTTGTTTTGTTATATGCCCTGAGCATCCCATGAGTCCGCACGGTGTAACCCGATTGTGTATAGGGCATCGAATTATTTGCAAAATACAGCACTGCCTTCCGCTCATCTTCGGAGCGCCGCATGCTTCGATGAATTTGTCCCGGCAATTCATAATTACGCGGTTCCTTGGTACTCCAAGAAGGCACAGAAGTTTCTTTTCGGGAGGTCTCCCAAAGACGAATCCCAAACCGCTGCTGTACCTTAAGGCAGAACTCGACGGGATTTTCCCACAAGAGGCTGACGATGGTTGACGGAAGGGAAAAGTAGGGACGAAGCCACATCCTACCTATCTCCAAGAACGTGATGGATGAATGAATGAAGCTTTTCTGGGGCGATTTTAGTTCTTTCTTTTTCGACCCATTCTCTGCCGAGACTTCCTACACGGAGTTGACCAGGATCTTTCGCTAACCGTACCCACAGGGCGGCAAGCTCTTCGGGCTTCTCAGGAGGAACAACTTCACCTGCATTGCAGCTTTCAATGATCTCCGCGGCTTCTCCCGCCACTACACCGGAAATGTGCAGGCCGGATGACATTAACTCATAAGTTTTTGAAGGAACGGCTCGCTCTAGAGGCTCCCAATCGGTTAGATGCACTAATGCAGTATCGGCCCACTCGTAATGCTCATCGAGCGCATCAGCTGGCCGGCGAAAATAGAATTCGGCATTAACCTTGAGTTGCTCGGCCATTTCGCTCAAAGCTTCTTTCGCAGCCCCGGCACCCACAAATCTCAAATGAACGTCAACGCCCGCGGTAGCGGCTATCCTCGCCGCTTCAACGGCATTGGCAAGGTTTTGGGCTCGACCGATGGTCCCTGCATATAGGACATTCAAAGCCCGCTTGCCGTCTTCACTCACATAATGGTGTACAAAATCAGTCCGTGAGGGGAACACATTCCGGATAGTTACTAGGGGTATTTCACGGCCACTATTGGAAAATCTGCTCCTTAGGTTTTCCTCCAAATGGCTTGAGGTCACCATCACTCCGCTCGAATGTTCAAGAACCCAGTTAACCGATCGGTCCGTCAACCATGAAGCACCTTGTAGAGGTCCATGCGAAAGGAGTAACTCTCGAAACGAGCGGGAACCGACGCTTCTATTCCACTGATCAGATTGAGAAAGAAGATCCGGCCAGGCATCGCGCAAATCAACTACGTACGGAGTACGCAAGACCTTCGACGCAAAATAAGTAACTACTGCAGTAGGCAATGCAGGTACAGTACCGATGATTACATCTGGCTTTTTAGAAGAACGGCCAAAACTTAAAACGGACAGTTTTAGCACCATGCCTATGGCAACCGTAAGCTGATTCAGCGCCTTCTGCGTTAATGAATTTCCGCTTGGAATGAAAAAGGTTCGATGAATCCTTTCACCTGAGGGACCAAGCTCTAATTCTTTCCAGCCACGTCCAACAACCTGTCTCACCCAAGCAAAAAGCTTCAGATTCCTACGATAGTGCGGAGGTGGCGCGATGACTTCAAGTGCAAATTCGTCCCTAAGTAGATCTGAAAGCCAAGTCCAACGCCGTTGAGGTACGCCATTTTCCGGATACCAATACTGCGATATCACCAGAATTCTCAAGAAAGGCTCCCACCTTCGCTCAGACCAAAAGGGAACTAATATTCTAACCAAAAGTGTCTACTCAAAGACCATTTTGCGCCTATTAGAACAGTATAAGCCACGGTTTCAAAGGAACGTGGCCTGGGGAGTGCTTCAACTTTATAAAGAGACTGGGAGGCACCAAACTATTTTAGCGCCTCCCAGTCGTTCCTATTAAGAGCGCCAGATACCCTTAGTGTCAATAACTGACTTCCCCTCAAGCAGGGAAGTGTCCATCTGGAGAAACTCCTTGTGGTTAACCAAGAGTAGAACCACATCTGCATCTTGTACTGCAGCTTCTAGTTCCTGCTTTTTCAGGTTAGGTACCGAAGAAAGCGAATCAGGCAACTCCGCAACATTCGGTTCGACTACTCGGATGTCTAGATCTGGGTTCTCCTCACCAAGCGATTTCACAATATTCAGCGAAGGGGACTCTCGAAGATCGTCGATATCGTTCTTAAAGGCAATACCAAGCGCCGCAACCGTAGAGCTCTCTTTGCCTTCAAGCGCAGCCTTAACTTGCTTAATTACCCAGGCTGGCTTCCCATCATTAACGTCTCGAGCCATCTTGATAATCTTCGCTTCTTCAGGAACGGAAGACACGATGAACCAAGGATCGACTGCAATGCAGTGACCGCCAACTCCAGGACCTGGCTGCAAAATATTTACTCGCGGATGGTGGTTAGCCAGTTCGATGAGCTCCCATACGTCGATTCCCAAGCGATCGCTGATCAGCGACAGCTCATTAGCGAATGCGATGTTCACATCCCTAAAGGAATTCTCAGTAAGCTTGGCCATCTCAGCTGTTGTGGCATTCGTCTGCAGCAATTCAGCAGTACAGAAGGTGCCATACAAATCAACAGCAAGCTGGGTACCCCGAGGGGTCAAACCACCGATAACGCGGTCGTTGTTTTCCATCTCTTCCATAATCTGCCCCGGTAGCACTCGCTCCGGACAGTGCGCTACGAAAATTACATTTTCGTCATCTTCGTCAAGAGACAGGTCGGGGCGAAGTTCGAGGATGTAATTCGCCATATCCTCGGTAGTTCCTGGAGGAGAAGTAGACTCCAGAACAACCAATGCACCGGGACGCAGGTGCGGGGCCATAGCCTCAACCGCGGAATTGATGAACTTGGTATCAACCTTGTGGTCTTCCTTGAAAGGAGTAGGAACGCAGACGATATATGCATCCGCTTCAACCTGTTCGGTCTGAGCTACCAAGTACCCTTCATCTACAACTCGCTTTAGAAGAACATCGAACCCTGGTTCAAAGAAAGGCACTTCCCCTTTGTTGATTGACTCTACGAACTTAGAATTCACATCAACGCCGGTGACATGAACTCCTTTAGAAGCAATGAACGCAGCGGTGGGCAATCCGATGTAACCCAATCCGACCACACAAACTTTTTCAAATGCCTGAGGAGACTTTTCAGAATGCATGAATACCTTTCTCGAATACTTTCAAACCCATACCCTACACGGAATGTAAACCTCGCTCAGCAGGAACGGGTGCAGAAATTCAGCTGAGCCGCCACACTCCTTTCCACAACCTTATTTATTAGCCTCTTACAGGCGATTTGTACCGAGCCCACCCATACCTATATAGTTAATTCTCGTTGCACAGAGAACAGCAAGTTCGACGTACAGCATACGCATAATCCTCCATAGCTCAGTTGGCAGAGCATTCGACTGTTAATCGAAGGGTCACTGGTTCGAGCCCAGTTGGAGGAGCAAAGTGCAAGCCCCCTTCCGCCAGCGTAATCGCTGGCGGAAGGGGGCTACGCTTTGTGACCTATAAAGTCGTTAAGCCCTCGTTTACGGTGGTTTCCAGTACCGTGTGTCGTGGAAATGCATGACCGTTCAGGGTTAAGTAACAAGACGGGGTGCGGGAAATGCTCCAAGCTTTCATCCACATCCGCAAAAGCCCCGTTACCTTGTGAGTGTCCCCGATAATGGGGATAGTCGCTGGTCCCGGTATGGCTTACCTGCCCTGTAGTTTCCATAATCCGGGGGGTGTTGCCGCCGGGTGCCAGGACTTTCGATGACAGCTGATAGGGACACGGCCAGTTTTAAACTAGGTCTCTTTGTAACGTGGGTGCTTGCAACGAAGGTCATGACACCAGCGACTGGAACAACGCCATACCCATCTCGTTTTCTAGGAGCTCATCATGTCTCCGGAGCATTCCATCGACATATTCCTTGGGTTAGACGTCGGCAAATCTGAACACCACGCCTGCGCCTTAGACCGTGATGGCAACAAGGTCTTCGACAAACCGTTGCCTCAACTCGAATCCGAACTAGCAGGCGTTTTTCACCAGCTTCAGAAGCTTGGCACCGTGCTCGTGATCGTCGACCAACCCAACACCATCGGCGCACTACCGATTGCTGTAGCCCGGGACTGCGGTTGCGAAGTCGGATACCTGCCAGGTCTTGCGATGCGCAAAGCTGCAGATCTCTATCCGGGACGTGCAAAAACAGACAAACGCGACGCATTCATCATCGCCGACACCGCCCGCACAATGCCCCACACGCTACGTGCCGTCGACCGCAATGATGAGGTACTCTCGGGCCTGGCCCCCGGAAAGTAGACACGTCGGGGGTTAGCTATGCTGCTTGGGTCAGTGTAGTTGATGTGAGTGCTTCGAAGGCATCGGGGGCTAGAAGATTGCACCAGGAGTGCCGTCTGCGCGTGTTGTAGCGCATGCACCATCGGAAGACTTCTTGGCGGCAGATGATGGGATTGTCAAAGACTTTCCGATCACGCAGAACTTCACGCTTTAGGGTGGCGTTAAACGATTCTGCCAGGGCATTATCGGCACTCGTTCCCACCGCTCCCATGGATTGGCGAACACCAAGTACAGCGCAGTGGTCCCTAAATGCCTGTGAGGTGTACACACTGCCGTGATCGGAATGGAAAATTGCCCCTTTAAGGCTTCCGCGGACCTTTCTGGCATGAGACAAAGCTTCGATAACCAGCGATACCCGCATGTGATCGGCGAGTGCATGACCGACAAGTTTGCGAGAGTAGACGTCGATGACCGTGGCAAGGTACATGTTTTTGCCACCCTTACACGGCAGGTACGTAATGTCGCCAACATAGACGTGGTTTGGCCTGTCAGCGGTGAATTTGCGGCCCACTAAATCTGGCATGACGCGGTGACCAGGCTTACGCCTGGTAGTGACACATCGACGCCGTTTACTAAAGCCTTTCAGTCCCATGGATTTCATGATGCGTGCGACCTTCTTATGGTTGATCGGGCCGAAGTCCGTATCGTCGTTGAGGCTTGCAGCGATGCGTTTAGCACCATAAAGCCCGTGCTCATCATCGAA
>NZ_JASPGT010000019.1:0-6166 GCF_030228885.1 Corynebacterium sp. MSK195 | reverse complement strand
AAGTGAAATATTCCTAATATCAGCACGCCAGACCGGCTAACCACGTAACCTCACCAACACATCCTGTCGTTTAAGCCGCTCTAGGCGCCACGTCTCCATTAGCTCTTCCCTGCCTTAGAGCCCACCACGGCACCCAGCTTGCTCGCGGCCCATGCCAGGAAAACAAACACTGGGAGGTAAATCCACGTTCCTTCATTGAAATACAGTGACATGGCGGCAAAATAGGCCAGCCCAGCCACACAGAAGATGGTCCAGGAGGCGCGGAAAGTGGCGCCGTCGACAAGAGCAATGATCACCGTCAGCACGGCCATGAGGATGAGCAGGGCAAGGCCGGGGACAAGGTGGTAGACAGCGGGCGGAATAACGATGAAAACAGCAGCGATGGCGATGGGTGCCCACCATTGCCACCAGACGCGGCTGGGCTCGTCTTTTGCTTCTGCTTCTGCCTCTAGCTCCTCAAACACGCACCCAACCTATCACAGGGCTTAAGGAAACTTATGGGGAAGAAATCCTCCCTGCGACCGGCCTAATCCTCCCCGCGGAGGATACCGCGCTGAGCAGTGCGTACCTAGCGTTAAGAGCATGAAAAGCACACCACTCATCCTCGCGGCGGGCGTAGTATTCGGCGCCATCTACGGCACCAATGCGCTCCTGCCAGACATCTATGACAACCCCACTTCTGAAGTGCAGGCCGGACAGGCCCGCATCCCCGGATTATCCTGCACGGAAGAAGATGGCTCCACCAGCAGTGAACCACGCTGGGACTGTGACGGCACCCAAATCCGCGCTAAGGAAGTCGGCGTGCAAGACAAAGACCAAGCCACCCGACGCTACCTCCGGGCAATGGGTGAAGGTACGGCCATGCCGGAAGGAGACATCGACCGCGACGGGGACAAGCGCACGCTTAGCGATGGCGACCTTGTAGCCATCAGCATCGAGGGCGATGGCCCCACCACATTCCTCTCCCTGCGCGGACCGCGCGCTGCAGAACTTGCCCAGGAGGTAGAAAAGGCATGAAGAATCTGTACTGGCTATCTATCGCTTTCGGCCTTGTAGTCGCCGGCTTCTTCTTGGCCGATCGCCGGTTTACCGAGGTTGGGCTCATCGGTGCGCTCATCTGCGCTGGCCTGACGCTTGGACTGGGATTCTGGTGGTTTAAGCCGCGGCCGATGTGGCAGGGCATCCTATGGGGTGCGCTCGCCCAGCCGGTGGTGTTTAGCCTCAACAACCAAATGGTGGGGATCTCAAACAAGCTGGGGCTCACCCACCTCGACGCAGCCTTATACTCGCCGCTTCCGGAAGAAACCATCAAGCTCCTCGGCGTTGTCATTATTATTGCGGCCTTTGGGAACGTGCGGCATCCCTACCAAGCCGCCGCGATCGGAATGGCGGTAGGCCTTGGTTTTGACGCCATGGAGAATATTCCATTCCTCCTGAGCGCGACCATCACTAACCTGGATGGCGATCTCTGGGGCGCCATTATTACCGGTACCGGGCGAATCCTCACTGGTGCCTTTAGCCATGCACTGTATACGGGGGTTGCGGCGTGGGGCGTCGGCAAGCTCTACGCGGGGGCACGCCACGGATACTGGCAGGTGGCCGGATTCTGGCTGGCCGCTATCGCCCTGCATACCTTGTTCAATGGCGCGACCATGATTGTGGGTGAATGGCCGGCGACCATCCTCGTTATCGCCCTCATCACGTGGGCGCTTATTATCTGGGGCCTGCGATTCATGCGCAAGCAGAACAAGAAATTCGCGGCACAAAGCAGCGAAAATTCCCTACCCGCTAAAGATCCGGAATATAGCTCCTGAGCTGGTTCAATGTGGAGAAAAAGGCTCGTGTCCGAGGGGTGTTATAAGGTGTGAATCGTACACAAGTTCACACGATGATTTAGGTACGATGCGCCATGGAAGAACCCTACTTTTCCACGACCAACACCACCGACCCCACAACACGCTTAGCCTTTGAGATGCGAAAGGCGGAATACGAGTTCTGGGTGAACCAAGTCCCGGAGCTCGATTCTGATTTCGAATTAGTTACCCAATCCCTCTACCGCACCACCGGCGTTAATGAAGGGAGGATCGGCCATATCCTCATGGCACTGCACCGCCTGGAGGAGCTGCCCGAGCTCCAAGCGCTGCAGCACCGCCTCTACCACTTGGACCTCGACCGGATTATTGCCATCAATAAGTCCCTCAACCGCTTGGGCAATCCGACGCCAGAGGTAGTGGCGCGCATCGATGAGCAGCTCACCGCCTACCTCACCCCTACCCGGCCCAACCAGGCCATGCGCACACAGGCGCAGATCAAGCGCAAGCTCAACGAGCTTATCAACCTCGCCGATGACACGCTAGCCGTCACCCAGGGCCCTACACAGCCGCGCTACACCATGGAAAATTGGGGCGATAACACCTCGGCGGTGACTTTGAGTGCGGACCCGGCGGTTATCGCAAGCGTCGATAAGTGCGTCCGGCAGACCGCGCTGGAGCTAGATTGCTCGCTTGCCGACGCCGCCGTTGCACTCCTCACCGGCCGCACCCAAGCCCCCGAGATCATCCTCAACGCCTACAAGGCCACCGACGTGCCCAATTCCCCGGCATTTATTGAGTCCGTAGGCTGGCTCGACCCGGCGCGCTCCAATGCGCTGCCCTACACTAAAATCCGGGAGATGGACCCTAACCACGAGGTCAAGGGCTATGTCACTCCCGCGGCCATGGCCGCGTACCTGGAAGGTTTCGACGGCACCTGCCGCTACCCCGGCTGCAACCGCCCGGCATCCGCCTGCCAGAAAGATCACCGCATCAACCACGCGGACGGTGGGCCGACTACCCCGGCAAACCTCGCCTGCTTATGCCAGCACCACCACAACGTAAAGACCGATGGCCGGGCCTTTTATGTCATGGATCCACATACGCGCGACATCATCTGGCTTTTTGAGGATGGCACCTGGACCACCACCGAGCCCTCCGGCCCGCTGGCGCCCAAGAACAAGAATTGGGTGCAGACCTTCGCCCAAACCATGACCGCCCACCGCGCCCGAGCATATGAAGAGGCCCAAGAACTCATGCGCCAGCAGAAAACCACCCCTAGGGAGGAGGAATAATTCCACCAGCTGCCCTACAGTGGCTGGCATGACGCAAAATTTATTCACACTGGATGAGCTCGTAATTACCCAGACCAAGTCCTTCCTCAATGATCAGTTCATGATCACCGATATCGACGGCACCCCTGTGGGCACGATCCTGCAATCCACCAGTCTTAAAGATATGGTGTTTAAATCCTCTCGCAGCTTGGAGGTCGCACTCACGGATGCTGAAGGCAACCCCCTACAGACGGTCATGACGATTTCGGATCCGCCGAATTTTCTGCGGGATACCTATGAGGTGCACTTGCCGGGAATCGAACAGCCCATGGCCGTCATTACCAAGCGTTTCTCCATGCTCAAAACAAAGCTGGAGCTGACCATGAAGGGCTTTCCTGACGTCGAAATTCGCGGCGATTTCTGGGATTGGAACCTCTCCATCACCTCCCACGGCCGCCAGCTTGCCAACGTCACCAACGAGTGGACCGGCGTAGGCAACTACTTCATGGGTAAAAATACCTACTGCCTAGCCATCACCCCAGGTCTCAACGAGCAACAACATGCTGCCATCATCGGCGCCGTGATGAGCATGGATATGCTGCGGACGAAGGAAAAGAACAGAGAGTAGATGTCTGCTACGATATGAACATGTTCACTGAACCTGTTCATAAAAACTCACGTGCGCGCTCGAAGAACACAACGCGCCTAAAGGTGTTAACCGCTGCAGGCGAACTTTTCGAAACTACGGGATATGCCGATACCAGCATTAGAGAAATTGCGAAAAAGGCTGGTGTCAGCGTTGGCACAGTCATGTCTGTCGGCGAAAAGCGCGCACTGCTGGTTCAAAGCATCAGCCACAAAATTGCAAAGATTCATGACGGACTCAGGACTCAACCACCTGGAGATCTCATTTCGGTCATCAATCCATTTTTGGAGATGTTTGCAGGACACAGCGAACTATCCCGCGCTTACGCATCTGCTCTCATTGAACTTGGCGATCAAGGGCAAGAGCTCAGACGCTTGGAACATCTTCTCACGGAAGAAATCCTTCGACGTCTCGCGGCATCAAGATTGACCGAGGATGAGTCTCGCGATCTTGCAGGAGTCTTGTATCACGCCTATCTAGGTTTGCTAATCGGCTGGGCCGCCGGACTTTATTCGTCGCAAGAACTAAAAGACCAAGCACGCACAATCATCAATCGCCTAGAAAGCGTATTTGGAGTCCAACTATGATTTTCGACGAAACAGCCCCTATCTGGCCTTCCATTCTCCTTGCCGTCATTCTTTCAGGCGACGTCATACTGTCAATTCGTCCCGTTAAGTTCATTGAAAAATGCCTCACCGGCGTAAAATTCCCACGCCAATGGTGGTGGGCTCTCATCTATATCAAATGCGTCGCGATTTCCGGGCTGATAGTCGGACTTGCCTACCCCGGAGTCAGAGTTGCGGCACTAGCAGGCATCGTCACATATTTCTTTGCTGCAGCCTTCGCTCACCTGAAAGCCAAATTCACCGGCACCGAATTCTGGGCTAACTGTTTGGGCATGCTTATCCTTTCCATCGCGGCGCTAATTGTAACGCTCGCCGCATAATGCAGAAAGGAGTTCTACATTCCCGTAGGCACTTTCAGATCTAACCCCTATTAGGTGGACACCTGATGCCCAGTCCGGTTAGGTTGGGTACAAAGGTAATCTACCACCATGTCTAGGTACTCCGAACAGTTCAAACGCGATGCCGTAGCACTCTACAAGAACAATAAGGAGAACTCGCTGAGCTCAGTGTCAGCATTGTTTAGAATCAACCGTGCATCACTGCATTCTTGGACTAAGCTCTACGCACCGTCAAACACACTCGTACGAAAACCGTCCATGATAAAGCCCATTCCGCTTTTTCACCGTGGTAGAGATATTTGCGTATTCTTTGCGGCATAATCTAAGGGATACACAACGGATTGCTCAGTACATGGGGATTTCTGGACCTTGGCCACGGAAGTTTTCGGTCAAAAATCCGAACTCGACTTCCCATATATGATACTCACTCGGTAAGAATGAAGGCTCCTTTTTCTGCCGAGAAACGACCTCAGTTTGAGCTGCTTCACGCGTGGTAAATGCAGCCAATATATCTGGGCTCATTTCTTGGAAACGCACGGAGGAATGTTGCGCATACCCCTCCCTAAAAACGAGATAGACAAGTCTCGGGAAACGAGACTTGTCTAGTTTTCCGTCCCAGCCGTCAAGGGGAACTTCTTCAGTCCAACAGGTTATACCTAGAGAATCAACATGCTCGCCCATGGCACGCTCCTGCTCTCTGGTTAAAGCTATTCCGACAAATTCTTCGTCAGACGTAGCTTCCGTACGCGCAAAGAGCACAAAAATTTTAGCCTGGTTGCTGCTATCTGAAATTCTACCTATTAAGCCTTGCATATGGGGTTGACCGCAATTCGTGGACACGTAGTGGGGCTACCTAGTGTTTAGGCAGCTATTTCTTTTCTACTGGTGGTTAGACCAATGTGGTTTTCGAAGTCGACGGGACTGACCATTCCTAGTGCAGAGTGCCGGCGCCGACGGTTGTAAACGACTTCCATCCAGTAGGCAACGGCCTTGCGCGCGGCATCACGGGTAGGCCAACGCTTACGGTCGTAGAACTCGGTTTTAAGCGTCGACCAGAACGACTCAGCCATCGCGTTATCAAAGCACACACCAGTACGCCCCACAGACTGAGCAATGCCCAGGTTATGGCAGACTTCCCAGAGCTTCTCGCTGGTAAATTGCGTTCCGCGGTCAGCGTGGAACACCAGCCCATTAGGAACGTCACCGCGCAGTGTATATGCCATCCGCAGGGCCCGTTCGACCAGGCATGTATCTTGAACGCTATCCATCGCCCAGCCCAGCACCCTGCGGGAATGGCCGTCGCGGACCGCACACAAGTACAACCATCCCTCGCTGGTGCGTAGGTAGGTAATATCCGACATCCACACTCGGTTGAGCTCACCAGTATCAAACATGCGCTTGACCAGGTCAGGAAGAGCTGACTTACGCTTGGATTGAATCGTTGTCACCGGGACAAAGGCACGCGGTGAAA
>NZ_JASPGT010000018.1:0-17242 GCF_030228885.1 Corynebacterium sp. MSK195 | reverse complement strand
GATGCAATATCGAAATCAGACCCTTGAAGCCCTAACCGCCTAGAATTAAACCAGTCCAACTTTCGGGGGCCAGTTCATTCATCTGCGGTTGACGTTACTCTTCGTTGCCTGGGAATTCGCGTGGGTCATTGAACATGCGGCCAAAGCCCTCCTGGCCCTCAAGGGCGTCAATGGCGGATACTTCCTCCGCCGTGAGCTCCAGCTCGGTGGCGGCCAAGTTTTCCTTCAGGCGCTCGGTGCGCGCGGACTTCGGAATGACGGACATGCCCTTGGACATGAGGTAGGACAGCACAACCTGCCCCTCGGTCACCTCGTGGTCAGCAGCAGCCTGCTCAATCACCGGGTTATTGAGCACAACGCCGCGCGCCAGCGGGGCCCATGCCTCGGTGACGATGTCATTATCGTGATGGAAGGCACGCAGGCTGGACTGGGTAAAGCCCGGGTGAATCTCCACCTGGTTGAGCACCGGGGAAATGCCGGTGGTGGAAATGAGATCCTTGAGCACGTCCTCGTAGAAATTGGCCACACCGATGGACGCAATCTGACCCATGCCCTGCAGGCGGGCGATAGCCTCAAAGGTCTCGTTGTACAGGCCGCCCTGCGGCCACGGCCAGTGGATAAGGTACAGGTCGAGGTAGTCCAGCTGCAGATCCTTAAGCGACTGCTGGAATGCCTCTTCTACCTTGTGCTCACCCTGGTGGGAGTGCCACACCTTGGAGGTAATAAAGAGCTCATCGCGGGTGACGTCGCCGGCATCCATTGCCTGCTTCAGGGCGGTGCCTACCGCCTCTTCGTTCTTGTAGAGCGTGGCGGTATCGAAGTGGCGGTAGCCCAAATCGATGGCCTCGCGGATGACGCGGATGCAGTCCTCGTCATATAGCTTGTACGTACCCAAGCCCAGCTGGGGCATTTCGCGGTCATCATTGAAAGTTACGGTTGGCACAGTCATGCCCTCCATTGTGCCGCAGTTTTTCTGACCGCGCCGAAAACGACGAAACCCCAGGGCGAACCCTGGGGTTGAGCGCTTTTAGTCGGCGCGGATGAGGTCAATAATGAAGACCAAGGTGCGGCCGGACAGCGGGTGCGCACCACCGGCGGGGCCGTAGGCCTTTTCCGGCGGGATGATGAGCTTGCGGCGGCCGCCCACCTTCATTCCCGGGATGCCCTCTTGCCAGCCGGCGATGAGACCGGTCAGCGGGAACTCGATGGACTGGCCACGGTCCCACGAGGAATCGAATTCTTGGTTGGTCTCGTATTCAGCGCCGACGTAGTGGACCTCCACTACGGCACCAGGCTGCGCCTCAGCACCGTCGCCAACGACGATGTCTTCTACGACAAGGTCCGTGGGCGCTGGGCCAGACTGGGCTTCAATAACAGGCTTATCCATGGGGATTATTCTCCTTGGGAAATCTAGTTTGTTCGTGCGGTCGCATTAAAAACCGAACCGAGCTGCACCTATTATAGGTGCTACCACTCGATTCGGCTTAATTAGGCTGACCGCGGAGCGCTTTAACGCTCGCTACGCGGGGTGACCTTACGCAGGGACTCGCCGGTGTAAATCTGGCGCGGACGGTTGATCTTGGTGTTGATCTCCAGCTGCTCGCGGTACTGTGCAATCCAGCCCGGCAGGCGGCCGATGGCGAAGAGGACGGTGAAGAAGTCCGTCGGGAAGCCCATGGCGCGGTAGATTAGGCCGGTATAGAAGTCCACGTTCGGGTAGAGCTTGCGGGAGACGAAGTAGTCGTCATTCAGCGCAATATCTTCCAGCTTCATGGCCAGATCCAGCATTGGGTCGCCGCCCAAGTGCTCGATGATCTCGTGTGCGGTGTCCTTCACAATGGCCGCGCGTGGGTCGTAGTTCTTGTACACGCGGTGGCCAAAGCCCATGAGACGAACGCCCTTTTCCTTGTTCTTCACGCGGTTCATGAAGTCGGTAGCGTCACCATCGTGGTTGTTCTGGATATCTTCCAGCATCTCCAGAACGGCCTGGTTTGCGCCGCCGTGCAGCGGGCCGGACAGGGCGTTAATGCCGCCGGCGATGGAGACGAACATATTGGCCTGAGCGGAACCAATCATGCGCACGGTGGAGGTGGAGCAGTTCTGCTCGTGGTCAGCGTGCAGGATAAGCAGCTTATCCAGGGCCTTAGCTACAACCGGGTCTACCTCGTACTCCTCGGTGGGGTAGCCGAACATCATGCGCAGGAAGTTCTCACGAGCGTTCAGGCTATTATCCGGGTACATATAAGGCTTGCCCTGAGAAGCGCGGTAAGCGTACGCAGCCAGCATTGGAACCTTAGCCAGCAGGCGGACCGTGGCCTTATCCAACTGCTCCGGGTCGAGCAGGTTGAGCTGATCCTGGTAGTACGCGGAAAGAATGTTAAGGGAGGAAGCCAGCACGGCCATTGGGTGCGCGTTGCGCGGGAAGATATTGAACGCGGCCTTGAAGTCCTCATCTAACAGGGTGTGGTGGCGGATTTCGCGGTTAAAGTGGCTGAGCTCTTCCTCGTTAGGCAGGTGTCCCTTAATCAGCAGGTAAGAAACCTCATTGAACGTGGCGTTTTCCGCAAGGTCCGCGATATCGTAGCCGCGGTGGCGCAGGATACCCTCTTCACCGTTAATGAAGGTGATCTTGGACTCGGTGGAACCGGTGGAGGTATAACCAGGGTCGAAAGTAACGAGTCCGGTCTCGTTACGGAGCTTGGAGATGTCAAAGCCAGAGTCGCCCTCGGTGGACTGCTTGATGTCCATCTCGTACTCGCCGCCTGGGTACTGGAGCACTACCTTGTTGTCTTCAGAAGCCACGGAAGTTCCTTTCTCTATGTGAAGAGTCATCATTATGCACTAACTTAAGGAAGTTAGCTTGATACCTCTTCACACTTTAGCAAACTTTGTGACGCCGCCTACAAGTTTCGGTCAGCTAAAATAACTGCCGTTCGACCGGAACTGTTCTACACTTGCACGCATGAGCACTCCAGAACTTACGCTGCCCACCGACCTCCTGCCTGCCGACGGCCGCTTTGGCTGCGGCCCCTCCAAGGTTCGCCCCGACCAGCTTGCGGCCATTGACCCCGCGGTCATGGGCACTTCTCACCGCCAGCCGGCAGTGAAGAACCTCGTAGGTTCGGTGCGTGAAGGTTTAAGCGATCTCTTCTCCCTGCCAGAGGGATACGAGATTGTCCTTTCTCTGGGCGGCGCTACTGCCTTCTGGGATGCTGCCACCTTCGGCCTTATTGAACGCCACTCCGCCCACCTCACCTTTGGCGAGTTTTCCACTAAATTTGCCAAGGCCGCCGCGGGTGCACCCTGGCTCGATGCCCCATCCATCGTGGAAGCCCCCGTGGGCACGGCGCCCGACCCACGCGAACTCTCCGCGGAGGCGGACGTCGTCGCTTGGGCACACAATGAAACCTCCACCGGTGCGATGGCAGAAGTCACCCGCCCGCACCCCCGCAATGATCAACAGCTGGTGGTCGTGGACGCCACTTCCGGCGCGGGTGGTCTGCCCGTGCACATCTCCGATACGGATGTCTACTATTTCTCGCCACAAAAGTGCTTTGCTTCCGACGGCGGCCTGTGGCTCGCCGCCATGTCCCCCGCCGCGCTGGAGCGGATTGAGAAAATCAACGCCTCCGAGCGCTATATCCCCAACTTCCTCAACCTGCAGACAGCAGTAGATAACTCCCGCAAGAACCAGACCTATAACACCCCGGCAATCGCCACCCTGCTCATGCTGAACAACCAGGTCCAGTGGATGAATGCCAACGGCGGCCTGGACGGCATGGTTGAGCGCACTACGGATTCCTCCACCACGCTGTATAACTGGGCCGAATCCCGCCCGGAGACCACTCCCTTCGTCGCGGCGCCTGCGTCCCGCTCGCTCGTGGTGGGCACCATCAACTTCGCAGAGTCCGTCGATGCCGCAGCGCTCGCCGCCACCCTGCGCGCTAACGGCATCGTGGACGTGGAGCCGTACCGCAAGTTGGGCCGTAACCAACTGCGCATCGGCATGTTCCCGGCTATTGAGCCGGCTGATATCGCCAAGCTGACCCAGTGCATCGACTACGTCTTGGATGCGAATTAACGCCTCACCCCTCAACATGCCCCGCCGCCTCGCAGGCTGCGGGGCATATTCACGTTATAGTTGAATGCATCACAGATTTGTCCGCCGTCGATAGGCAAAAGGAGCGCCCTATTATGCGCGAGCTGTTCCCAGTTGACAGCGAGTCGACCGAAACCTCTTTGGTGCTGCGCACCGAAGACGGCGAAGAGTTTTTCCTCTCCATCACCGATGAGCTGCGTGAGGCCCTGCAGGGCGAGCAGGAGGAAACCCCGGAAGAGGAACCGGCGGCTCCGGCCATCAGCCTGGCCAAGCCCACCAAACCGGAACCGGTGGAAGAGACAAAGATCCGCCCGGCGGAGATCCAAAACCGCATTCGCGCCGGCGCCTCTGCGGCGGAGCTGGCGGAAGAAATGGGCGTGACCGAATCTCGCATTGAGCCCTTCGCCTACCCGGTCATGCTGGAGCGCAACCGAATCGCGGAGATTGCCAAGCAGGCCCACCCGGTCCGCGAGGACGGGCCGGCCAAGCTCACCTTGTGGGAGGTTCTGGCCACCGCCTTTGCCGCCCGTGGGCACTCGCTCTCCGAGTCCACCTGGGATGCCTACCGCCACCAGGGCGAGGCCTGGATCGTGCGCGTGACGTGGAAGGCCGGCCTGTCCGAGAACGAGGCCGAGTGGTACTTCAAGCAGTCGATGTCCTCGCCTGCCACGGTGGAAGCACGTAACTCGGTGGCCGCCGACCTGACGGACCCGGATTTCGTGCAGCCGGTGCGCTCGCTGACCTCGCTGGGCAGCGGCCGCTATGACGAAGCTATCGATGGCGACCAGCCCAGCAACGTCACTGACCTCACCGCGCCAACCACCCCTCCGGAAGAGCCGGAGGAAGAGGAGTTCTTGCAGAACCCCTCGCCAGAAGAAAAGCCCACCAAGCGCCGCCGCAAAGCCGTCACCCCGCATTGGGAGGACGTGTTGCTCGGCGTTCGCTCCAATACCAAGCGCCCTAGGGACTAATCGTGGACATCTCTCACGCAGTACTTACTCTCTGGTACATCTCTCAGCCCAATGCGGAAGAGGTGTTGAAAACCGAGCCCAAGGCAGACCGCGGCTTTGGGCGGAAGTTCCTCGCCCAGCTAGATCCCACTTTCCCGGTCACACCGATTGGGCAATTCCCGCTCAACCGCTCCGCGCAGACGGATCCAAACGAGTACTACATCGGCGGCTACCCCGGCATCACCGTGGTGCAAACGGTGTGTGAAGGCGACTCTGTCCTCCTGTCTCAGCTGCCGGACACGCTGCTCAACGCGGTGCCCGCCCAGCGGGTTATCGCGCTGGCAAGCAACGAGAAGGAAGGCTACGCCGGCTTTGCGCTCTGGGAGGGCGGCGAGCTCAAGCGCTGCCTCTGCGCTACCCGCGAGCACCTTTATGAAGACACCGGCTTGCCCGAACCTTTCGAGGCTCCTTATTGGGCGGGCGAAAAATACGAGCCGCTCGGCGGTATTTCCCTGCCATTCGAGCCGCTCGGCATCATGGAAGCAGCCCAGGAATACTGGCTTGGCATTGAGGTCGGGCACGATGGCCCTGATCTCGACGTCGTGGGCTACGCGGTCGATGGCCGCCCAGAGCCGAAAATCGACCCGCCGAAGCCCAAGCGGACCGTTGGCGAGCTAGCGGCGCAATCGGCCAATAAGCTGGGGCTCAACGATTACGACGACTACGAGGACCACAACGCCGAGCCGGAATCCACCGGCGAGGAAATTATCTCCACCGCCAAGCACTTGGGTTCGCTCCTTGGCAATTGGAGCGCTCAGACGTTTAAGTCGCTCAAGGAGCGCTGGCGCTCATAAAAGGAAATGGCGGCAGCGGTCGCCACATTAAGAGAATCGGTGCCAGGGGCCATCGGTATGCGTGCGCGTATATCGGTGGCCTTCATTGCGTGTTCGGTAAGGCCGGGGCCTTCCGCGCCGACGAGCATCGCCACCTTATCTAGGCCATGCATGGCCTCGGCCAAGTGCACAGCCTGGGGGTTGGGGGTTAAGGAAATGAGGGTAAAGGAGGCGTCGGCAAGCGCCTGCAATGAACGCTGCCAGGTAGTAAACCCGCCTTCTAAATGGGCAAAAGGCAAGCGCAGCACGTGCCCCATGGACACGCGCACCGAGCGCCGGTAGAGCGGATCCGCCGCACCGGAGCCCAGCAGCACCGCATCCACGCCCATGCCGGCAGCGTGGCGGAAGATGGCGCCGATATTCTCGTGATCGCCCACGCCCTCGAGCACGGCGATTGTCTGGGCGGATTCCACGATCTCGCTTACCTCCGGCTCCGGGGCGCGGTCCGCGGCGGCGACCAGCCCGCGGTGCATATCGAAGCCGGCTACCTCCGCTAGGGTCTCGCGAGAGACCTCGTAGATGGGGCACTCGGGTTCGCCATACTCGGAAATATAGGCCTCCACCTTCTTGGGAAAGCCCACGAGGCAGCGCATGGGGAACCGGGATTCGGCCAGCCGGGAGACCACCAGCGGGCCCTCAGCAATGACGAGACCCTCGCCGGACTTATCGGATTTGTTGAGGTTCCGAATATCGTCCAGGCGAGGGTCTGTGGGGTCAGTAATCAGCATGCCCTTAGGCTAGCCGATGGCATTGGAAATCGGATCCATGCCAAAGAAAATCACGAAGAGGCCAGCCAAGAGCCACATGATCCAGTGCACGTCCTTGGCCTTGCCGGCGAAGGTGGACATGAGCGCGAAGGAGATGAAGCCCACGCCGATGCCGTTGGCAATGGAATAGGTAAACGGCATGGTCACAATGGTCAGGAAGGCGGGGATGGCGATCTCCATCTTGGTCCAGCGGATCTCGGTCAGCTGCGCGGCCATCATCACGCCGACGATGACCAGCACCGGGGAGGCCGCCTCGATGGGCACGATTTCATACAGCGGCGTCAAGAACATCGCGGCGAGGAACAGCACACCGGTCATGAGGTTGGCCAGGCCGGTGCGGGCGCCATCGGCAATGCCGGCGGAGGAATCCGCAAAGACGGTATTAGAAGAAGCAGAGCCTAGGCCACCTGCTACCGCACCAAAGCCTTCGACGACGAGGGCCTTCTTCATATCGGGGAGGTTGCCGTCGGCGTCGACAAGCTTGCCTTGCTTGCCCAGGCCGGTCATGGTGCCCATCGCATCAAAGAAGTTGGTCAGCAATAGAGTGAAAATCAGCAGTACCGTAGAGACCACGCCGATCTTGGTAAAGGCGCCCACCAGGTTCACATCGCCCACGATGGATAGATCCGGAATGCCGCCGAGCGCCTCCGGCTTCACGGGTGCGGCCATGCCCCAATCCTCGGAGCCGGTAAACGCCTGGATAATAAACGCGATGATAGTGGTGAGCACGATGGCGATAAAGAGCCCGCCCGGCACGTTACGGATGACCATAAAGGAACAAATAATGAGGCCGATGACAAAAACCAGCGCCGGCCAAGTAGAAATCGAACCATTGATGCCCAGCCCCACCGGTACGGTGGTATTCGCAGCGTCCGGCACGCGGGTGACAAAGCCACCGTCCACGAGGCCAATCATGGCGATGAACATGCCGATGCCCACGCCCATCGCCGCCTTCATGGACTGCGGGATGGCGTCAAAGACGGCGGTGCGGAAACCGGAGATGGCCAGCAGGACGATGATGATGCCCTCGATGACCACCAGGCCCATGGATTCTTGCCAGGTCAGCCCGCTGGTGGCGACCATGCTCACGCCCACAAAGGTATTCATGCCGAGGCCGGCGGCCATGGCGAAGGGATACTTGGCAATCGCGCCGAAGAGGATGGACATGACGCCGGCGACCAGCGCGGTGGCGGCGGCGACCTGTGGCACGCCTAGCGCGTAGCCTTCCGCGTCCTCGGTAGTACCGAGGATGAGCGGGTTCAAGAGGATGATATAGGCCATGGCGAAGAACGAGACCGTTCCCGCGCGTAGCTCGGTTCCAATGGAGGAACCACGTTCAGAGATATGGAAATAGCGATCGAGAGTGGCTTTCAACGCCTGCGCCTTTCACGTACAGCGAGTCTTACGCCATAAGTGTGCTGCCTTAATCCTCGATTTCAAAATCCTGGAAGATGGGCTTTTCATCATCGAAGGCCACTTCCGGGGTCTTTTCTTCCCGCACGCGCGTTTGCGAATGCGCACCGCAGCCATAGCGCGAGTGCACCACCCGGCCGTCCGCCGAGTACTCATTGGCGCAGACGCCGTAGTTGTCCATCAGCTGCACATAAAACGCACAGGTGCGGCATTGCAGTCGCGCCTTGGCCGCCATATCCGTATTCGGGCCAAACTCGGTGCGCCAACGCTTCTTGGCGTCTTCCAGGCCGGATTTAGACAAAGTTTCCCCGTCCAGGCGGGAATCATCCACGGCCGGTGGCATCAGGTCTCCGGGTCCAAGGTCGCCGGGCCGCACGCGGTCCTCATAGGGCACCCATTCCGGCGGCTGCAGGGCCTCCCCGCCCGGCACCAGCGCCACCTCATTGACGGTGACGTAGCGCGATCCCTCCGCGCAGGCGAGCACCGCCTGCCATTCCCAGCCGGGGTAGCCAGGCATTTCTGCTTCAAATCGGTGGGTAGCAACGTTTCGGCCCATCCCGGCGACGCCGATATGCTTACCGACGCCCCCGTCCCCCACCTCATCCAACGCCTCGCGCGCGATGCGCACGGCGCGGGAATCGATCAACGGATTTGCTTTTCGCTTACTCACGCCCCTCATTATTCATTATGGAGCGCACGCGGTGGTACATATGGTGCATGTCGTTTCTTTCCCGCGCCGCCTGCATTCTCCTCCCCTGCACGCTCGTAGCCTGTTCCTCTACCCCAGCAGAACCCGAAGTAGAGCACCTCTCCGTCGAGGTTCTCGGCACCGCTTCCCTGCCGCCCAATTCCTTTACGCAGGGCCTCGAAACCGATCCGGACGGCAACCTGCTCCTGGGCACCGGTCAATGGGGCGAGTCCCGCTTGGAGCGCTTCTCCCCCGAAACCGGCGAAACCTTGGCCGAAACGCGCCTGGATAAGCGCTACTTTGGCGAGGGCATCACCCAAGCCGGCGATTTCATCTGGCAGCTGACCTGGAAGTCCGGCCAAGCCCTGAAATACGACCACGACCTGCGCCAGGTAGATACCGCCACCTACTCGGGCGAGGGCTGGGGTCTGTGCAATACCGGCGAGGATCTCCTCATGTCCGATGGCTCCGCGACCCTGCGGCACATGGACCCAGAGACCTTCGCGGAGCGCTCCACTACCGACGTCACATTAGAGGGAAAGCCCCTCGAAGACATCAATGAACTCGAGTGCGTGGGCGATGCCGTCTACGCCAATGTGTGGATGGATGACAACATCTACCGCATCGATCCCTCCACCGGCCGAGTAACCGCCGTCATCGCTACCGACGCGATTGATAAGTCCCGCTATACCGACCCCGATGATGTCCTCAACGGCATCGCACACATCACAGACGATGAGTTCTGGCTTACCGGCAAGCGGTGGGAAGAACTCTTCCACGTTCGAGTAAGGTAAAGGCCCATGGCAACCCGTAAGGAAGCAAGGAAAAAGTCGCTGCTGCAGATCTTGGCCCTCATCGTGGTCGTGGCGGTCATCGTCGCCGCCGTAGTGATCTTCCAAAACTGGTGGAACCAGCGCCCGGGTCCCGATCCCCGCGACATCAAGGTCACCGCCTCCGTAGGCGATAATTCCATCGACGTCGCCCCGTACATTGCATGCGAGCCCGGCAGCGAGTGCCCAGAAGGCGAGGTCCCGAACCTCACCGTGGGCGATGATGACACCCTCAAGCTCGATATCCCCGAAGAAATCTCCGACCACGAGTGGAAGATTCTTTCCATCTACGATGACCCCGCCGCCAACGATGAGACCGCGCACGGTGCGAACGAGACCACCGAGGTAACGATCCCCGGCTCGGTAGAACCCATCAAGGCCTCCACTGGAAAGCGCCCCCGACTCAAGGTGGTGGAGATTTCCTCCATGATGATCGGCACCGATGACAACGGTGACGAAACCCCCTTGGCCACCGTGTGGTCACTGACCACGATGACCGATAAAGAACGAGAAGCCTCCGCGGAGGAATCCACGAAGGCTTCTAATTAGCTATCCAAATCCTTCGCGATTGCGCGGAGGATTTCTGCTACCTGGCGCCCAGTCTTGCGCTCCGGGTAACGACCGAAATTGAGCACCGGCTGAATCTGCGACTCCAGCAAGGTCATTACGTCAGAGACCATGCTGCCGAGCTCTTCCGGCTTGCGGGCCGGCGTGCGGCGACGCGGCTTATCCAATACCTTGACCCGCAGCGCCTGCGGACCGCGGCGCCCGGCCGCGAAGTCGAAGTCGATGCGCTGGCCGGGGAACAGTTCCTCTACCCCCTTGGGCAGCACGTTGCGGCCAACATAAACGTCTTCATCGCCCGGGTTGCTGACGAAACCGAAACCTTTCTCGGCGTCATACCACTTCACTTTGCCAATAGGCATAGGTACCCACCTCTTCTCTAGGGGAAAATCTTTATTTTAGCCGCCTGGTCAAAACAACAGAAGTCGCGCACTCTGCCGCGACACACCCGCTCTACATGACACAGATCACATGTTGCCGCCCACCTGCGAAAATACCCCTTCACCCACCACATTTGTCTCATTTCTTTCCCATTTAGTGCCCATAACGTGACACTTTCGTTATAAACCGCTACGCTGTCCTCCAGACACTTAAGAGCCGTTAAGAAAGTTGCCCTCGCCCGCCCTTTCTTTTTGGTACATATTTTTGCACTTAATGCGGGCACACAGAGAGGACTAACGACATGGGACGCCACTCCGCTAAGAACCGTATGGCCGCTAAGTTCACCGCCGGCACCGTCGCCTTCGGCGCCGCCGCTGCCATCATGGCCCCGACCGCATCCGCCGCCCCAGATTCCGACTGGGACCGCCTGGCACAGTGCGAGGCCGGCGGCAACTGGCACATCAACACTGGCAACGGCTACCACGGCGGCCTGCAGTTCAACCCGCAGACCTGGCAGGCCAATGGTGGTGGCCAGTTCGCTGCTACCGCCGATCAGGCTACCCGCGAGCAGCAGATTGTCGTCGCCGAGCGCGTGCTTGCCTCCCAGGGCTGGGGCGCATGGCCGGCTTGCTCCGCTTCCCTTGGCCTGAACTCCGCTCCGACCCAGCGCACCGCTCCGTCCGCTGCCCCTAAGGCTCCGGCCCAGGCACCGGCTCCGGTCAAGCAGGCTGCCGCTCAGAAGTCCGACGAGCTGGCCGTTGATGCTCTGTACAACACCATCAAGAATGCCGCTAACTCCTACGGCCTGGCTCTGCCCCCGCAGTTCACCGAGCTGTACAAGGCTAACCGCCACGACTTCAACAACTTCTACTCTGCCAACCGCAACGTCATCGACCCGATTGCGCAGATGATTGAGAACATCACTCGCTAATACATAGCGATAAAGGGCCCATTGCAATAGCAATGGGCCCTTTTTGTATGAAAGAAAAATCCCCGCACCAAGGCGGGGACATACTCTAGCGATTGATGCGAGTATAAGGGTGAACGTAGTTCAGCTTCTCTGCCGGCATCGGCAAGATCAGATCATCGCCGTAGGGGCTGGACGCACCAGCAAAAGGCGCAGAGATTTCCGTGATTGCGTGCTCGCGATTTTCGTTCTTCGGCCAAGCCGGGGAAACGTGACCCTTCTTCTGATTCGACATAGCCCTTATTATTTCAAACCTTGCGCAAAAACGTAACTCAAACGATAACTAAACTGGGGTGACATCATGACTCAGTCTTCCCACCTCCCGCATTTCCGCACGTGGCTCGCCTCCCTTGAGGAAGAAGAGCTCGCCATCATCCTCCGCAACCGGCCGGATGTACTCAATCCGCTACCCCCGAGCATCGCCGCGCTCGCTACCCGCCTGCTCCTGCGCACCTCCATCGCTCGGGCTTTAATGAACTGCACTGCACGGCAGCTTGCGGAAATTGAAGACATCGCGCGCCGCGGAGGAGAACTCGAAGAGGTAGAAGACCTTAATCCGGATATCACCCGCCAGCTCAAGGAACGCGGCCTAGCCTATGGCAACATCCTCATCCCACCCGAGGTCATGCCTGCCCTTCCCACGGGCTGGTCCCTCCTCGACCAGGTCCAGGTCAGCCCGGAGGACATCGCCGAGCTGCCGGACGAAGAACGGAAGGTCCTCGAGACCCTATCGCGCTCCAATGGCCTGGGTACCACGCGAGATGCGGCCATCGATGCGGATCCGGGCCGGCCGATTCCGCGGCTCATCGCCAAGCAGCTGCTCCAGCGCGTGGACGCCACCACCGTCCGCCTGCCGCGCGCCGTGCACCTTGCGCTCAACGGCAAGCCCACCGCCCCAATCCCAGTAGAGGGAATCACCGAATCCCCCGCCCCGGATTCCAAGGCCGATGATGCCGGTACCGCGGCCGGGCTTTCCGCCGTGCGTGGCATGCAGCGCGTCATTGACGCCCTAGGCGCGCGGCCGATAGAACTACTCAAGGACAAGACCGTCGGCGTTCGCCAGCTCACCAACCTGAGCAAAACTCTCACCATCGATGAGGAGGAGCTACGTCGCCTCATCGGCCTGGGCATGACCGCCCGCCTGCTCAGCCGCGGCGAGCCGAAAAACTTCGAGGGCAATTTCCTCGCGCCAACGGAGCTCGCCCAGGCTTGGCTCGATGCGAGCCTCGCCGAAAAGTGGCAGGTCCTGCTCGAGGCGTGGACTGCCTCCCCATGGACCAAGGAAGGCCGCACGCTAGCGCACACCAATGACCGACTTCCTAGCTTCAGGGATAAGGTCCTGCAGGTCTACCTGCGCGGGGCGAAGCCCACCTTCGAAGAATCCCTGCGCTTCCACTTTCCGCTCTTTGCTACGCACACTTCGGACGAGACCATCGCCGAACTCCGCGCGGAAGCCGAGTGGATCGGCGCGATCGCCCTTGAGCGCCCCACCAGCGTGCTTATCGACGCCCCCGACGCCGCCGCCCGCCTCACCCCCGACACGGTCGATTACTTCCTCATCCAAGCGGATATGACGATCCTGGTTCCCGGTCCGCTCGATCCGGAGACCCACCAGCGGCTCGAAACAGTCGCCGACCTTGAGTCCCCCGGACTGGCCAGTGTCTATCGCATCTCGGATGCTTCCCTGCGCCGCGGGCTCGATCGTGGCATGACTGGGGAGGAAATCCAGGCCTTCTTCGCAGCCCACGGGGAGGTACCGCAGACGCTGGAGTTCCACATCGGGGACGTCGCCAAGCGCCATGGCACCCTGCGCTCCGGCCCGGCACTGTCCTACCTGCGCAGCGAGGACCCGGCACTCCTCCAGATTGCGCTCAAGGCGGCGCCCTTGCGCCTACTCGCGCCCACCGTCGCGGTATCCCAATTGCCGGTGCACGACTTGCTGGAGCGCCTGCGCGAGCACGGACTATCCCCTGCCGCAGAGGATGAAAGCGGCGCCAGCCTTAACGTCGCGCCCGAACCGGCTACCCTGCCGACGCCCACCGCCCGCCGAGCCACCGCTTCCCCGGACATTGCGAAGGCGATGCGCACCCTGCGCGACGACGCCGCGCCTTCCACGCCCAGCCTCGACATAGTCCACGCCGCCGCGCGCACTGCCCGGCCGATCACCATCGGCTATGCGGATAAGAACGGCAACGAAAAGAAACGTACCGTCACCCCGCTGACCGTGGCGGGCGGGCAAATCGACGCTCGCGCGGCCGATGGCTCTACCATCCGGTTTCCCTTGCACCGGATCACCTCCGTTACGCTGGAGCCATGAATGGACCATTGATTGTGCAGTCGGATAAGACCGTCCTGCTCGAGGTGGATCACGCCCAGGCCGCTGAGGCCCGCGCCGCGCTCGCTCCCTTTGCGGAGCTCGAGCGCGCCCCCGAGCACGTGCACACCTACCGCATCACCCCGCTCGCGTTGTGGAACGCCCGCGCGGCCGGGCACGACGCTGAGCAGGTCGTCGACGTCCTAGAAAACTACTCCCGCTTCCCAGTCCCCCAAGCCCTGCTTGTCGACGTCGCCGAAACCATGTCCCGCTACGGCCGCGTCCGCCTCCACGCTCACCCGGCCCACGGCCTCATCCTCGAGTCCGATGAGCCGCCCATCCTGGAAGAACTCTCCCGTGGCGCTACCGGAAAACTCCTCGGCGCTCGCATCGACGAACATTCCATCGCCGTCCCTCCCTCCGAGCGCGGCCGCCTTAAGCAAGCCCTCCTCAAGGCCGGTTGGCCGGCCGAGGATCTCGCCGGCTACGTCGATGGCGAGTCCCATCCCATCGCCCTCAATCACGACGGCTGGCAGCTACGCGACTACCAGCAGTACGCCACCGAGGCCTTCTGGTCCGGCGGTTCCGGCGTCGTCGTATTACCGTGCGGCGCTGGAAAAACCATCGTCGGCGCGGCTGCGATGGCCAAGGCGGAATCCACCACGCTCATCCTGGTTACCAATACCGTCGCCGGCCGCCAATGGCGCGACGAGCTCCTGCGCCGCACCACCCTGACCGAAAACGAAATAGGCGAATACTCCGGCGAAAAGAAGGAAATCAAGCCCATCACCATCGCCACCTACCAGGTGGTCACCCGCAAAACCAAGGGCGAATACCGCGCCCTCGAGCTCTTCGATTCCCGCGACTGGGGCCTCATCATCTACGACGAGGTCCATCTCCTTCCCGCCCCGGTGTTCCGCATGACGTCGGACCTTCAATCGCGGCGTCGGCTAGGGCTTACCGCTACCCTCGTGCGCGAGGACGGCCGCGAGGGCGACGTCTTCTCCCTCATCGGCCCCAAGCGCTACGACGCCCCGTGGAAAGAACTCGAAATGGCCGGCTATATCGCCACCGCCGAATGCATCGAGGTCCGCGTGGATATGGACGCCGAGGAACGCATGCTGTATGCCACCGCCCAGCCTCGCGACCGCTACCGCATCGCCGCCCAAGCCGCCGCCAAGCTCCATGCGGTGGACAAGATCCTGGCCCGGCACCCACAGCAGGCGCTCATCATCGGCGGTTACGTTGACCAGCTCAAGGAGCTCGGCGCGCATCTCGACGCCCCCGTTATCGACGGCTCCACCTCCACCGCCAAGCGCGAGCGCCTCTTCCAACAATTCCGCGACGGCACACTTCCTGTTCTCGTGGTGTCCAAGGTGGCCAATTTCTCCATCGACCTTCCCGAGGCAGCCCTAGCCATCCAGGTCTCCGGCACCTTCGGCTCCCGCCAAGAAGAGGCCCAACGCCTCGGCCGACTGCTGCGCCCCAAGGAAGAGGAAGCCCTCTTCTATTCGCTGGTCACCCGCGATAGCCTCGATGCGGACTACGCCGTGCACCGCCAGCGTTTCCTCGCCGAGCAGGGATATGCCTACCGGCTTATCGACGCACTAGACTTGGAACAATGAAAATCTTCAAGTTCGACGTAGACGAGTCCTTTGCCAAGGCCAATAACGAGCTCTTGCGCGATTCCAACCGCCTTCGCATCTCCGGCCTCGTGCTGGGCATCCTGCTCATCATCGGCGGCGCGGCCATCTGGTGGGGATTTTCCTGGGGCATTACCATCGGCCTCGGCATGATCCTTTTCGGAATCATGGTGGCCATCGTCGGCTTCGCCGCCGCCCGTAAAGTCGGCACCGCCCAGCAACTCTATGACTCCTATCCCCTCGCTCCGGCTGTCATCGCTGAGGTTAACGAGCGCGACATGGTCCTGCTCGCCCTAGTCAACACCAACGTGGATCCTTCCCTGCCTCCCCGCTGGGCTGCATGCTTGCGCACCGTGACCGCCATCCCCGGCACTCAACGCACGGTAGGCACCAAGGTTCCCGTCGCCGCTGTGTCCGGCCGCGCGGACAACAACCACTGGCAGCAAATCACCCCTATGCCCATCGCGTGGGGTACCCCAGACGCCGAAACCGTCACCATTGCCCGGAAAGCCATCCCCCAAGATCAGTGGCAGCGTCTCGAGCGCGCCCGCAAGCGCCTTTCCGACGTAAAAGCTACGAAGTTCGACCTCCTAGTTCTCTAGGGCTCCACAAACCTTTCTGGATAAAGCATTACTTCTAGGAGCGGGTCCGGCCACTTGTTGAGAACTATCTGGGCGACCTCTTCCTCCCTTTCGGGGAAATGATCCCTCGCTAGTTCCACCCAGAATTGCCCGCAGGACCGCGCCTGCCAATCTGGATCAGATTCGGTTCCACGCTTCGCGTACTCCCACGCAGCGTCATACTCACCGATTTCTTCTAAGGCTTTAGCTGCCTCTTCGAAATAAACCGCGTAGCTACCCTCAGCCAGGTGTGTACGAATGATTGCTTCGACGTCTTGATCTAAAACCGCAAAGCGCTTCTCCATATACTTGCGGCGGATAACATCTGCGTTTTCCGCCCAAGCGCGCACCCGAGCCAGGCCGTCTTCTCCGAGGACCGTTGAATATGCAACAGGGTCAAGATCGAAATAATCAACCCCGTTGCTCTCATGGAAATCAATGAACCACTCGGCCAGCTCCATTGGCGCAGGCTTGGCGCGCTGTGCGCTCTTAGCATGGAGCTCGATAAGCTCTTCAACAACCTCACTTAACATGCCAAGTGAGTCATCCGCATTGGCTATCACATCTACGGCAATCTCCAGCGCTTCTTGCACAACGGAGAATACTTGGGCTGGATCCTCCGAAGGGTCCTCCACGGCAAAATCGAGCACGCCAATTCCATTTTGCATTTTCAGTGCACGTCTAGCTGCCCGGTCCTCATCAAGAAAGGATCGGGTCCTACTCTGAAAAAATGGCAAGGCGATGGCAGCCAGTGAGCTCATCAGTTCGGCCTCCTCGGTAGGCTGTCAGCCCATTCTAACGGCGTCCGCTAATCTTCGGAGGTCTTCCTTTCTGTTCGTTGTTGTTGGTGTGTGAGGTATTGGGCCCAGGTGTGGTTCCAGTGGGTGTGGTGTGTAGCTAGTGGTCCGGTGGGGTGGTCTAGTTGGTAGGTGCCGTCTCGGTGTAGCCAGGCGATGGTGCCGGTGATGGGGTCGAGGATGTAGTGGATTCTGCGGTCGGTTTTGATGTTGTGGTGGTGTTGGCAGAGGTTGACTAAATTATCTGGGCTGGTTGGCCCGCCGAGGTGGTATTCGATGCGGTGGTCGAGTTGGCATCTAGTGGCGGGGACGGTGC
>NZ_JASPGT010000017.1:0-24215 GCF_030228885.1 Corynebacterium sp. MSK195 | reverse complement strand
ACATGAGGAGATCATGGCCAGTCAAGAAGTGGGTCATTCCACGTGGTTCCGATCCTGTATTCCCATTATCAGCGTCAAGTTGTTTGTGTGTGGGGCTGGGGGTTATAGGTACTTGTCGAAGCGGTCGGGGTAGGCCACGGCCATCTGGTTGATGGCTTGCTTCCAGCCGGAAACTCGAGCTCCTTCCATGAGTCTGCCGGCTGTTCTTGAGACTCGCTTTCCCTGCTTTGCTCTCTTTGCAGCGCGTTTGTCTTCAATGTTGCAGATCATCAACCACAGCGTCTTTATCGCTGATTCATCATTGGTGAATTGCACCCCGTTGCGAGTAGCTTTACGCAGCTCATTGTTAAACGACTCAATGGAATTCGTCGTATAGATGACCTTCCTGGCTGCTGGTGGGAACTGCAGAAACGGGACAAACCGCGCCCACGCATCCCGCCAGACTCTGACTGAGCGGGGATACTTCTCACCCAGCTCGGAAGCCTCGAATTCGGCTAAAGCAGCCCTAGCTGTGGACTCGTCTGTGGCGGTGTAGACCTTCTTCAACGCGGCGGATACAGCCCGGCGATCCCCGTAGGCCACCCACCGGTTCGCGGCACGTATCAGGTGCACGATGCAGGTTTGTACCATAGAGTTCGGCCAAGTTGCCTCCACTGCCTCGGGTAGGCCTTTCAACCCGTCACAGCAGACAATAAAGACGTCTTTAACCCCACGGTTGGACAGGTTGGCGCATACCTGCGCCCAGAAGGAAGCACCTTCTTCCTTGGCAATCCACAATCCCAAAATATGCTTAATACCGTCGAGGTCCACACCGATTGCCATGTACGCAGACTTGTTAACAACTCGGCCGCCATCGCGGACTTTAATGCGCAGCGCGTCCAGGAAAATGACCGGGTAGAACTCATCTAGCTGGCGGTTTTGCCACACCATGACCTCATCCAAGACGGCGTCAGTAACCGCTGAAATCGTCTCATGGGAGATATCAACCCGCATCGCCGTTGCCATGTGGTGCTGGATATCCCTAATGGTCATCCCACCTGCGTACAAGCTGACAATCATGTCATCGACATCAGTTAAACGTCTCGAGCCTTTAGGGACCATAGTTGGGATAAACGTCCCAGTCCTGTCTCTGGGGATATCCACGGTGACCGGCCCGTAGTTAGAATCCACGGTCTTCGAGTAGGTGCCGTTGCGGTGATTGTCTGTCCCAGCTGCAGCTTTGCCGCTCCTGTCGCCGGACTCGTAGCCAAGGTGGGCATCCATTTCAGCATTCAAACCCCTAGTAATCGAGGCTTGCAACATGCCCCGAACCAGGTCATTGGCATCCGTTGTCGACGTGCCTAGGTCATCAATCAGCTTCGCGATTTCAGGGTTAGCAAGCAGCTTCTTTTCAATCGCATCAATCTTGGCCTTATCAGCCGGATCTCGTCTTGTCACAGTAGTCATTCTGGTCCATCTCCTTGTGCGGGTTGGGAACCCACACACAAACCATCAGACACTCTCGGAGCGGTTGAAGGATCATCCATCACCGTTGCTGGCTCGATTGAAGGTCCAGCAATAATCGCCCCAGCAGAGCTTCCCGCATACAACTTTCCATTACGCACGGCGTCAGCAAGAAGCTGATCTGCCCCGGTAGATTTCAGCGCATGAAGCAAGCGGAATGTTTCACCACTCGCAACATAAACGCAATCAGCTTGCTCAAGCTCATGGCGAAAAACACTCAGCGGTGTCTCTGTGAGGTTACCCTCGTTTAGTGGACACCCTATTAGTACGGATCTTGTGTCCGTAGGAGAGGATGTTCATTGTGAGTTCGTCAAGGAAGAAGTACACCCCGGAGTACCGGCAGGAGGCCGCCAGACTGGTCATCGAGTCTGAGCGCCCAATCGCTCATGTGGCTAAGGAAATTGGCGTATCAGCCACAATTTTAGGCAGGTGGGTCAAACTCGAGCGGGAACGCCAAGGCTCGGTAGATGGCCGCAGTGATGCCGATATACGAGCCGAAAACGCTCGCCTGCGTCGTGAGCTAGCTGAGGCCAAGATGGATAAAGAGTTCTTGTCAAAAGCCACCGCCTTCTTCGCTGCGAAGCAACGCGATCGGAAAAATTTGAGCTAATACAGCCAGAGCAAGGCGAACTACAGCATAAAAAGAATGAGCAGGTTATTAGAGGTTTCCCGTTCTGGCTACTATAAATGGCAAAAGGCTCAAGCAGTGCGGCTTCGTGGTGAAAATCAGCGTCAGAGATTCCTCGACCAGTTAGACAGGAAAATTCATGACATCTGGGAAGATTCTGACGAAGTCTACGGTGCCCCACGGATTACTGCAGAACTCGCCGAGGATGGGTTCTATGTGAATCGCAAAAACTGTGGCCAAACGCATGCGGATGATGGGTATTGAGGGCATTTCACCCAGGGCATTTGTTCCTGTAACGACGATTCAAGCCAAGCGTAAGTCCACGCTTCCTGACCTGGTCAAGCGCATGTTTGATACTGGTGAGCTCAACCGAGTGTGGATGTCAGATATTACCTACCTGCGCACTGCTGAAGGCTGGTTGTACTTGTGCGTTATCCGCGATGGACACTCCCGCCGAGTCCTAGGCTGGTCCATGGATAGTGTGCAGGATTCTCACCTGGTTGAACGTGCACTGCGCATGGCTTACACCCTGCGTGGTGAGGTACCCCACGGGGTGGTCTTCCACGCCGATCGTGGTAGCCAGTTCACCAGCGAACAGCTGTGGCAGGTCTGTCAAGAACTAGGGATTGCACAATCGGTCGGCCGTACTGGTGTCTGCTTTGACAATGCGATGGCCGAGTCGTTCTGGTCGACATTGAAGACCGGATTTTACGATCGGAAGAAATGGCGAACCCGCAACGAAGCTAGAAAGGCGGTGGCTCGCTGGATTGAGATTGTCTACAACCGGCGCCGTCGCCACTCGTCCATCGGGATGGTAAGCCCGGTCGATTTTCGAAGCTCAGCTCGCTGATCAAAATGATAATAAGAAAGCCGCTGCTTAACCCCTAAGCAGCTTAACAACGTGTCCACGGTTTGCGGGCAACCCCATAAGGGACTGCGCCTTCCAGTTTAAAGCATCCTGGGTTTAGTTCCTACCTCAGCTAAGAAAGGATTGGGCACTGCTATGCCTAGGAAGTATTCCGCCGAGCTTAAAGAGAAAGCGGTCAATCAGATCACCGACATGGTTCGCCTGGAGTCTGGCTCATTACACCGCGCCTACACGGAGGTCGGTTAGCCCTTTGGAGTATCTCATCACACATAGCGGGATGGGCACCGTGGCAGCGCCCCAGTACGTGATAGTTCTGACGATGCGTACCGATGCGCTGCTCATAAAGGCCTTGGAACATGCGCTAACAACTGCAGAACAAATCTACGGAGACCAGCTGGTGTACCACAGCGATCGGGGCAGTCAGTAGGTGTCATTGAAGTATTCCGCGCCTTAGCTAATTCCGGAATCCGGCCAAACATAGAAACAGCCGGCGATACTTATGACCATGCTCTAGTCGAAACAGCCAACGGTCTCTACAAAGCGGAACTCATTCACGCCCAAGACCCGTAGACGTCGCTCGCAAAAGCCGAACTGGCCACCTTGCGGAGGGCGCATTGGTGGAACACCAAGCAGCTTCTTGGAGCATTCGACTGCGCCACCCCACAAAAAGTAGAAACCAGGTACTAATTCAGCCCATCAACACAGGGTCGAAAAAAGGGAGCTAAGCCAAGGACGCTTCAGCCAACTGTTACGACAATGCAGCAATGGAGAACTTCTTCGGCCACTTAAAACCGAGATGCACCACGGAGAAGCCTCTAGCAACGTCGAGGGATTCACCCACGCTATCGAAGACTACATCCAGTGGTACAACACCGCACGCATCCAACAATGACTCAAGGGCCTGACCCCGATGCACTATCGGAATCAGGCCCTTAATCCCCTAACCGCCTGGAATTAAACCAGTCCAACAGGAGGGGCCACTTTTTATGTCTTTAGCGCAAGGTCACCTGGCGGGACTTGATGTTTTCTAGCTGCTTGCGCTCATCGGCGCTCAGCTGGGCATCATTAGAAATTTCTTCCTCCAAGGCCTTGTCCACGCGGGTGAGGTGGTCCTCATAGGAAGCGTGGTCAACCTCTGGATCCAAGTCGAAGACCGGAGCAATAAGACCGTGGGTGCGGAAGACACCGGCGAACTTGGTGCCCTCGCCCAAGTTCAGCTCACCGCGGGCGGCGACGCGCGCCAGTGCGTTCAGGAATGCGGATTCATCGTCATTCGGGCGGACCCAACGGATGTGGGCCTTGCCGCCGCCGGCATTTGCCCAAAAGGCCGCACCGGTAATGTTCTCGCCCACCTGGTAGGACTCAATGACGGAATCATTAGCGACGCGAAGCGACTGTGCAATCTGCGGGGTGACCTGTGCTCCCTCCGGAATCCACCATTCGAAGTCCTGGTGAACCTGCACGTCGAGGGTAGCAGAGGAATCGATAAGCTCCTCCAGCTTCGGCTCCGAACCGTCGGCCGCGGTGGATTCCAGGGTGGCGCCCGGCTCATTATTCTTCACCCAGTTAAGGGCAAAGGCGAGGTCGCGACCCGGGTTGTGGGTATGGGACTGCACCTGCAGGCCCACGAAGGCATCGCCGCCAAATTCGGTGTCCCGAATAAGCGCAGCAGAAGCACCCGGCAGGACGGTGGCTACATACACGTTCTTATCGCAGCCTTTAACGTCAAGCTTGGCAAAAGCGGAGGGGACGAACTCCTGCATGGCGACCAGGGAGGCCTCCGCAGCAAGTCCGCCGTAGGGGCGGGGATCCTTTTCCAGGGCGGCGCGCTCCTTGGCGCGGGCAGCGAGCTTTGCCTGGCGGCGGGACATGCCCTCAGGCAGCTGTTCCTTGTTCTTTTTCTTCTTGGCCATGCCTCCAAGATACCTGCTTACTAGAGCTCAATGGCATGTAGGGCCACTTCGGGTTGATTGGTGGCGAGCATATCTACCCCGTTAGCCCACGCCCACTTCATATCCTCCGGCTTGTCTACGGTCCACAGGTAGGTAGGCAATCCCTGCGCGCCGATAATCGCCGGACGCAGCTTCGCGCGCAGCAACGATACGCCAAGCGCGGTGGGCCTGGACAGCATGACATCGGGGCGGTTGACGTGGCGCTCCCAATCGCGGCGAAGATAAATCCGGTCCATGTGCGGCGCCAAATTCTGCATGCGGCGGATGGCGTGGTGGGAAAAGGAAATGACGTGGATCCGGGGGTCATCGAAAAGCCCCGCATAACGCAGGCGCAGCACCGTTTGCTCCTCCAGGATGTCGCCCTGCCCGGAGGGGTGCTTAGTCTCGATATAAAGGTGGTGCGGTTTGCCCTCGAGCAGTTCCAAGAGTTCGTCGAGAAGCATCATGCGCTGGCCCGAACCGATGTCAACGCCGCGCAATTCTTCCCAGTCCATCTTGGAAATGCGGCCGGGGCGCCCCGCGGTGCGGTCCAACGTGGGATCGTGCTGGACCACTACTTTTCCATCGCGCGTCAAGCGCACATCGCACTCGACGCCGTGAATTGGCAAATCTAGGGCTTTTTCAAAAGCTAGAGGGGATAGCTCCGGATATTTTCCGGAGTATCCCCTATGAGCGACAATCTTCACTAGCCGAAGAACTCTTCCTTGATGTCATTCAGGGTCTTGGCAGAAGCATCGAAACGCTCCTTTTCGTGCTCATTGAGCTGCAGCTCAATCGCGCGCACGATGCCGGAGCGGTTGATGATGGCAGCGGTACCGATGTAGAGATCCTCTACACCATACTCACCCTGCAGGTAAGCAGATACTGGCAGCGCCACGTCCTGGTTCTGGATGACGGCGGCGGTGATACGGGCCAGGCCCATGCCGATACCGAAGGAAGTGGAGCCCTTAGCGTCAATGATGGAGTAGGCGGCATCGCGGGTGTCTTCGAAGATCTTCTCGATGCGCTCTGCATACTCCGGATCCGTATCCAGCTTCTTGGACATCGGGACACCTGCGATATTCGCGGTGGAGATGGCTGGCAGCTCGGAATCGCCGTGCTCGCCCACGATGTAGGCGTGAACGGACTTCGGTGCAACATTTTCCAGCTCGCCCAGCATGTAGCGGAAACGAGCGGAGTCCAGCACAGTGCCGGAGCCGATGACACGCTTGTGGTCTAGGCCGGAAGCCTTCCACACGGCGTAGGTCAGGATGTCCACTGGGTTGGAGGCAACCAAGAAGATGCCATCAAAGTCATTCGCCATGACATCGGAGACGATGCTGTTCATGATCTTGACGTTCTTGCCCACCAGGTCCAGGCGGGTCTCACCCGGCTTCTGTGCGGCACCGGCGCAAATGACGACCATATCGGCGTCTGCGCAATCGGCGTAGGTGCCCTTGGTGACGCGGGTGCGAGTGGGGGCCCAGACAACACCGTGGTTGAGGTCCATGACGTTGCCCTCTAGCTTCTTTTCATCGATATCGATGATTGCCAGGTGGTCAACGATGCTTTGGTTGATGAGAGCGAAGGCGTAAGCGACTCCCACATCGCCGGCACCAATGAGAACTACTTTGTTTCCTACATGATTTGCCATGACCCCATTGTGCAACTCTTTGAAGATTTTTGCACGGGCTAAATCTCACACTGAAAATCCCACCGAAATCTGGGATAATCGGGCATTATGAAACGCGCACTCCGCCGCGCTGCACTAATCGCTCTTGGCGTAGCCGCGGATCTCACGCCCATTGTCCGTATGACCAGCCGGCAAACCTTACCGCCCAATATGTCGGCTGGAATTTTGGGTGCGGAATTAGCTACGTGGGCGGCTGTTTCGCCCTCCTTACTTCCCCGCCCGTGGTGGGTGACCGCTGCCAACGTGGCAATCGGGCAGGGCATTGGGCATCTAGGTGCGGCGTCAACAAGCTTCGTGCTCAATAGCATTGGCAAGCGCCCGCAGGACCGCCTCGGACCACAACATCGACAAATTATGCACCTTGCTATTGGCGCCGGGACTGCATTTAATGCCGTGCTTTCGCTGCGCAACCAGAAGAAGCAGGCGGAGTTGGTCAATAAGCAGCTCGTGCGCGGTCCCGCCACGGCGGCCATCGGCTTGGCCGCGGGCACCGCGGGCTACGGCACTCTCCTACTCATCGGGGAGGCCACGCAGCTTGCCGTCACTAAACTGTCACGCCAGCTAGGCCGGTGGGTGCCTGCACTCGTTGCTTGGCCGGTGGTTACCGCAGGACTGAGCCTCACGGCGTTTGCACTTTCTGACCGCGTGGTCTTTCGACGCTGGCTACGCTCGCTATCGCACCAAGCGCAGCGAATAAATAAGCAGATTTTCCCTGGCACCTCCATGCCCTGGGAGCCGGAGCGCTCCGGCAGCCCGTGGTCGCTCGAGCCGTGGTCGGCATTGGGACAACAGGGACGCCGCTTTGTCTCCAACGGCCCCCGAGCCCGCGATATCCGCACAGTAACGGGAACCGATGCAAAGGAACCCATCCGTATCTACGCCGGATACATACCAGGGCGCTCCTTCCAGCAATCCGCGGAAAAGATCCGCGCCGAACTCGAACGCACCGGTGCCCTTCGGCGCGAAACTATCGTCATCCAAATGCCTGCCGGCTCGGGATGGATCAATAACTGGGGTGCGTGCTCCTATGAGTTTTTGACCGGCGGTGATTGCGTCACCGTCACCATGCAATATTCCTACCTGCCTTCGGTTTTTTCCTACCTCGTGGATAAGAATGCACCGAAGCAAGCGGCCCGTGAATTGATTCGGGTGGTACAAGAAGAAATAGATAGGCTGCCTAAAGAAAACCGCCCGCGGCTTTATTTCGCAGGTGAATCGCTTGGCGCCTACGCCATTATGGATAACTACCATAATGCGGAAGACCTACTTTCCGCGTGCAATGGCGCGGTCTTTTCTGGGCCTCCGCGCATGACGCACTTTACCCAGCGCCTGCGCCGGGATATTGGTTCCCTAGAACGCCTGCCCGTTATCGATGGCGGCAAGCATGTGCGCTACGCGGCGGCCCCTGACCATACGCTGCACGACGCCTTTGGCAATGACTACGCCCATACCTGGCGCCGCCCCCGCATGCTCATTGCCCAGCACGCTTCCGACGCCATCGTGTGGTGGGATCTCAACCTTCTCGTGCGCAGGCCCACCTGGATTCATGAACCGCAGCCGGAAGCGCTGCACGCGGATACCTTCCGGCAGCTGCATTGGGTTCCGTTCATTACCTGGTGGCAAATTGGCTTGGACCAGATCAATTCCCTCAACGTCCCTGGCGGGCACGGACACAACTATTTCGAGGAAATGCTCTGGTATTGGGATGAGGTCTTAGGATCCCAATCCCGCCAATCGCTCACGCCGAAGTTGGCCAAGAAAATTGCCCGCTTTATCCGGCGCGACGCTTAGTCGCATTTCACCCCAGTACTGTGGTGCGGACAGTACCCATTAGGAACCTTATATAGGTACTGCTGATGCTCATCCTCAGCCAGGTAGTACTCCCCAGAATCAGTTTCGGAGAGGAGTTTGACCTCCGTGGTGGTATCCCCGAATCCGAATTCCTTGAGTTTCTCTGCATAGGAATCCACGATGCCCTGGATTTCTGCGCGCTCTTCCTCCGTGCGTGGGTAGAAAGCAGAGCGGTATTGCGTTCCTACATCGTTGCCTTGACGAAAACCCTGAGTGGGATCGTGCGCTTCTAATGCCTGTACGACAAGATCGCGCAGGCTGATGCGCTGCGGGTCATAGACCACCTCCACCGCCTCGGCATGGTTGGTCAACCCACGGCACACCTCGTAATACGTGGGATTCGGAGTGGTACCGCCTGCATAGCCCACCGAGGTGGACTCCACGCCTTCGGTCTCCCAAAACATCTTCTCCGCGCCCCAGAAACATCCCAACGCAATAAGAATGGACCGCTGCCCGTCCTTCCACGGTCCGGTAATCGGTGTTCCTAGAACGGCGTGCGGGGCGGGGGCTAGGATTGGCTCGGATCGACCCGGCAGAGCCTCGTCTGCAGTCACGAGCTTGGGCTCCGGCTTAAACATCCACATGAGGTATAGCTCCTTCCTTATTCCTTCTTCCCAACGTTGTACTGCGAAAAGCTATTCCGCGGCCAGTTAATATTCGCGCTAGTTCCACAATTCGAATTAATCATGGCGAAATCTTTCCACCGTGCCTATCATCGGACACGTACCCGAAGAAAGGATTTAACAAATGGCTGTTTACGAACTTCCTGACCTCCCATACGCATTCGACGCACTGGAGCCACACATCTCCGCAGAGATCATGGAGCTCCACCACGATAAGCACCACGCAACCTACGTTGCTGGCGCTAACGCTGCACTCGAGGCACTCGAGGAAGAGCGCAACGGTGAGGCTAACCCGGATCGCATCCGCGCCCTCTCCAAGAACTTGGCATTTAACCTGGGTGGCCACACCAACCACTCCATCTTCTGGAAGAACCTGTCCCCGAACGGTGGCGGCGAGCCAACCGGCGAGCTGGCAGAGGCCATCAACCGCGACTTCGGCTCCTTTGAGAAGTTCAAGGCTCACTTCTCCGCTGCTGCTACCTCGCTGCAGGGCTCCGGCTGGGCCGTTCTGGGCTACGACCACATTGCTGGCCGCCTCATCATCGAGCAGCTGACTGACCAGCAGGGTAATACCTCCATCAACTTCACCCCGCTGCTGATGCTGGATATGTGGGAGCACGCTTTCTACCTGCAGTACAAGAACGTTAAGGCTGACTACGTTAAGGCCGTATGGAACGTCTTCAACTGGGATGACGTTGCTGAGCGCTTCGCTGCAGCCACCAAGTAACTCCTTTTAGTTACTTCGGCCGCCCCTTCGGGGCGGCTTTTCTATGCCCGGATAAACTCCCGGAATTGCTGCACTGGGGGTGCGTCGTCCCCGGCGCGCCACACTAAACCGAGCTCGCGGTACGCTGGCGGCGTGAGGGGAATCAAGCTCCCCACCTGTAGATAAGGGTCATCCAGCGGCAAAAGTGCCACCCCGAGTCCTGCCGCTACCAGCCCCGCAACGGTAGTAAGTTCCATCGACTCGAAGACGAGGTGGGGGCTAAAGCCAGCGTCGTCCGCGAGGGCATCGAGAAGCATGCGCGTGCCATAGCCTGGGAGCATGCCGATGAACGGTTCTGCAGCGAATTCCGCTAGTTCCACCTCCCGCCGGTTCGCTGCCCAGTGACCCTCCGGCACCGCAAGGCCTAGTCGCTGTACCTTAATTTGGTGCCAGCCCAGAGCTGCATCAGGCCGCGGGCCCACGAGGGCAAGGTCAGATTCGCCGTTTTCCACCCTGCTCACCAGCTCCTGCGCCGCGCCTTGATGCAGGCGAATATCCACGTGCGGGTGCTGCGCGCGATAGCTCTTGAGCAGGTCCGGAACCAACCAGGTTCCCAGCGAGTGCATGAAATCTAGGCGCACGGTGCCGCGTTCTGGATCCATGAGGCGGGCAACATCGTCCCGCCCTACTTGGTAGGCGCGGAGCATTTCCCGCCCAGCCGCAGCGAAAGCCCTCCCACGCGAATTCACGTGTAGGGTGCGCCCAGTGCGCTCGAAAAGGCGGGCGCCAAGACTAGCTTCTACGCGCTGTACGCGGCGGGTCAGCGCGGATTGGGAGATCCCCAGTTCATCGGCCGCAGCACCCACGCGACCATGATCCACCACGGCGAGGAAGCCGCGAACATCCTCCACATTCATGCATACTCCGCATCGATTAGCGTAATTTTCCACATTTTACACATGCTGCATGGCCGGGCAGGCTAAATAGCATGACTCGAACGCGGCGCGCTACGGTAGCCATGCTCCTGGTGGGCTTGGCTATTTTCTCCAGCCTGTATTCCACCCAAGCCATTCTTCCCACGCTGGTAGACAACATGGGCCTTTCTTCCACCGAGGCGGCCATGACCGTATCGGCCGCCACGGGCGCGCTGGCCCTATGCGTGGTGCCCGCATCGATCCTCTCCGAGCGCTTCGGCCGCGGACGCATCCTGCTTATTTCGGCCGTTTCCGCGACCGGCGTGGGGCTCATTGTTCCCCTCGCCCAGGAGGGGTGGCAGCTCATCATGGTACGCGGCCTGCAGGGTGCGCTGCTGTCCGGCGCCCCCGCCACGGCAATGGCATGGCTTTCTGAAGAACTCGATGACAAAGCCCTGCCGCGGGCTATGGGCCTATACATTGCAGGTACCTCCGTCGGTGGCCTTACCGGCCGCCTCATCCCCACCGGATTGGTGGAGATTTCCACGTGGCGCTGGGCGCTCTTCGGCTCGGCGCTGGTCTCACTCGCCTTTGCCATTACGGCTTGGCTGCTGCTTCCTACCCAACGCAATTTCCGGCCTAAATCCATCCATCTCAAGACCGAAAGCCGGGCGCTCTTGGGCCATTGGGCCAACCGGGATTTGGCCTTGCTCTTTCTCACCGCATTCCTGTCCATGGGCACGTTTGTCTCCATGTATAACTTCTTAACCTTCCGGCTCATCGATGATTTTGGTCTGGCTCCTTCGCTAGCCGGCTTGGCTTTCCTGTTCTACCTTTCTGGCACCTGGTCCTCGGCTCGGGCTGGAGCGCTGGTGGCGCGAATCGGCCACGGGAAAACCCTGTGCGGCTCGGCTGCACTTTTTACTGTGGGCATCGCGTTCTGCGCCGGTAACCTTCCGCTGACGCTTCTCGGAATGATCGCCTTTACCGTGGGCTTTTTCGCCGTACACTCCACCGCCTCCGGGTGGGTGGGCCAGATCGCCACCCACGACCGCGCGGAGGCCTCCTCGATGTACGTGTTCTGCTATTACTTTGGCTCTTCTGTGGTGGGCGCGTGTGCCGGCTTGCTTTTCGACGCCCTATCGTGGCCCCTCTTCATTGCTTTCTTCACCGCCGTAGCCCTCGCCCTTACTGCGCTGACTTGGACCAAGATTAAATCCGGCTAAAATCGGTTTTATGCCTGAGAATAAGTGGTCGGCGCGGACATGGCACCGCAAGGCCTCCCGTCCCGTCTCCCTATGGATGATGGTTTTCATCCTCGTGGGTGCAACGCATACCTTGGTCCCGAACTACCGGTGGGTACTCATCCACCTCTTCACCCTCGGACTGGTAAGCAATAGCATCATCGTGTGGTCCCAGCACCTCACGGAGAAATTCACCCAACAGCGCCTCCCCGAGTCTGCCCGCCCTACCCAATTAGCCCGCATCTACGGCCTCAATGCCGGAATCATCCTCGTGTTAATCGGCCAAATCCTCATGGAGTTCTGGTCCCAACACTGGATTGTCACCCAGGTGGGCGCCACGCTCATTGCACTGATAATGCTCTGGCATGCGGTATCGCTCTTCCAGCAATGGCGCGGTGCCAAAGATAAGCGCTTCCGCCCCGTAGTGGGCGCCTATGTACTTTCCGCCCTGTGCCTGCCGGTGGGTGCCATCTTTGGCGGGCTGCTGGCCGTTTATCCCGGACATCCCACACTCCTGCTTGCCCATATAGCTGCCAATATCGGAGGATTCATCGGCTTGGCCGCGGCCGGTTCTCTCACCATCCTTTTCCCCTCCATCTGGCGGACCCAAGGTATTAATCGCCACATGCACTCCTCCTTTGCACTGCTCGCAGTCGGTGTGGTTGCCACCATCGGGGGCGCTTTCCTCGGCTTCCCCGAGTTGGGACTTATCGCCTACTGCTGCGGTTGGGCGCTGAGCTTGCAGCAGTGGCTCGCTAATGTGCTGACGGTGGCTAAGGACCCGCGCGATCGCATCACCTTTGCCTCGGTCTCCGTGCTCATGGCCTCGCTATGGCTGGTGCTGTCTTTGGTGTACTACACGGTGCAGCATTTCTTTATGCCCGAGCCGGCGCTGCCCACCCTTGCCTTGCTGGTGGGGTTTGCCGGCCAGCTGCTCATCGGCGTGATGAGCTACCTCTTGCCCAGCACCATGGGTGGCGGCCCCGCTGCCGTCCGGGCGGGCTTGCAGCAACTGGACAAACTCGGCCTCCTGCGCGCCACCTTCGTCAACGGTGGCCTGCTCATCTGGATCGGCACCGATATTTCCCTGCTTAAGGTGGTCGCCTCCCTCTTATGCATCCTGTCCCTGGCGGTCTACCCCGTGCTCATCGCCCGGGCGGTTAAGGCCCAAAAGCAGGTCTTGATGAAGAAGGCGGAGGGTCCGGATCCTAAGCCCGGGCCAGAATGGAACCAGGTCTATGCGGGCATAGCGATCCTCGCAGTCATCTACGCCATATTTACAGCGCTGTAGTACCCGGCGCGCCGGCATCCATCCACTCGCGAACCGCGCGGGTGGCCTGGACGTCGCCGGAGTTATAGTCCAGCAAGCGCTGCCGCGCCACGAGGTCACCGGCTAGCGCCTCGCGGCGCGCGTTCACGGATTCTTCGCCGTCGAAGTCTTCTTCTGGCCAGGTAAACCCCGCTTCCGGGGCGACTACCTTTAGGCCTAGGCCGAAGGGGCCGGCGAAGGATCGTTTAACGTGGGCGAACATATCCACCCACTCCGGTGAAGAGATAAACTCTTCTACTTCCCGCTCATCCACCTCGCGGAAACGCTGCGCGGACATGCGCATCCAATGGTTCTCACCGTGGGACGAGTAGCAATATGCAGCAAATGTTTTGCCCTCCGCATGGGCTTTAGCACGCACATCCATCAGCCAGCGCCAGAAGGCCGCAAAGTTCTCTGCCTCGGCGCGCCCGCCCAACGGCTCCCACGTAACGAACGGGACGTAGTTACCGTCGTGCCAGGCCCCCCATAGGTACGCGCCCTGGTCCAGGTAAGCTTCCATGTCCACGTCTACCTCCACGTCTGCGCGCGGAGCGTGCACGTCGCCGCGGCGCAGCAACACTTCCCCGGCGCGCCAGGCAGCAGCAAGGCGGGAGGGTTCGCCCAGGTCGGCGTCGATAAGCGCCTGCACGGTAGTAATCCCGCGCTCGCGGTAAGGCTTAGCGCGGTCGCCGGATAGGAAGAGCGAGATATCATCCGCTGCCACCAGCTCCTGCTCGCACAAGGACCAAAAGCGGCAGCTCGCGCACTCCTTAACCCGCACCGGCGCGGTAGGAAGCGGCTGATTCCAGGCGCGTTCCAAATCAAACTTCGCTGTTTCCGTAAAAAATGCCCGGGTACGGTCCTGCCCGATGGCCCCGCCCCGGCCGGAATCGAGCCCGAGATCCTGCAAAGCACGGGCGGCAAACGCTAAGCGGTAGCCATCTACCGCATGATGGCGCAACTTATACGGCGCCTCAAGCGGCTCACTCAGGCCCAAGCGATGGGTGGGTACCGCCGGCGTCGTCTTGGTGTCATTCTTACGGGCCACACGGTGATTAGACACGATAATTGGGGTGTACTTATCACCCTCGCGCAGCAGCAAATCTACTCGCACCATCCACTCCTCGGTGGCGAAAACCGCGTTGGTGATGTGCGTATACCCGGAAGCTAAGGCCTCAAGGGTGCGCATGGAGCGCTCCCACTCATCACCTTCCAGATCTATGCGGCGAAACCTGCCAGAGCCCTTGCGGGGAAACATCTGCATGACGGCCTCCGCTGCGGCCGCGTGGCGTTCCGCCCGGGCAATCGAGGCATGGGTACGCGGCATCTTGGGGTGCGCGCGCCGCTGCACTAAGCGGTAGCGGCACCCCACAAGATCCGAAGCAACAACCACATCCTCCACACCGGGTGAGCTTAATAGAACGGCAAGGTAAAGTTGAATCCAGACTCGATCAAACGTGAGGGAAATTTAATGAGCATTCTGAAGAAAGTTAAAAAGGCCCGCCAAGAAGCACGCGCACAGGCAAAGGCCGCCAAGACCCGCGCCAAGGCAGAGGTAAAGGCCCAGTCTAAGGATCGCCGCCGCCAGCAAAAGCTCCTGGCCAAGCAGGAAAAGCACCTCATTAAGTCGGAGGAAAAGGGCCTCAAGAAGCGCCGCAAGCACGAGGAGAAGATGGCCAAGAACGAGCTAGCCAAGCTCAAGGCCGGCCGCTTTAACTCCGATAACATCAAGCGCTATGCCGGTGCACTGCGCACCGCCGCACCCCTGCTGCTGCCGCTCCTCTACCGCGGTTACGTGGGCCTAAAGACCGAGGGCGAAAAGCGCAAGGCCGCTAAGGCGGGCGTGAGCTCGGATCAGATGGCTTCCTTCTCCGGCTACGGTGCGCCGCTCAAGGCCCGCACCGCCGGCATCCGCAACTCCCTCGATAACACGGACGTTCCGGCCGGCTTCAAACGCGATGTGCGTGACCGTCTGCAAGAAGTAGACTCCGCCATCGATAATGCCGAGTTCATGACCGAGCAGCAGCGCCGCCGCGCTCACAAGACCATTAGCTCGGAAATTGACTCCATTACTGCGGAAATCCAGCAGCGCCTGGCCCAGTAAAAGAGATACACGCCGCCACCGCCTCCTATTCGGTGGTGGCGTTTAATTATTTTCTATAAAGATCCGGGATTTTTCGAGAAAAGTATTTTCGGCCAGAAAAGTTGCTGATCATCTTCTCACCGCCCTACCCCTTTAACACCGTTTATGCTCTCTGTACTTGGTGCAATTTTTAAAATTGGAGGAAATACGTCCCGCCGTGAAGTGACCCAATTTTACGACGACTTGGACCACACCCTAATCCCTGAAGACCAGCTAGAAGTCGTTCGCTTCAGCGTAAACGGTCAAAATTACCTTATCGATCTCTCCACGGATAACGCGCGGCATTTCCATAATCTGCTCGCCCCCTACGTGGACGCCGCCCGCATAGCCCCCGCGCTCGATGCGCAGCGGGCAAGCCCCAGCCACATCCGCGAATGGGCCCGCACCCAAGGCCTGCCAGTGGCGCACCGCGGAAAGATCCCGCAGGACGTTATCGAGGCGCATAACGCCGCTAATTAAAGCACGCCTTGCTCGCGCGCTGCCGCCACAGCAGAGGTGCGCGAGCGCACGCCCAACTTGTCATAAATGTGCACAAGGTGGGACTTTACCGTGGCCTCAGACAGCATGAGGTCCTGGCCAATCTGCCGGTTCGACGCCCCCGCTGCTACCAGCTGCAAGACCTCGAGCTCACGCGGCGTGAGCGAGGTGCGTGGCGTACGCACGCGAGTCATCAGCCTATCGGCCACGATGGGAGATAGCGCCGAATCACCCTCCGCAGTCGAGCGCACTGCGGCAAGCAGCTCCTGGGGTGGTGCATCCTTGAGCAAATAGCCCACGGCACCGGCTTCGATAGCGCCGAGAATATCCGCATCAGTGTCATAGTTAGTAACCACGAGGACCTTGGGCGGGGTGACCATCGCGGAGCGAATCTGCGCGGTTGCCTCCGCGCCGCCCATAACGCGGGTCCCTTCCACACCCGCGCCGAAGCGCAGGTCCATCAAAATGACATCGATGCCGCCCGCCTGCGCTGCCGACACCGCAGCTTCGGCCGTAGCGACCTCCCCTACGACGTCGATATCCTCTGCGCCCTCAAGCACGGAGCGCAGACCCAGCCGGACGATTTCGTGGTCATCTGCCAATAGGACCCGAATCACGACATTCCTCCTATCGATGTCATTGTCAACCAAAAGTTTAATCTACCCGGTTGCCTAAGGGCATACTAGCTGACACGGCAGTGCCCTCCCCCGGCGCGGATTCAACAACGACCTCCCCACCTAGCTCTTGTGCGCGGCGCCTAATTGCGGCCAACCCAATATGCCCCAGTCCAGCCGGGGTACTTTCCACCGCGGCCGGATCAAAGCCTTTGCCGTTATCCACCACATCCAGGCGCACCTCATCGCCCTCATAGGTCACCGTGATCCGGGCGCGGCTTGCCTCTGCATGCTTGACGACGTTCCCCACAGCGCCCTGCGCAATCCGCAGCAGCGCCGCTTCTATCTTCATGGGCAGCTGCTGTACCTCTCCTTCGGATTCCACCTCGACGTGGATATCTCCGGTAGTGCCGAAATTTTCCGCCATACGGGTCAACGCGGCCTCAAGGGATGCCTCATTGAGCGTCGGCGGCTGCAAAGCGGCAATCATTGCCCGTGCTTCGTGCAAGTTATCCGCGGCCGTCCTGCGGGCCAGCTCGATGCGCTCTCGCGCTTTGCTCGCGTCCTGCTTATCCAGATCACGGTCCGCCGAATGCAGGAGCATTTGAATGGAAGACAGTCCCTGGGCAAGGGTGTCATGAATCTCGTGCGCAATGCGCTGACGTTCGGCCACCATGCCGGCATCGCGCTCCGTGGCTGCCAGCTGTGAACGGGTTTCAATCAACTCTTTATTCATCCGCGACAGCGACCGGAAGGCGTAGGTGATCGCTATCGTCACCAGCGCCGAGACCGCCGGCCCCATGACACCGCCAAACGTCAGACCCTGCGGAATCTGCACCACCACGGTGATGATCGAGGCAACGATGACGCACGCGATGCCCGCCGCCATGTCCAGCACCGTGAGGTACAAAAAGAACATGGCGAAGACCAAATAGATTGCCGCCGGTGCTACGAACAGGTCCGCCACCCACAGCACCGAGAGTATGCACAGCCACAGGTAGCGCACAGGCCGGGCCCAATATTCCCCGTATACCGAGCCTGCGAAGTACACGGCCGCAAAGCCCACCAAAAGCAGCAGGTTGATGATTGCTTGCGAAAGCGGCATCCGCGCGGAAGTAAAAATGCCTACCACCAGCAGGCCAGCGGTCAGGATATGGATGCCGGTGCGCAACGCATCGGTATCCCGGTCTATTGTGGAGCTCATGCGCAAAAGCCTACTTCCCCTACTCGCCCTAGCCACTGTTGGGATCGCCGGCTGCGATTCATCCGCACCCACCCCTGCACCCACCACCACGGTGACTCCGGAGGCTTCGGAGGCACCGGAGGTTAACGTCGCCCAAACCGCGGAAGTCAATGTCTGGAGCGATTGCCCCTACATCGGCCCCGGCTGGCTCGAAGAAACCAACGGCCAGCGCCTGACCAAGCAGGGCATCGACACGCGCTTTCCCACCCCGGCCTGCGTCTTTTGGTCCTACCAGGACGAGCCACAGGCCACCGTCATCGTGCGCGATATGCCCACGGTCGACGACGCCCGCGCCGCAGTGGATTGGGCCGCGCCTATCGACGCCACCGAACCCGCCTCCTTCGACGGCTGGGAAGGCGGCCGGGGCGTGGTCAATGAGCATGCCGTGTATGCCGTCCAGAAGGACACGCACGCGGTGCTGGTGTGGAGCAACCAGCAACAAACCGTTAAATCAGAGCAGATCGCCCACGAAGCGATCGCCAACTTGGGCCTTTAAACTGCGACGTCGTTATACGGCATCATCGGCGACAGCCACGGGAATACAACCTCCATAAGTAGGAAGAAGACTCCCACCGCAATAGCAATGGCCAAGATGACCTTCACCGGCGTCGGCCCCGGCAAGAGATTCCACAAAGCGCGATACATTATTTCTCCTCTTTTTCTACTTCCATAGCGTGCACAATCATGCGCTCCGCGTTGGAAAACTGCGGGTGACACGTGGTCAAGGTCAAGATCTCGCGGCTCGGTTCGGCGTCCGACTCTGGCACGGGGTTGGTCACCGAGACGTCGCCAGGCGTTGTAATATGCCGCCCAGCCACATGGGAATACTCCGGCGGAATTCCATTGAAACAATCCGCCTGCTCGCCATCGATGGGCAATACGCGATAGGTAATTCGCTCCTTCTGCGTTTCCACCACGATGTCATCGCAGGTCTCTAGCTTGCCCAAGTCATTAAAGGGAGCCCCCTTGCCCACGCGGTGGCCCGCAACCGCAAAGTTGCCCATCTCTCCCGGCATCTGGGAATCCACGTAGCGGCCAGGGCCGCGCAGCAGGTCATCTTCATTGGTGCCCTCAATGATGGCGAAGCGGTAGTCAGAACCGAACGTGGGAATGTACAGCTGCGCGAAAGCCTCACCCAACTCCGGCTCCAACTTCTGCCGCGGATTGCGCCATTGCTCGTCAAGGTGGGCGCTCGCCTCCTCCTGCAGTTGACCGGATTCTACATTTGTCCAATAGGCTTCATAGAATGCAAAGAGTAAAAGAACCACGCCAATGGTTAGCATGAGTTCCCCAAGAACTTTAGTCATGCCTTAAACCATACTGCCCATGAAAGGTTGAGCATGTACGAAGTCTTCATGTACCCAGTTTCCGGAATCATGAAATTCTGGCACTGGCTCATCAGCAGCTTCGTCGGTGAATCTACGGCCTGGCTGATTTCCATCATCCTGCTGGTTATCACCGTGCGCGGCGTCGTTGTTCCCTTGAACTGGATATCCGTACGCTCCGCCCGCATCGGCGCACTCATCCGCCCGGAGAATAACCGCATCAAAAAGCAGATGAATAACGCCACCACCACCGAGGAGATGGCGGAGCTCATGCAAGAGGAAAAGAACCTCATGAAGAGCTATAACTACAACCCCGCAGCCGGTTGTGTTCCCCCGCTCATCATGATTCCGGCCTTCATCGGCCTTTATCAAGTGCTCCTGCGCATGTCCAATATTGAGCGCGGCTCCACCACCGTGGGCATGTTGAATGCCTCCGACGTCTCGGCCTTCCGCGAAACCACCTTCTACGGCGCTCCGCTGACGGATTTCGCCCGCGAGCACGGTGATCTGATCAATCCCATCCTCATTGCCGCCATCGCCTTTACCATGGCTAATTCCGTCATTTCCCTCGTGCGCAGCTTCCGCACCACTCAATTTGATCAGAAGGTCAACCGCCGCGTCTTCATACTCATGGGCTTTTTGCTGCTGGTAATCCCTTTCTTCCTGTGGCACCTAGCCCAAACCGGACCTATCCCAGTGGCCATCATCCTTTACTGGGGCTGCGCCTATCTCTTCATGCTGATCCAAACCGCTATCTTTGAGATCATTTTGCACCGCGACTACCCGCTTACTGAGGATGTCCACGCTATGCGCCGCGAAAGCATTCGCCGCTGGCGCAAGCGCGAAAAAGAACCCGCCCTCTCCAAGGAGGAGAAGAAGCGGGTCAGCCAGCTACGTATGGAGGCCCGAAAGTACCTTAAATCGAATAATCAGCAGGGGGAGCAGAAAGCATCTGAGTAGCCAGGTCGCGGGCCGTCTGCAGCGGCCCAATCTCCTTGGTAAGCCGAGCCCCCGCACGGCCGCCATCCAAGAAAATCAACAGCTGGCTCGCCTGCGAGGACGATGGGTAACCATTGCGCTCTGTTAGCAAGGCCGTCAGAGTGGAATGCACCCAATTACGGTGTTCAACGCAGGCAGCCACGATACCGTGTTCCGCCTCGGTTTCTGGGCGCGGATACTCTCCGGCCGCATTCAAGAAGTGGGAGCCGCGGAATTCCTGCGTGGGTTCTTCCTCGATCGCCTTATCAAAAAACGCCAGGATCTTTTGATCCGGATCCGTCATCTCCGCGGTGCGCTGTTCCCAGTCTTGGCGGAACTTCTCATCCAAAGCTTCTACATAAGCGATAACGAGCGCGTCTTTGGAACCAAATAAAGAGTACAAAGAAGCTTTAGCCACATCCGCCTCGCGCAGGATGCGGTCGATTCCGATGACACGAATGCCTTCGGTGGTAAAAAGCTTGGTCGCCGATTCCAGCAGCCGGCTGCGCGGGCTGGGCCGATTACGGCGCGACTTCTTCTCTGCCATGGGTTCCTCTCTAAAACGACAAAGCCGGTTCATCTATACTTTATAGACAAACCGGTTTGTACGCGAATTAAATTCGGGCTACTTCTTAATGAGCCCCACGATCCACAACAGGATACAAGCACCACCCGTAGCGGCAATCAAGGAGAAGATCCATCCACCTTCCTCAATGTTCAGGAAGTGGATAATCATGCCACCGATGATGCCACCCAGCACACCAACAATAAGGTTGGTCAGCAGGCCGTGGTCGCGCTTCATAATCTTCTCAGCCAGCCAGCCGGCAATGATACCAATAACAATCGAGCTAAAGAGCCCCAGACCCAAATTCATGCAATCCTCCTAAATTAGCGGGTATACCTTAGCGTACACGAGCGCACACTACCTAAGGCGGCCCCACACAACAAGAGCGCTCCGCCCTTGTGGGCGAAGCGCTCTATGAACAGTAGCTTTTAGCTTTCCTCATCCGGACGGACAACCATCATCGGGCACGGTGCGGACTGCAACAGTGCGCGAGAGGTCGAGCCCAGGAGCATACCTTTAAAGCCGCCACGACCGTGCGAACCAACAACCAGTAGCTGCGCGCCTTCTGCAGCCTCGGTCAAAGCGCTCACTGGACGGTCACGGGTAATGAGCTTCTTTACCTCAACCTCTGGGTATTCCTCACGCGGCTCCTTCAGATTCTCAGTCAGAAGCTCGCTCTGTTCCTTTTCAATATCAGCCCACTCGGACTGGGCGGCCGACAGACCCGCCAAGGAAGCCTGTACCTGCATATCCATCCAAGTATGCACGGCGATCAAAGCAGCACCGCGGGCCTGTGCCTCACGGAAGGCATAAGCCGTGGCCTTCTGCGAAACCTCGGAACCATCCACGCCGACGACGACAGGGCCGTACTTGGTGGAGTCCGTAACATGATTATCTTCGCGAACGACGACAACTGGGCAAGAGGCGTGAGATACAACCGAAGCGGAGACGGAACCCATCACCATTCCGGATAGGCCACCCATGCCACGGGAGCCCATGACGATCATGGTGACATCATGCGACATTTCTAGAAGCATGTCGATCGGGGAGCCCTCGGCCACAGTGTGACCAATCTTCAGCTCTGGAGCTACTTCATGAGCGATGGCGCGGGCTTCCTCGATCTTCTCGAGGGTCTCGGCCTGCAAGTCGTCGAAAAGCTCCTTTGGCGGAACCATACCCTCTGCGTACAGGAACTGTGGCATGGTGTAGCTAGATGCGATCCGCAGTGGAATCTCGCGCTTCATAGCCGTATTTGCGGCCCAACGTACTGCATTCTTCGATGCATCCGAACCGTCAACGGCAACGACTACAATGTCTTCCTTAGCCATGATGTGTCCTTTCGGTGGTTATACCTTAATTGTAGTACGGATTAGGCTTGAGGGTTGACGGTTGCAGCCTCGGAATTCGACGGGAACATAACGGTGTACACAAACTCCAGGACGGTGCGAATTACGGCGCCAATACCTTCAGAGAAAAAGGCAACAACCGGTTCAATGAGAGAGTTAAAATCCATGGACAAAACATTAATACATCGCCGAAAAGGTTTCACGCCTTTGCCGATTAAAGACGGTCTGAATCCAACCCGCGTGCGCACTCCCGAGGCAGGCATAACGGCCTGGGATTTTCTTAGTGCAGTCATTTCGGCACAACGCCATCGACACCCCGACGACGACGCCTCGGCGCTCCAGGCGCGCTTCGACTCTGGCGAGGTTGTCCTACGCAATCAGACCAAGCTTCGGCCGGACTCAATATTAGGCAACGACGAGGACGTCTTTTTCTACCGCATTCCGGCACCCGAAACACCGGTGCCTTACGACGTCCCCATTCTCTTCGAGGATGAACATATCCTCGTCGCCGATAAGCCGCCGTTTATGGCAACCATGCCACGCGCACGCCACATCGTACAGACAGCTACAGTCCAGCTCCGACGAATGACAGGAAACGACGAGCTCGCACCGGCGCACCGCCTAGACAGACTTACCTCCGGAATTTTGCTATTCACCAAACATCGTGATGTTCGCGGCGCCTACCAAACGCTCTTTGCGGAAAAGAAAGTACAAAAGACCTATCAGGCGATCGCCGAATACCGCCGCTTTCCGACGCCCCTACAGTGGGCCTCCCACCTCACCAAAACCCCCGGCGAAATCCAGGGCCGAATCGGCGACGGTCGCCCTAACGCATTCACCACGCTCGCTTCAGTCGAGCGAATAGACAACACCCCTTATGAAAAAATCCACGGCGACCTGCCGCGATTGGGCAAGTACACGCTAAAACCAACAACGGGAAAGACCCATCAATTGCGTCTCCATATGTGGCAGGCCGGCGTACCCATCCTGGGTGATCCCGTCTATCCAAAAATCTTTCCCGAAGAAGCAGAGGACATGCATATTCCTATGCATCTCACAGCGACCCATATCGAATTCACCGACCCTATTAGCGGAAAGCCTCGGCAATTCGAGTCCGATCTACCTCTTTACACGCACCGCCTAGTAGAGCATCAATAACCTAGGCCGGATTGCCAATGATCAATTCGAGTGCACTTCGCATCAAATTGTAGAAGGCACTACCAAAGTTCTGACCCGGACAGCTATTCACTCCTAGCTTCGACCATCATTTGAAGCACACTCATGAAATACCCCGATAAGGCAGCGATGCCGAAAATCCAATTCAGTGCGACGTTGCCTACGATAGTTACCGACATAAGAAACAATAGAGTACAAACCGCAGCGAATAAAAGGTAAATTCGTGCTCTATTTCGTTGGTTCCCCATCTCTTTCCCTTTCTTGAAATCAACGATCCTGGCGCAGGGGTGATCCCCACGTTGAGCCAGTATAGCGCGTGCATTGCCTCAGTATGCGAATACGCCTAAGCATACGTGCATGTTCCATCGACCGCGACGCTCTTCGCAACCTTCTTAAAACCATCGAATTCAGAGTTTTCCCAGCGATTTAGTCTCTAAGACCGATAGAGAATGTATAGTGTCATAATTTGCCAAAAGTCCAGGTGAATTAGGTACTATCCACTTACTCCCCATCCGGCGAAATGCGATCGATTGAGTGGTAACGGGCTTGACCCATTACGTCGCCGCGAGCTTTGTCACCCCACGTAGCGTCATAAGACCCACACTACATCCCCTGCTCTACTTGATCCACCACGGTAGAAATTTGCGCTTGGTTCATGCTGTTGAGGCTAGCAAAACGCAAAAAAGGGAAGGAGACGGTGGTTGTCCGTCCTCTTCCCTTTGAATATTGAGTTGTTTTTGTTGTTTGGTGTCGGCGGTGACTTACTCTCCCACAACCTCCCGGTTGCAGTACCATCAGCGTGTGCAGGCTTAGCTTCCGGGTTCGGAATGGGACCGGGCGTTTCCCTGCAGCTATTGACCACCGACAAACATACGAAGCATTAGAACAAACCCTTCTTAGTGCCCACTTTGTGTGGGTGTTGTGTCAGATACTGCATAGTGGACGCGGTCACGACAGTGACAATGATTCTTTTCTCTTTACTCTTTTGTTAAGTCACACGTAGTGTGTTGGTGTTTGTTGTGGTCAATTAGTACCAGTAGCCTTCACACCTTACAGTGCTTCCAGGTCTGGCCTATCT
>NZ_JASPGT010000016.1:0-29281 GCF_030228885.1 Corynebacterium sp. MSK195 | reverse complement strand
AGTACCTAGGCATGGTGGTAGATTACCTTTCTTCCCAACCCAACCGGGCTGGATATCAGGTGTCTACCTAACGGGGGTCAGGTCCCTCCGCCCTAAAGATGCTGTCCGGCTTCGATGATGACATCGCCCGCGATTGCACTCGCACTGTCAATCGGCTTCGCAGTGTCCTCACCCAGATCTACCCCAGCCTGGAACGAGTTTTTGCTGGTAGCACCCTGACTCGCACGCCGATCCTGGAATTATTGATCCATTACAAGGGACCGCAGGGGCTAAAAAGAGCCGGATACCAACGAGTGTTGAACTGGATGATCAAGCGCACACGTAAAGACCCCACCCCGCTGGTAGACGACATTTTTACAGCGCTGAAAGCTCAAACAGTCACCGTGCCTGGAAGCGATGCCGCCGAGTTAGTAATTCCTCAACTGGCTGCAAACATCCAGGCCCTCAAAGAGCAACGAAACACCATTGCTGAGCAGGTTGAAGAGATGCTCGCTGATTTCCCTCTTTGTGAGGTCTTGATGAGTATGCCCGGAGTCGGCATCAAGACCGCAGCGCAGATCCTTCTTGCGATCGGTGATGGCTCCGACTTCGCTAGTGCTGGCCACTTAGCTGCTTATGCTGGAATAGCACCCGTGACTAGACGATCCGGTTCGTCGATCAGAGGTGAATTCCCGGCACGGTCAGGCAATAAACGACTGAAAAACGCCTTGTTCTACTCCGCATTCGCAGTTATCCGCAGCCACGAACCGTCACGGCGGTATTACGAACGCAAACGCGCTGAAGGAAAACGCCACAACGCAGCAGTCATCTGCCTGGCACGACGCCGATGCAATGTCATCTACGCGATGCTGAAAAACAAGGAGTTCTTCCGCGAAATCCCGCCACGCCCCGTCGCCGCATAAAGCCCCAAAGACGAAGCCGACCAGCACACGCTGGCCGGCTCCTAGGCACGCCTAAGAAACTACTCCCAAGACTGTGCTCGTCAACATCGGTCTGGCACTTGACAAAAACATAGGGACACCCCCCCTTAAGCCTCCTAATGTTCACGGTTTCGCAACCTCCGCGCAAAGTCCTTCTTCTACCGTGGTTAGGTCACTTATCACCGTCTCTCACGAAGGACCTTTCATGCGTACTCGTGCTCTCGCCGTCGCTACCGCCATTGCCTGTGCCGTAACCCCAGTGCCCGCACTGGCGACTGGTGACACCACCTACTACTCCACCAAGCAGCATTATGAGCCGCAGGGCTCCGATTACGCCTCAGCGCCGGAAGGCTTCCACCAGATTTATACGTCTACCGTGGACCGTCACGGCTCCCGCGGGCTGTCCGGATTCAAGTACGACGACTTGGCGCAGCAGATGTTAACTCGCGCCCAGGAGCACGATCAGCTCACCGAATTGGGTGAGAAGCTCATTCCTCAAGTCGAGGCAATGATCACTGTGAACAAAGAACTGGCCGGAGGCACCGGTCAGGAGGCCGGCTACGGCAACTTGACGGTGGTGGGCCGGGAGGAGCTGCAGGGCGTCGGCAAGCGCAATGCCCAGCGCAACGCCGCGCTGCTGAACAGCATCGACAAGGAAGGTCTAAAGGTTAAGTACATCTCCTCCGGGGAGGACCGCGCCAACGATTCTGGGTGGAACTTTGGCCAAGCGTGGCTGGAAAAAGAACCGATGCTCGCAGACAACCTTGTAGACGGCATGAAGGACGGCCACGTCAACATTGAGACGCGCTCAGACCTTATGTACGCCCACAAGGACAAGCAAGCGCCGTCCTATAAGAAGTACTCCGAGTGGAAGGACTCGGATGTTCTGGAGGCCAAGGTGGATGAGGCCTATTCCAAGCCGGCCTCCCAGAAAGCGGCGCGCAGCCTACTGAGCAAGATCTTCACCGAAGACTTCATCGCCGGCCTCGAGGATGGCTCAATCAACTTTGTAGGGCGCGAGAACGACGAGAAGACGGTAGAGGGCATCGTGGATGCTGCCCTGCAGTTCTACAACCTCTACATCATCGCTCCAGCCTTGGCACACGAAGCCAAGACGCCGGCCGAGGGCTGGATTTTTAACCAGTATATAGATGATGCCAGCGGGCCGACCTTTGCTTACCTACTCGACGTAGAGGACTACTACCAGAAGGGACCGGCTATTGCGGGGCAGACGGTGGCATACGACAACTACGAGCCACTGTTGAAGCACATGATACAGGGAGTCAAGGACCGTGCCGCAGGCGGCGAGGTGGCGGCCGAGTACCGCTTCGGGCACGCGGAGACCATTATCCCGCTCGCCGCACTCCTCAAGCTTCCCGGCTCTGAAAAGGGCACGCCAGCTGACGAGCTGTATTCCTGGGAAAACTCCGATTGGCGTGGGGACAAGGTCTCTCCCATGGGCGCGAACATCCAGTGGGATGCCTTCCAGAACGAGCGCGGAGACACCTTAGTGCGCATGCTCTACAACGAGAAAGAGATAGCCTTCCACGACGGTTGCGAGCCCATCGCTGAGGGCTCGACATTCTATACCATTGACGAGCTGGAGGCCTGCCTGCCGCTGGGGTCGACCTCTGATCACTCCAAGGCACGCATCGAGGCGCCAAAGCACCCGCAGGATTCAGACTCCAGTTCTTTGTCCTCCAACGCCTCAATCTGGGGCATCATCGCCGGGGTTATCGGCGCTATCACCCTAGCCGCGGGCGCGATGAGCGCTCACATTCCGCAGATTCGAGCACTGGCCAAGCAATTCGGTATTCCGCTGCCGTTCTAAAACGGTGCGGGAACGGCCTAGCGCTTGGTCACGTGCACATCCACGCCGCCGAATAGGCTGAAACAATTCACAATGATTTCGGGTGCGTCCACCGGCAGGTCATTCGGGTGGATGGCACCGGTCTCTACCTTGAGGTCGTGACCGCCAAAAAGCCCGAAGCCGCCAACGCGAACGCGGAAGCCTTCTGGAATGTAGACATCGGTGCCGCCGAAAAGACCCACGGCGTTGATGGTGGTAGTTCTATTGCGCAGGCCAACACCCGCTAGGTTAATGTCCATGCCGCCGAAGATGCCCATGGCGGTAAGCTCACGGTCCACTGCTCCACCGTTGACCGTGGAGCCACCAAAGATCCCCAAGGCAAGGGACTGCGACTGGCTCGCCGAAGGCCGAATCTGTTTCATTGCCTGTTTTACTTTGGCAATGGCATTGGATTCTTGATTGCCAGAATAAATGGCAGCAGCCTCACTTTGAGCACCAAAAAGAAGTACCTCTGGGTCTTCTACAAGGTCAGCCAAGGGATCGATAAGCTCACCTCGGGTCGTAGCGTTTACACAGGCAGCCGAGCGCTTTTCGAATTCATCGAAGTCAATCTGCCCAGCCGACAGTGCATCCCCTAGAATGTCTGCGGCCTTCATACGATCCTGGTGATTACAGCGGATATCCAGCGGTTTCATGCCTGTTATTATATCCGCTATACCCACTATTCGCGCAGGCTATTCCTTAGTCTGGGCCGCTTTAGAGGTATCGACTTCTGGCAGGAAATCTTCCATGCGCTCGCCTACTCCAGTCAGCTCCGCGATGGCGGCTACGGCGCGTTGCGCGCCCTTGCCATCGCCGTAGGGGTTAACGGCGTTGGCCATGGCTTGGAAAGCGGCGTCGTCGGAAAGCAAAAGCTTAGCCTCGGCCACGATGAGCTCACGGTTGGTACCCACCAGCTTTACGGTGCCGGCAACAACGGCCTCGGGACGCTCGGTGTTTTGGCGCATAACTAGGACCGGCTTGCCCAGCGCGGGAGCTTCCTCCTGGACTCCGCCGGAATCAGTAAGGATGATGGTCGCGCGGTTTTGCAGCTGGGTGAACTGGTCGTACGGCAGTGGATCGGTAATGATGATATTCGGCAGGTGCTCAACCTCTGGGAGAACCGCCTCGCGCACCTTAGGATTCAGGTGCAAAGGCAGGGCGAAGTTAATCTCTGGGTAGGCCTCAGCCAGATCCTTGACTGCGCCGCCGATCTCCTTCATAGCTTCCAGGTTTTCGCGACGGTGGGTGGTCACAACGACGAGGCGCTTGTCGGAATCTGCGGCCTCCTGCAGAGCGGGATCCTCGAACTTGGTGTCCCAGGATGCTGCTTCCAACAAGGCATCGATGACTGTGTTGCCGGTGACCACAATGTCCTTGGAGCGCACATTCTCGCGACGCAGGTTTTCCATCGATCCAGCGGTAGGAGCCAAGTGCAGCTCGGCTACCTGGCCGATGAGCTTACGGTTAGCCTCTTCTGGGAACGGCGAGTGAATATCGCCGGTACGCAGGCCCGCCTCCAGGTGCACAATCTTTACGCCGCGGTGGAAGCCGGCGAGTGCTGCGGCCATGGCGGTAGAGGTATCGCCCTGAGAGATAATGACGTCCGGCTGTTCTTCCTCAATGATGGAATCCAGACCCGCAATCGCGCGGGAGACAATTTCATTGAGCCCCTGGCCCGGCTTCATCAGGCCCAGGTCATGCTTGGGAGTGATGCCGAACATGGAATTGACCTGCTCCAGCATTTCCTTGTGCTGACCGGTGGAAACCGGGATGGAGTCAAAGCGCTCATCGTTATCCAGCGCCTTGATAACTGGGGCAACCTTGATGGCCTCCGGGCGGGTGCCGTAGATGGTCATTACCTTGGGCTTAGTCATTACTCATTTCCTTTTGGTTGATGGGGATACTTCTTTATTGAACCATGCGCGGGAGCGTTGTACCCCCGCGAAGTTTGTTGGAATCGTTAGCCGCTGACGCTCACGCCGCCGTCTGGAGTGATGGTCACCGTGGCAGCCATGGCGCGGGCTAGGTCGAGGCGCTGCCACGAGCCGCCTTCTGCCTGCCAGTCCAGCGGGTTCCCGGCAGGGCGTGCGGTCTGGCGTAGCACCTCGGCGCGTTGGTCCCAGCTGAGCTCTGGATGGGATGCGGCAAGCAGCACAGGGGCGGCCTGTGGGACGACCATCGGGGCGTCGGTGCGGTAGCGCGGGGCGAAGTCATAGTCCATGAACTTCGAATATTCGGCGACCGCATCCTGGGTGGAGCGGTAGTCAGCACCCTCTTCCCTATCCTGGGCCACCAATTCTTCCACCGTTTTGCCGGTGCGCCACTTGATCTCTTTGCGCACCTCCATCGAGGCTTGCCAGAGGGCGTTGCGCATGCGCTTGTCATTCAAGCGGTCGGCCGCGGCGGCCTGGCCAGTCATGCGCCCGCCGATGACATCCAGCGGGTAATGCACGCCCAGTACTACGCGGTGGTTGCCGGCTTCCGCGCCGCGCAGCATGAGCTGTGGGCCTACCTCGGGCAGCATGAAGGACATCAGCGTGGTGATCCACGTTGCTTGATTGGTATGGCCCGAAGGGAAAGCTGGCGAAGTGGGATAGAGATCCTTGGAGCCATCGTCGTAGCGCTTAATCGCCTGCGGCGCGCGCTGGTACGGGCGCTGATAGTTGAAGTAGTACTTCTCAGACATCGTGGAATTGGCCAGCCCGCCTGCGCGTGCGGCGTAGCCATTGCCTAGCAGGTATTCGGTTTTGGGCAGGCGGTGCTCGGCCAAGGCGGCGCGGAAGGCATCGCCTAGGTTCTTGCCCATGGAATCAGAGACGGCATTGAGCACGCTGGTCGAGCTGGCCTTGGCATCGGCCTGCGCGCGGCGGATCAGAGCGGGGTCGCCGGCTGCGGCGTTATTGATGGCTACGGCCTTGTCCATATTTTCCTGGCGGATTTCTGGCTGGGCCTTGATGTGGTCAAAGAGCTGGACTACCTGCCAGTAGTTGCCAAATTGATAAGACGAGACATCGGATTCAAAGCCCGCGATATAGTCCGTGCTAAACGGCTCTGGAACCGGGGCGCCGGGGTGCTGGACTGGAGCTGCGCCGGTGGTGTGCTGGGTGACGGGCTCACGCAGCTGGGGCACGGTGACGGGAAGAGCGGCGGCCGCCGGTGCGAGGGTTATAGTCAGTCCAGTAGCCGCACATAGGGCGAACACGCGGGCTGCGAGTCGAAGTTTATTCCGATAGTTCAACGTAGAAACCTTTAACTAGCATCAAATTCCCACGAATAATATCTAGCTAAAGTTAAGGGGAAGTGAACGCGACGCTAAACTCGCATGCACAATCGTGGATTGGCGGGTAGACCTTTGCGGTCACCACTCAGCACTCTTCAGGCCAATTGGGGCCTTGGTGCGCCGCGGCGGTATCCGGTTGGTGGCCGGAAGATTCCGCAGAAATGCTCGCGGTAAAAAGCGCGGCCAGCGCCACTGCTGAAGCCGCCGCCGAATCCCTGCGCTTGTTATTTTCCACACATTTAAACTAGCGCGTATTGCGCGCCATGAAAAGTGTTAGTCCAATGCGGGGCTAACGCCACCCCTCACTCGTGGTTGGCGGCGCGCGCCAAAGCTTCGCGGTAGGCTAGTGGGGAACTTTTACTCGTACTGGAATAAGGGGACACGCTAAGCAATGATCCAATTCGTCTTCGGCGCCGCAGCAGGATACGTTTTTGGCACTAAGGCTGGCCGCAAGCGCTACCACCAGATCAAGGGCGCCTACGAAAAGGCCGTCAACTCCCCCGTGACCAAGTCCGCCGTCACTTCTGCACGCAAGGCGGTGGCCAACCGCTTGGACCCAGAACCGCGCATGCGCGAGGTTCGCGATTTGTCTTCCAAACGCAAGGGCAAGGGCCGGCTGCGCGGATCGCAGGTGGATAATGCGGACCGCATTTATGAGCCTGATGAAGACTAGGTCGGTTGCAGGTTAGCCTGTAAGCCTCCTCCCCTCCCCGCGGCGCGCACTTTATTTGAGCTCGTGCCGAGGGGAGATTTTTATGCCTGGGGAGGCGTGCCGCGGAAGGCGCGGTCATTAAGCTCGCGGCGGGCTTGCTCAAGGGCAACGAGGTCGGCGAAGAGCGAGTTATAGCTGGCCTCATCATCGGAGGGGCGCATGCGGCCGAGGCGGGCCTTGAGCTGGGCGATCTGATCGCCCACTACGGTTTCTTGCAGGCGGGAAAGGACGGAGTCGGCGTATTTTTCGGGGCCGACGTCGGTAGGCAAAATTGCTTCTACGGCTAGCTCGGAGACAAAGTTGCGGCCGGTGAGATCCTGCATCTCGCCGGCAACGGCGGCAATCCATTCCACGGCCGGCATGGACGCGCCGTGGGCGGCGCCGCCGGCGGTGGAAATTGCCTGGCGGACGAGGCGGTAGGCGTCGTTAGTATAGGCGTCGGCAGTAATGCCATCGAAGTACGAGCCTGCTACCTGCGGCATCTGCAAGGCCAGTTTGAGGGCCTCGCGCTGTGGCCACAGGTGGGTTTCTTTGGGGCTCGGCGGATGGATCATCGGCACATCCTGCTGCGCCGGCTGCTGCTTCGCGTTATCGAAGCGGCGGATGGTGGGTTTTTCGGCCTTCTTGGGCTTGCGCGCCTCCGCGCGGACCTGCTGGAGGACCTCCTCCGGGTTGGCCCAACCCACCCAACCGGCAAGGCGGCGGGCATACTCGCGCTGCAGGGGCTGATCGCGGATCTGCGCCACCACGGGGACCGCACGGCGCAGGGCTTGCAGGCGCCCCTCCGCAGTATCGATGCGGTACTCCGCGATGACGGATTGAATGACGAACTCGAACATGGGGATGCGGTCCGCGATGAGCTCGCGCACGGCGGCATCGCCCTTCTGCAGGCGCAGATCGCACGGGTCCATGCCGTCTGGCGCGACGGAGACAAAGGACTGTCCGGTGAATTTCTGCTCGCCATCAAAAGCGCGCATGGCGGCCTTCTGCCCTGCCTCATCACCGTCGAAGGTATAGATGAGCTCGCCGTTGAAGTAGGAATCATCCAGCATGAGCCGGCGCAGCACCTGGAGGTGCTCGCCGCCAAAGGCGGTACCACACGATGCCACTGCAGTTTTCACACCGGCCGCATACATGGCCATGACATCCGTATAGCCCTCTACCACCACTGCCTGGTGGTTATCGGCAATATTGCGCTTGGCCAGATCGAGTCCGAAGAGCACCTTGGACTTGTGATAGAGCATGGTGTCCGGGGTGTTCATGTATTTGCCGAGCTTGTCGTCATCGAAAAGCTTACGGGCGCCAAAGCCAATAACGTTGCCGGAAAGGTCCTTGATGGGCCACAGCAGGCGGCGGTGAAAGCGGTCAATGGGACCACGCTTGCCCATCTTGGAAATACCGGCCGCATCCAACTCCTCGAAGGAAAAGCCCAGGCGCAGCAGGTGCTTGGTGGCGGTATCCCAACCCTCTGGCGCATAGCCGCACTCAAAGTCATAGATGACCTCGCGGGAAAAGCCGCGATCCAGCAGAAAATCGCGCGCGGTGGCAGCCTGCGGTGTCTCCAATTGCTGACGGTAGAACTCGTGCGCCGCCTTATTCGCGGCGATGAGGCGCTGGCGCGTGCCGGGCTTCTCATTACGCGCACCCGTGGAACCGCCCTGGTAGTTGATGTGATAGCCAATCTTCTGCGCTACCGCTTCCACCGCTTCCGGGAAGGAGACCTGCTCCATTTCCATCAGGAAGCTAAAGACATCGCCGCCCTTGCCGGTGGAAAAGCAGTGATAGTAACCGCGCTGCGGGCGCACGTGGAAGGACGGGGTCTTTTCATCCTTGAAGGGGCTCAGGCCCTTGAGCGAATCGTGTCCGGCGGGCTTGAGCTGAACGTACTCGCCCACGATCTCTTCTAAAGGCGCGCGTTCACGGATAGCTTGGATGTCGCTGTCCGGAATTCTGCCTTTTGCCATGCGTACAGACTACCCCGCGCGCGGCGGGAATGTTCAAATGGCTAGGCCAGGATGGTGTGGTGCCTGTGGGTTCACGGTTGGGGCGGAAATTACCCTCTGATGGGGTGTATTCCGCCTGCCTTTACCTACCCCCGTGCCGGGGGAATTTTTGGCCTCGTTGAGAGCGCCGGCCGATTTCGGTATTTGTCGCTGCACCTGCAAGAATAAGGGTATGCCCAAGTCCCAAGCGTCTAAGAAATCGCTCCCAGTAGCCCTCGGCGGCCTTGCGCTTGCCGTCGTTGCAGGCTACTTCGGCTTCGACCTCGGCGGCGATGGTGATTCCTCTGCTTCTTCCGCCTCCTCTCCGTCCGAGTCCGCAGGAGGCGCTAAGGCTGGCGACGCCGATACCTGCGAGATGTCCTCCCTCCCCGCCGAGGCGAAGGACACCGCGGACGATATCTTGGCCGGTGGCCCCTACGATTATCCCGATAATGACAACGCCCGCTTTGGCAACTACGAGGGACGCCTGCCGCAGCAAGACAAGAATTACTACCGCGAATACACGGTAGAAACCCCGGGCAGCAAGAACCGCGGCGCCCGCCGCATCATCACCGGCGGCGGCAGCGAGACCGACCCGGACGTGTGGTACTACACCGATGACCACTATGAAAGCTTCTGTTCTATCCCAGACGCGGAGGAGTAATCATGCAACGCATCCTCATTACTGAACACATCCGCACCCGCGCGGACTTCTTCAACGCGCTAGGCCGCACCCGCGGCTGCGAGGACTGCGGCCCCCGCAACCTCGATGACCTCGCGGATTTCCTACGCGAGCAGCGCACCAGCGTCATCATTGCCTCCAATATGGATATCGCGGACGCGGAGTTGGAGGGTGTTGCCACCGTTTTGGAGGATCAGGGCGTGAAGTTGGTGCGCTAGCGACTCGGGCCCCTGGACTGGGGCTGGGGCGTTAGGTCCATAGATATCAGGCCGAATTGAGGGTTGTGAGCTCTCAATTCGGCCTTTTCGCGCTCAGATCGGCCCGATGAGTTTCGACCTAACTCTAGCGATGCTGGGTGGGCCAGATTTAGCTGAGGAACCCTGACAGCTCCGCACTCCGCCGGGCCAAACGCTCCAGGCGGGACTCGGTCATGGAGGCGATCTGGTCGATGATGGCGCGGTCGCGGGCGGCGTCGGTATCGGCCTGCTCCCACCACAGCCGGAAGGTGGCATCGAGGGAGCCAGGGGCGCCGGCTACGAGGTAGTCGTAGACGCGGTAGATGCGCTCGCGCTGGCGGTCCTGGCGTGCGAGGTGGGCGGGCTCGTCCATGACGTAGAGGACGGCGATGGTTTTGAGCAGCTTGACCTCGGCTTCGGCTTGCTTGGGTACAACGAGGTCGCCGTGCATGCGGCCAAGGCTATTGGAGGCGATGAGATCGGCGTTGGCCTCGCTGGTGGCGCCAACGGTTGCGCCCACATAGCGGCCGACGAGCTCCGAGGTCATCTTCTTCAGGTTGGCGTAGTCGCGCAAGGAATAGTCAAAGTCACCGATGGCGTTGATGACGCTTAAGTTGCGCAGGCTGGCGGCGGCCTCCAAGAGCTCGTCGGCGGTGCCGCCGAAGGCCTTGGCGCCCTTTTCTGCTAGTTGAGCCAGCTCCACCAAGTCCCAGAGCACGTTCAAAGAGATGCGCCGGGAGATGATGCCATCTTCCACATCGTGCACGGAGTAGGCGATGTCATCAGACCAGTCCATGACTTGGGCTTCGATGCACTTGCGGTTGTCGGTATGGCCTTCGCGCAGCCAGTCCAAAAGGTGCGCATCCTCATCATAGGCGCCGTACTTGCGGTTGGTGGTGCCATCCGGGTTGGTCTTGGTCCACGGGTATTTGCAGGCGCCGTCGAGGGCCGCGCGGGTGAGGTTGAGGCCAAAGCTTTGGGGTTCGCCGCGGGCATCGTCCACGATGACTTTGGGCTCCAAGCGGGTGAGGATACGCAGGGTTTGGGCGTTGCCCTCGAAGCCGTTGAGAGCCACCTCATTGAGCGCATTCTCGCCGTTGTGGCCATAGGGCGGGTGGCCGATGTCATGGGTCAGGCCGGCCATATCGCAGAGATCGGGATCGAGGCCGAGCCCGGAGCCGATGCTGCGCGCGATTTGGCCGACCTCCAGGGAGTGGGTCAGCCGGGTGCGTGGGGTATCGCCGTCGCGGGGGCCGACGACCTGCGTTTTATCCGCTAGTCGGCGCAGCGCCGCCGAGTGCAGCACGCGGGCACGATCGCGGGCAAAGACCCCACGGTGTTCCTCCACGGGGTGGAAGGCTGAGCCCTTCGGCTTTTCATCGGCCAGTCGGGCAAAGTCGGCGGCGGAATAAGAATAGGTCACGGCGCCAAGTTTATTCCGCGAACAGGCCTTTTGGGTGAGCAACGTGGCTTAAGCGCGGTGGTCTTCCCGCTGGATCGTCTGATGCCGCAGCTTCTGATTGGGCCGCAGCACTTGCTCCACGCGGTAGAAACCATTGCGCAGCGCCGCAGCGCCGCGCGGCGGTAAGAGGCCGGCCACCAGCGCGTAGGCTACGCCACCGGTTTCGTGGGCGAGGTAGCGCCACCAGGGCTTAGAAAAGCGCGCGGCCGGGTAGTACGGCGTGCCGGAGACTGTGGCCGTGATGCCCTCTTGGCGGGCGATGAGTGCGGTGCGCAGGCGGTGGAGGGGATCGGTGATAATGGTGGCTTCGGAAAGCGCGAAGGCTTCCTTGACCGCGCTGAGGGAGCTGCGGGTATCCATGCCCTCCTCCACCGCGTGCACGGTCAGGTGCGGGAAGTGCTCGCGCAGGTAGGTGCGGCCGACGCCGGCCTCCGTAAACCTATCCCCGGGCAGCTTGCCGCCCACGGTAATGACCTCCAACCCCTCGGCCGTGGCGAGCTCACCGGCGTGGCGCAGGCGGCCGGCCAGGATGCGGGAGGGGCGGCCATCGTATTGGGCGGTTCCTAAAACGATTGCGTACTTCACTGCCCCACTACACTACCTGCCGGAGGGCTAAGTTAAGCCGGTAAAGTGGTGGGCATGAATTTGAGTGCACGTTTGGGCCGCGCGGCCATTGCCGCTTTCATTTTAGGCTGCACCTCCGTCGGTGCGGGGTCTGCCTTCGCCGCCGAGACCACCACGGTGGCGCAGGGCACTGCCACCCTTCAGAGCAAGGTCACCGATGAGGCCGGCGTGCTCAGCGCGGAGGAAAAGAGCCAGCTGGAGCAGAAGATTACCCAGCTGCAAAAGGACGAGCACTTGACGCTCTTTGTCTATATCACCGATGAGCTGGGCACAGATCCGGAGAGTTTTGCCGGCCAGGCGGTCAAGGACAAGGGGCCGAATTCCGCGGTCTATGCGCTATCCATCAATGACCGAAAGATGGGCGTACAGACCGGCAAGGATTGGCCGCAGGGCCGGCTGGACCAGATGTATGACGCCGCCTATGACAAGCTGGCCAGCGATGAATACGGTGCTTCGGCCGTCGCGCTTGCCGACGCCGCCCTGGGCAACTCCGCTTCCACTAACTCCGCCTCCGATTCCTCCGGCCTAGCGTGGCTGGGCGGTGGCGCGGCCGCCATCGTCGCCGCCGGTGGCGGAATCATGTACTACTCGCGCCGCAGTACCAAGAAGAATAACGCGCAGACGCTGGAGTCCGCCCGCGAGATTTCCCCGGGTGACACCGACCAGTTGAATCGCCTGCCGCTGGAGACTTTGGACCAGCTGGCCCAGGAGGAGTTGGTCTCTACCGATGAGTCCATTCGCCGCGGCAAGGAGGAGCTTAATATCGCGCTTTCTGAGTTCGGCCCCGAGCGCGTTCGCCCCTTTACCAAGGCGATGAACCACTCCACCTCTACCCTGCAAAAGGCCTTCCACCTGCGCCAGCGCCTAGATGATGCCGTGCCGGAGTCCCCGGCCGAGCGACGCCAGATGTTGGTAGAAATCGTCTCCTCCTGTGGCCAGGCCGATGACGCCCTCGATGCGCAGGCAGAGGAGTTTGCCAAGATGCGCGACTTGCTCATCCACTCCGATGAAAAGCTGGATGAGCTCACCCAGCGCACCGTGGGCCTGCGCGCCCGCCTGCCGGAGGCCGAGTCCACGCTGGTCGGCCTGAAGTCCAACTATGACGAGAACGTGCTCTCCTCCATTGCCGATAACCCCGAGCTTGCCGCCGCTTCCCTCGATGAGGCCGAAAAGCTGCTAGACAAGGCCCGCGGGGTCCAGGCCCAGCCGGCCGGCCAGCAGGGCCCGCTGGTGGGACTTATTCGCGATATCGAGCACGCCTGCGAGATGACGGATCGCCTCATTTCCGCCGTGGAAAACGCCGAGGAGAATATCGCCACCGCCCGCGGCAACCTCGAGGCGCTTATCGACGAGGTCGAGGGGGAAATCAACGAGGCCCGCGAGCTCGAGCGCCAAGGAAAGGCCCAGGGAACCGCCGCGGATTGGGACAAGCTCGAGGATCTGCTCGGCCGCGCCGGCACCGCCGTAGACGAGGCCAAGGCCCACGGCCAGCAGGACCCGCTGGGCCAGCACACCGCGCTGACCTCCATCGATACCGAGCTGGATGAGGCGCTCGACCGCGTGCGCGAAAAGACCTCCACGCACGCGCGCCAGCTAGACCTCTTCCGCCAGCAGATTTCCGTAGCGGAATCCAATATCCAGGCCGCAGAAGACCTCATTTCCTCCCGCGGTCGAATCATCGGCTCGGGTGCGCGCACCGCGCTTGCCGACGCCAAACGTCTCCACGCCCAAGCCCTCCACACCGAGCGCAGCGATATCCGTGCCGCGCTGCAGTCCTCCCGCGAGGCGGTGGCCGCTGCCCAAGCGGCGTTGCAGCGCGCCAAGGATGACATGGACGAGCACCGCCGCCGCCAGCAGCGCCAACAGATGGGCAATGCCGCCAATAACATCGTCACCGGCGTGGTCATCGGCCAGATGCTCGGCGGCGGCCGCGGCTTCGGCGGTGGTTTCGGAGGCGGCGGCTTCGGTGGAGGCAGCTTCGGCGGCGGAGACTTCGGCGGCGGTGGCGGCGGAGGCGGCTTCCGCGGCGGCTCCTTCTAGCCCTCCCCAGCCCGCCTAGCAGGTCTCACGGCCCGGCAGGCCTCCAGCCCGACAGGCCGGCAGGCCGGCTCTAGGCTCACGCAGGTAGCTCGGCTCCCCGGCGCTGGGCTAGGTGCGGAGGGTGCGCGGGGTGGCGTCGAGAAGCGCGCAGGCGTAGCTGAAGAAGATGGCGTCGAGCTCAGGCAGCTCGCCCACGCTCACGCGCAGTCCGTCGCCGGCCGGTGCGGTGCTGGCAACCTCGGTGCCCGTGCCGCGGGCCACGATGCGGCGCTCGCGGCGGAAGGGATTGCGGCGCTCCAGCAGGTACTCGCGGTCGGCGCAGGTCGCGCGCAGGCGGGTGACGGTAATCCCGGCCTGGGTGACCGAGAAATCTTCGCCCGCCTCGGTCTGCGCGCGCAGGAAGAACCGCGGGGAGGAGGAATCCAGCGAGGATTCCACAGAGAGGCGCTCGCCGGCCGCGGTCACAAGCACGCCGTCGCGCACGGAGGCAAGCTCGTACCCCTCGGCGTTGGTGAGCGCGCTCGCGCGCCAGGTCCACTGCGCAGTCATTAGAAGATAAATAGCGCGGCGAGGGCAACGATGGACGCTAGGACCAAGGTGATGATCCAGGCCCAGGCTTTGCCTTGGGTGGTGGCATCCAAGATGACGAGGGTAAACCAGCTAAGACCGGCGATTTCCGCGGTGGTCAGGCCCTCGGCATCGTGCTCGAATTCCAGGATGGCCTTGCGCACGCCAGAATTGCGGGCAGAGAACTGGCCTACCTTTTCATCATCGACGTCATCGATGATCCAGTCGCCGCTGTTTTCGTTGATGAAGGTGAAGGTACGGCCGTTGAGCGATGCCTCCAGGCGCTTATCGCGGCCGGGGCGGCCGGCGAGGCGGTAAATGGAGCCGTCGGCAAGCGTGGCAGAAGCGCCAAGGTCACTGACCTCGGTGCGCCAGAAGTGGCCGTCCACCTCCGCGGAATGCTCCGAGAATACGCCCAGCTGCTCTGGGCCTTCCTCGGCCAAGAGCACGGGCTTTGCGCGGTCGGAGCGATCCCAGCTGGTGTAATGCATTACTAGCACCCAATCAGGCGAGCGGCGAGGTAAGCCTCGAGGTCATCGAGCTTCACGCGCTCCTGCTCCATGGTGTCGCGCTCGCGCACAGTCACGGCATCGTCCTCGAGGGTATCGAAGTCGAAGGTGACGCAGAACGGGGTGCCGATCTCATCCTGGCGGCGGTAGCGGCGGCCGATGGCGCCGGAGACGTCAAAGTCCACGTTCCAGTGGGCGCGCAGCTTATCGGCCAGCTTGCGGGCCGGCTCGGAGAGCTCTTCCTTCTTGGACAGCGGCAGTACGGCCACCTTGATCGGTGCCAGGCGGCGGTCCAGGCGCAGGACCACGCGCTTATCGGTGCCACCCTTGGCGTTCGGAGCCTCTTCCTCGTCGTAGGCATCCACCAGGAAGGCCATCATGGAACGGCCCAGGCCAGCGGCCGGCTCGATAACGTACGGGATCCAGCGCTCCTCGTTGGCCTGGTCATAGTAGGACAGGTCCTCGCCCGAGCCCTTGGCGTGAACGGACAGGTCATAATCCGTGCGGTTGGCCACGCCTTCCAGCTCGCCCCACTTGGAGCCCTTGAAGCCAAAGGCGTACTCCACGTCCACGGTGCGCTTGGAGTAGTGGGAAAGCTTTTCCTTCGGGTGCTCGTATAGGCGCAGGTTTTCTTCCTTGATGCCCAGGTCCACGTACCAGTTGTAGCGGTCATCAATCCAGTACTGGTGCCACTCTTCATCCTCGCCCGGCTTGACGAAGAACTCCATCTCCATCTGCTCGAACTCGCGGGTGCGGAAGATGAAGTTGCCCGGGGTGATCTCGTTACGGAAGGACTTACCAATGTTCGCGATGCCAAACGGCGGCTTCATGCGCGAAGAGGTCATCACGTTCTTGAAGTTGACGAAGATGCCCTGTGCGGTCTCCGGGCGCAGGTAGTGCAGGCCCTGCTCATCGTCCACCGGGCCGAGGAAAGTCTTGAGCAGGCCGGAGAAGGCCTTCGGCTCGGTCCAGTCGCCCGGCTGGCCGGTTTCTGGGTCATTGATGTCTGCCAGGCCGTTTTCCGGCTCATGGCCGTGCTTTTCCTCGTAGGCCTCGATCAGGTGGTCCGCACGGTAGCGCTTGCCGGTGTGGCGGGATTCCACCAGCGGGTCAGAGAAAACCTCGACGTGGCCGGACGATACCCAGACCTGGCGCGGCTGGATGACGGAGGTATCCACGCCCACGACGTCTGCGCGGGACTGCACCATGTGGCGCCACCACTGGCGCTTGATGTTTTCCTTGAGCTCTACACCAAGAGGGCCGTAATCCCACGCGGAGCGGGAACCGCCGTAAATTTCACCTGCCTGGTAGACCAAGCCGCGGCGCTTACACAGGTTTACAACGGTATCGATGACGGATGCCATTAGTTTTCGGACTCCTCTGGTAGGGGACAGTCTTGACAATCTCGTTCAGTCTAACCCGAAGCGCTTCCCTGCGGTGGGATTGGGGCATGAATTTAATTTGAAATATATACGAGCTGTTGAACACATCGGGTAATATACAGAGTACCCGACAGGTAATAGATATTGAATTGAAGGTGACACCCCCCTATGACGACCACTGACACGGCCCTTATTAATTCTGCGGCCGCCGGCGTGATCGCTGCCCTCGATTCGCCCCTACGCATCGCAATCATTTCCCGCTTAGCCGAGCGCGATCACTTTGTCCACGAGCTGGTCAAGGCCACCGGCAAGTCCCAACCCCTTATCAGCCAGCACCTGCGCGTGCTCAAGCAGGCGGGCATCGTAGACTCCGAGCGTAGCGGCCGCGAGGTAACCTACTCGCTCATTGCGCCACGGGTTTTGGACCTGCTTGCCGACGCCGCCAAGATCGCCTCCTAACCCCTCCCCGCCTGCATATAAAGCCGCCATGCTATGCGGTTATTGAAAAAGAATTGATAACATTGTGGTCATGGCTTTACACGACAGTATTCCCAAACTAGGCGCGCGCAATACCAAGCAGCGCACCGCAGTCGTTGAGGTACTGCGGGAAATGGAGAAATTCGCCTCCGCCAAGGAGATCTACCACGAGCTCCAAGAGCGTGAGGAAAAGGTGGGCCTGACCACCGTGTACCGCACCCTGCAGTCCCTGACCGATATCGATGCAGTGGACGCCCTCCACATGCCCAATGGCGAAACCCTGTACCGCCATTGCGATACCGATGCCCACCACCACCATTTGGTATGCACCAAGTGCGGTCGCACCGAGGAAATCGATGGCGGCCCCATTGAAAAGTGGGCTACCTCCGTAGCCAAGGAATACGGCTTCGAGCTCACCGGTCACGATGCCGAAGTTTTTGGCATCTGCAGCGACTGCGCCGCTTCCGCTTAAAGACGCTCGCGCTTCCTCGTGAAGCCACCCCTCCCCTAACCTCAGACCCCAACCTCCGGAGCCTGAGGTCTTTATTTTGCGGCGCACACTGCGACCATATTTCACGCCAAGACTATAGCGCTGAGATTGCAATCAACTGCACGGTCAGATTATTGACAAGGTGCAAAATAAAACCTGCACGCAGAGAATTGTGGAAGCGAGTTACTAACGCACACCCCATCCCCAGGAAAGTCGCATACACAATGACCGGTGGAGCAATATGGGCGAAGCCAAATAGCAGCGAGCTAAGAAGCACACTCGCAAACGCTGGAACACTGAAGCGTCCTGGGTTTAGTTCCTACCTCAGCTAAGGAAGGATTGAACTATGCCTAGAAAGTATTCCGTCGAGTTCAAGGAGAAGGCGGTCCATCAGATCATCGAAATGGTCCGCCTGGAGTCCTGCTCACTGCAACGCGCCTACACGGAGGTCGGTGAGCTGCTTGGAGTATCTCACCACACGTTGCGGGCTTGGTACCGTGACAGCGCTTCAGCACGTGATGACTCTGACGCGTCTGGCGGCGAAACAATGGAAGAAGAACTCAAGCGTTTGCGCCGCGAAAACCGTGAGCTGAAGCGAGCAAACGGGATTCTTAAGACTGCTTCGGCTTTTTTCGCAGCGGAACTCGACCGACCCACGACCAAATGATCTCTTACATCGACGCGTATAAGGATCAGTTTGGGGTCGAGGCCATCTGCCGAGTCCTTAAACAAGCAGATCGTGGATTCATCACCTCACGCGGCTACCGCAAAGCCACCACACGCGTTCCCAGCGCAAGGACCTTAAGCGATAGCCTTCTCATCCCAGAGATACAACGTGTGCATGCGCAGAATTTCTCGGTTTACGGCATCCGCAAAATGTGGCACGCGATGAACCGTGAAGGCTTTCATATCGGCCGCGACAAGACTGCACGACTGATGAAGCTAGCTGGTGTTTCCGGCCGCAGACGTGGACGAACCCCCGTGACAACGACTAGCCCGAAGAAACCGGATCATCGCCCAGACCTAGTGCAGCGAAACTTTCGAGCACAAGCACCAGGAAGGTTGTGGGTTGCCGACATTACCTACGTTCGCACCCTGTCAGGATTCGCCTACACCGCGTTTGTCGTGGATGTCTACAGTCGAAAGATTGTTGGTGTTGCTACACGCTCAACGATGCGTACCGATGCGCTGCCCATGGAGGCCTTGGAGCATGCGTTAACGACTGCAGGGAGAATCCATGGAAACCAGCTGATTCACCACAGTGATCGGGGCAGCCAGTACGTGTCACTGAAGTATTCCACCGCTCTCGCGGAAGCAGGAATACGCCCGAGTGTGGGGACAGTCGGCGATTCTTATGACAATGCACTAGCCGAAACAGTCAATGGTCTCTACAAGGCGGAACTGATTCATGCCCAAGGCCCGTGGACATCGGTCGGAGAAGTCGAACTGGCCACCTTGCGGTGGGTGCATTGGTGGAACACTAAGCGGCTTCACGAAGCATTGGACTACGCCACCCCACAAGAAGTAGAAACCGAGTACTATTTCACCCAGCCCATCAACACAGGGCCGTAAAAGAAGCGGAACTAAACCCAGGACGCTTCAAACCGTTATGAGTGGATCGCCGACTGAGGCTGCGGCACGCGCCCATGTCGTTGAAATGATCCTTGACCGAGTGCTTCCCGGGTGGAAACAAGGACTCCCGGTCCAGGACAAGGAGTATAGCTGGCTGAGGGGTCAAGCGGCCCGGGCCAAGACAGCGCTTGAACGTCGGTCTGAACTCGCTGAAAAGCTCGGAGAGAATACGCCAGACTTAGATGCAGCCAATCTGCATCCGTGGGCGTGGGAAAATGGCAAGGGTTACTGGAATCACGGACACTACCATCAAGCCGTGATGCAGGCTGCCATCCTCGTCAATGCAGAGACCCAAGCGAAACTGAACCGCCTAGACGTATCTGAAATAGCACTTTTCAACGAGGCGTTTTCACTCCATGATCCGAAGCGTAATGCGCCGCGCCTTCGGCTTATGGAAAATGATGGCAGTAAGACGTTTGAGAACCTGCATCGGGGCGCCCGCGCCTTTGCAGAGGGCTTGTACGCGGCTATCCGCAATCCCGGGATGCATGTTCCACACGACGGTGGTGAGGAGCAAGTCGCGTTGGAGTAGCTCGCGGCTTTCAGTCTATTGGCTCGCTGGGTTGATAAGGCTACCGTCCTGGAGGGGTGACAACATCGGTTTACGGGATAGAAGTCCGCTTGAGCGAAGGATGTGGGGAGCACGAACGCCTGTGATGGAGGTGCCGGGTGCTCAGTCAGCAAGGCCGTCCAGGACCATCGCCGTAGTTTTGTGCAAGGTTAACGCCAGCGACTGGGCTGGGTCCAAGAATGAATCTCGCACCCGTTAAACTGCGCCGACACTCTGTGGAGTTCAAATTAAACGTGTAACGCGAGGCGTTGATGGCGCTTCGCGTTATTGGGGGGGTAGGTTGAAGCGCGGTCTGTTCGTTCGCCGACGCGGCCGCCGCCGGATGCTCGGCGGCGATTCCGGCCCGAACCTCGGGGACATCCCCCCATCTTCGATAGCTTTAGTAAGCACGACCACGACCATCTGATCTGGTGCGCTGGTTTTCGTTCAGCTCTCGGTCTATTCCGCCACCTCATGCGCGGCCGCGAAATCGTGGTGAAGAATCTGCATCTAGTCGGTTACGGCAACTGGAACGGCGAGAGCTCGGCAACGCTGATGAGGGTGGGGTCCTTTGTCAAACACACTGCCCAGGTAGTCGCGGGCTGTGTCGATGAGACTCGGCAGCACTCCGAATGGATGTCCGCGGTATCAAGGCCGCTGAACTATTCAAGTTGCGGGACAAAAAGAGTCTCGCAGTGACGCTTGGTCCCTGAGCAAGTTCGATCCTTCCACGATCTGCGCTGGAGACGCGGAGCGCTCGGGGGCTCTTGACCGGCTGGGGCACGTGCCGGGTGGTGGTTCGCCCACAGCCCCCGTGCCCACACGCACCGAGAACGGACAAGCCACCGGGTACGATCCCGATTCCACGGAGACGGACCGTGAACTCGAATGACGTTCCTGGCCCAAGGTGTGTCCGCTCGGCGTGTGGTTTAACCCTTATGAGACTTGCCGGTCACAGCCTCAGCGCTTCGCTTGCGCAGCCCGCAGGCCGTTCAAGATCACGATCACTTCGGCGACCTCGTGAACCAACACGACGGCGGCCAGACCCAGCACGCCGCTGATCGCCAGTGGCATCAACACGATGATGATGGCCAGAGACAGCACGATGTTCTGGTTGATGATCCGGCTTCCTCGGCGGGCGTGCTGCAGCGCCTTCGGGATTAGCCGGAGGTCGTGGCCGGTGAAGGCGACGTCAGCAGACTCGATCGCGGCGTCAGAGCCGGTCGCTCCCATCGCTATGCCCACCGTCGCCCCCGCCAGTGCCGGCGCGTCGTTGATGCCGTCGCCGATCATCGCCGTCGGCGTCTTGGAGGAGAATTCAGCGACGATGCTTGCCTTGTCCTCAGGGCGCAGCTCGGCGCGCACGTCGTCGATTCCGGCGATTCCAGCCAGCGCCCGGGCGGTGCGAGTGTTGTCGCCGGTGAGCATGCTTACTTCCACGTCGTTGGCGTGCAGGGCCTGCACGGCTTCGGGCACCTCGGGCCGCAACTCGTCACGGACCCCGATCGCCCCGGCGAGAGCGTCATCGACGGTGACCAGGACGCAGGTCTGGCCCTCGGACTCCATGCGCTCAACGTCCTCTTTCAGTGGCCCGGCGTCGATCCATCGGGGGCTGCCCACCAGCACCCGTCGGCCTTCGACGGTGCCGCCAATGCCATGCCCAGCTTCCTCGCTGATGTCCGAGGCGGTGGGCGCTTCGGGCCCCGCTGCCGCGATCGCTGCGGCGAGGGGGTGTGTCGATTGCTGCTCAACTGCTGCCGCGAAGGAAAGCACCTGCGTCCGATCGAATCCGTCTGCCGGGACCACTCCGGTAACCTCAGGCTGGTTGCGGGTAAGGGTTCCGGTTTTGTCCACTGCCAGGTGACGGATGCCGCCGAGTCGCTCGAACGCCGCGCCGGACTTGATGACCACTCCGAACTGGCTGGCCGCGCCGATCGCGGCCACGACCGTCAGCGGCACGGAGATTGCCAGCGCGCACGGCGACGCTGCGACCAGGACTACCAGTGCACGGGTGATCCACGTCTCAGGGTCGCCCAGCAGCGAGCCGATAACGCCGACCAGCACCGCCAGGATCATCACCCCGGGCACTAGGGGTTGGGCAATCCGGTCGGCGATCCGGGCGCGGTCGCCCTTTTCCGCCTGCGCTTGCTCGACTAGGTCCACGAGTGTGGTCAGCGAGTTGTCCGTTCCAGCTGCGGTCGTCTCGACCTCCAGCACCCCGGCGGAGTTGATCGCTCCCGCAGGCACTTCGTCGCCGGGCGCAACCTCCTCCGGAATGGATTCTCCGGTGATCGCTGAGGTGTCAAGGCTGGAGCGCCCGGACCGAATGATGCCGTCCGTGGCGATCCGCTCCCCGGGGCGCACGAGCATTAGCTCGCCAACCTCGAGGTCCTTCGCTGCGACCTCAGCCGCTGTGCCGTCGCGCAGCACCGTCGCGGTCTGCGGTACCAGCTTCAACAGTGCCCGCAGTCCGCCTTGGGCCCGATCCATCGCCTTGTCTTCCAGTGCCTCGGCGATCGAGTACAGGAACGCTAGCGCCGCGGCCTCTCCGACGAATCCGAGGATCACCGCGCCGACCGCGCTGATCGTCATTAGCAAGCCAATGCCGAGCTTGCGCTTCGTGACAAGGTTTCGGATCGCTCCAGGCGCGAACGTGTAAGCGCCCAACAGCAGGCCAACCCAATACAGTACCGTCGCGGGCGTCTCCAAGTCGGACCAGTCCAGCGCCAGTCCTGTTATGAGGGCTACGCCGGAGAAGATCGGCAGCAGTAGCTCAGGGTCCTTCCACCATGGCCGATCGAGCTCGTCAATCTCCGTGACGGGTTCGTGTTCGCATCCACATGCTGAACTCATGCGTCCGTTCCTTTCTCGCCGCAGTCGGGCACCGAGCACTCAGTGTCGATACAGGGGGCATTCTCGTCGACGGCCAGCGTCGCGTGGACCAGCGCTTCGAGCGCTGCCGCGAGGTGGGGATCGGCGATTTCGTAGCGGGTCTTGCGGCCCTCCGGCTCAGCGACGACGATGCCACAATCGCGCAGGCAGGATAGGTGATTCGAGACGTTCGAGCGGGTCAGATCCAAGCTTTGCGAGAGCACAGCCGGGTAGCTCGGACCGTCTAGTAGGGTTAGCAGGATTCGGGAGCGCGTCGGATCAGCCATGGCCCGGCCGAGCCGGTTCATGACGTCGAGGCGCGAAGCAATAGTCAGCATATGCTGAACTATACAGTGTGCGGTGAACTATTTAAAATGGGCTGAACTAACAGTCACGCGAAAGTCCTGCGACCTGCAAGAATTAGTCGATGGGATAGCCGATGACTGGTCCTTCACGGTTCGGCTGCCAACAACGAGGGGGCGACGTGGGCGGCGAAGCCATAGCCTTCAAGCTACATCGCAGGAAAATTCCATTTCACGGTCGGTATGGGCCTTTTGCAGTTGGTTAATTCGAAATTCGTTCACCATCTCCTTAGCCACCCGCACGATTAACGCGGTGTTTCGCCATCTTCGCGCGAGACGAGTAGTTCCTTTAAGTGCGCATCGATGTCATCGAGCTTTTTAATAACGGCAACGGCGAAAACGATACTAATGACTAAAGCGATAATGCTGAGCATCAATGCCTTCCTTTACTCTGGCGCCCCATTACAGTGGACCTGGTTCCTTGCGAGGCGATTAAATCATGGTTCTGGCCCAGCGGATAGGGAGCAACGGTGAGGCCAAGGGGGACGTCGGCAAGCAAAAGCGCCGCGCCCCAGAAAAGGGAAACGCGGCGCTACAGCCATCCGGCGGGAGGGTGCTTAGTGGTCAGCGCCCTGGATGGAGTGCTTGTGATCGCGGACTGCTTCGCCCTCAGCGTAGAGCGGCATATCCTGCTTAGCCTTGTACCACTCGGCGTGGTTTGGCTCGAGCGGGGTACGGCCGGCGATGAGGTCAGCGGCCTTCTCGCCCACCATCATGGTTGGGGCGTAGATATTGCCGTTGGTCACGGACGGGAAGACGGAGGCATCCGCAATGTAGAGGCCCTCAACGCCCCACACGCCCATGGTGTCCGGGTTAACCACGGCCATCGGATCGGACTCCGCGCCCATCTTGGCGGTGCAGGATGGGTGCAGCGCGGTCTCGCCATCGTTGCGGACCCATTCCAAGATCTCTTCATCGGTCTGGACATCCGGGCCCGGGCTGAACTCGCGGGCGCCGACCTCTTCCATGGCCTTGGTATCCAGCAGGGAGCGGGCAACGCGCACGGCCTCAACCCACTCGCGGCGGTCCTGGTCGGTCTTCAGGTAGTTGAAGAGGATGGACGGCTTGTCGTGGATATCGGCGCTCTTGATGTGAACGTGGCCCTTAGTATCGGAGAACATCGGACCCACGTGCCACTGGAAGCCGTGCTTGACGTCCGCCTTCTGGCCGTCGTAACGCACAGCCATCGGCAGGAAGTGGAACATGAGGTTCGGGTAATCCTCGTTCTCATTGGAGCGCACGAAGCCGCCGCCCTCGAAGTGGGAGGTAGCAACCGGGCCCTTGTGGGTCAGCAGCCACTGCAGGCCCATGAACGGCCAGCGCCACTTATCCAGGTAAGGCTGGGAGGAAGCGGTGGACTTGGTGGTCTCATACTGGATGTAGACCTCAAGGTGGTCCTGCAGGTTCTCGCCCACACCCGGCAGGTGCTTGACGACGTCGATTCCGTGCTTCTCCAGAATCTCACGGTCACCAATGCCGGAGATCTCCAGCAGCTGCGGGGTATTGATGGCGCCGGCGGACAGGACGATCTTCTCGGCGTAAACGCGGTGAACGCCACCCTGCCACTCATACTCAACGCCGACGGCCTTCTGGCCCTCGAAGAGGATCTTGGTGGTGAACGCGCGGGTACGGATCTCGAGGTTCTCGCGCTCCATGTTGGGGTACAGGTAAGCGCGGGCAGCGGACCAACGCTTGCCGTTCTTAATATTGCGGTCGAACGGTGCGAAGCCCTCCTGGCGGTAACCGTTGACGTCGTTGGTCAGGTTGTAGCCGGCCTCCTGCACGGACTTGAACAGGGCCTGGAAGAGCTCGGAGGTAGCCGGGCCGCGGGAGAGGTACAGCGGGCCATCGTGACCACGGCGCGGATCGTTCGGCTCGGCCGCAGCGGCGGTCTCCATGCGGTTGAAGTACGGCAGGCAGTGGGCGAAGTCCCAGTTCTCCATGCCCGGGTTCTGGCCCCACTTCTCATAGTCCATCGGGTTACCGCGCTGGTAGATCATGCCGTTGATGGAAGAAGATCCGCCGAGAACCTTGCCGCGGGCATGGTAAACGCGGCGGCCGTTCATCTCCGGCTCCGGATCGGACTCGTACATCCAGTCATAGTTCTTTGCACCAATCGGGAAAGAGAAACCGGATGGCATGTGAATGAACAGATCCCACAGGGAATCTGGGCGGCCAGCCTCAAGGACCAGCACGCGGGTGTTCTTGTCTTCGGTCAGGCGTGCGGCGATGACGGAGCCTGCGGAGCCACCGCCAACGACGACGACGTCGCTTACTTCATCGGTGACCTTTTTAGCGGAACGCTTCTTGGTCAGCTTGTCCATAAAACCCATAAATCCCCTTCTTTCTGTGAAATATTTCACACGTCAAGATTGCCCACCGGAAGTGAAAATATTGTATTTTATACAAAAGTCTGTATTTATTCACATCGCCTTATGTGCGGGCACTATCTCCAGAGTACACATCCCTCTAGAAGTTTGCCCATCTTAATGTATATTTACCTTGTCCGGATGGATGTCTCTGGAGATGAAATCCGAAGTCTTTGCGCATAGTTCGCCCGAATATGATTCATTTCACTCACCTATCTCTCCCTGCGATCTTGTGAGCATTTTGGGAACCCGTGCGAAAGATTCGGCCCAAACCAACCAACAATAGGAGAAGTAGATGGCTAACTTTGACCCTCACGATCCTGAGGAGTCTCACACTTCAAGTAAAGACCCCCAACAAGGGGGTAAAAACACCTCTCTCGCAACCCCCTCTGGGGATACCAAAAAGCGCAGCCCGCGCTACCAAGTTCGCGCCCTCGTCGGCAGCTATAAGGCCGAAACCGGCGACGATGTAGGCGCGGGCGAGGTCCCCGCCCCCAAGACCAACTGGCCGGTATTTATCATCTCCGGCGTCCTCATTATCGCCATGGCGCTCTATGCCGGGCTCGGCCGCGATTCCGCGGCGGAAACCCTGGCTAGCGTCACCGGCTGGATCGGCCACAACCTCGGCTGGTTCTATGTCCTTACCGCCACCATCGCCGTGGTCTTCGTGCTCTATATTGCCTTCTCCAATGCCGGCAATATCCGCTTAGGCCCCGACCACTCGCGGCCGAAATTCAATACCTTCTCCTGGGCGTCCATGCTCTTTGCCGCCGGCATCGGCGTGGACCTCATGTTCTTCGCCGTGGCCGAGCCGGTGACCATGTACATGCAGCCACCGGTGGGTGACGGCGAGACCATGGAAGCCGCCAAGGAAGCCGTGGTCTACGCCATGTTCCACTATGGCCTGACCGGCTGGGCCCTCTATGCCCTCATGGGCATGGCCTTCGGCTACTTTGCCTACCGCCTCAATATGCCGCTGGCTATTCGCTCCGCGCTCTACCCGCTCATTGGCAAGCGCGTCCACGGCCCCATCGGCTCCGCGGTGGACATCGCCGCCATGCTGGGCACCGTCTTCGGCGTGACCGCCTCCCTGGGCATCGGCGTAGTACAGCTGTCCTACGGCTTCCACCTCATCTTCGGCATCGAGCAAGGCCTTGGCCTGCAGTCCGCCCTCATCATCATTGCGGTGGCCATTGCCACGCTGTCGGCCGTATCCGGCGTCGATAAGGGCATTCGCTTCCTCTCCGAGCTCAACGTCTACCTGGCCATCGCGCTGATGGTCTACGTCGTGGTCTTTGGCAAGACCGCCTACCTCTTCGATGCCATCGTGACCAATATCGGTGACTACGTCTCGAAGTTCCCGTCCTGGACCATGGAAACCTTCGCCTTTGCCGAAGACCAGGCCACCGTGGATACCTGGATGCAGTCCTGGACCCTCTTCTTCTGGGCATGGTGGATTGCCTGGGCAACCTTCGTCGGCCTCTTCCTGGCCCGTATCTCCCGCGGCCGCACCCTGCGTCAGTTCATCTTCGGCACCCTGACCTTCCCGTTCCTGTTCATCCTGATGTGGATGTCCTTCTTCGGTAACACCGCCTTGGACATGGTCCGCTCCGGTGACTACCCCGAGTTCGCCGAAAACGCGATCAACGTGCCGGAACAGGGCTTCTACGACATGCTGCACGAGTTCCCAGGCTCCGGCATCGTCATCTTCTTGACCACCTTCATCGGCCTGCTGCTCTACATCACCTCGGCCGACTCCGGCGCGCTGGTGATGTCCAACTTCACCTCCCGCATCACCGATAACCGCCAGGATGGCGCGCGCTGGCTGCGCATCTTCTGGTCCGTCACCGTGGGCGCGCTGACCCTGGCGCTGCTGCAGATCGACGGCATCGCCACCGTGCAGTCCGCGACCGTCGTGATGGGCCTGCCCTTCGCCTTCGTGGTCTACCTCATCATGTTCTCCCTGTGGAAGTCCCTGCGCCTGGAAAACGTCCAGCGCGAGGCCCGCACCACCGCCATGCACGGCGTGATTTCCTCCCGCACCGAGCGCGAGCCTTCGGATTCCAACCTGTGGAAGAACCGCCTCGACCGCGCCAATACCTTCCCCTCCAAGCAGGAGATGGATACCTACCTGCGCGAAACTGCTACCTACGCCCTCGAGCAGGTGGCAACGCACATGCGCACTCGCGGCTACGATGCCCTCTTGCTCACCAGCGAGCTTCCCGACGTCGAACTTCCCCAGCTCGACCTCGAAGTTAAGCTGCACAATGAGCGCATGTTCCGCTACCAGCTCTTCCCAGTCGCGGCCGAGCGCCCCGACTTCAGCACAGGCGAAGGCGATGAGTACTACCGCCTCGAGGTCTACGATATGACCGGTTCGCTGGGCTACGACGTCTACGGCTATTCCGAGAACCAGATCATCAATAACGTGCTGGACCTTTACGAGCGTCACCTGGCCTTCCTTTACATGCAGCAGACCCAGCCGGGCGACTCCGATGTCTCCGATGGCGCCGAGCCCGAGCGCACCTGGCGCGAAGATAGCTAAGCTGGCCAGTACAACTACCTCTATGAGAGAAAGGTTGCTTTTCACTTGAGCACCCAGAACACTTTGTTCGACCCCACCCAGACCGAGCTGCTGAAGGGCGTGCATGCCGACGGCGCCCCGAAGTCCCTGTTCATCAACGGTAAGTGGGAAGCCGCCCAGAGCGGCGAGACCCGCACCATCATCTGCCCGGCCGATGGCTCCACCGTCGGCCTCGTTTCCGAGGCCTCCGACGAGGACACCGAGCGCGCCATCAAGGTTGCACGTGAAACCTTCGACAACGGCGAGTGGGCCAATACCCCAGCCGCCGAGCGCGGCAAGCTGGTCATCCGCGTGGCCGATTTCATCCGCGAGCACAAGGAGCTTTTCGCCCAGGCCGAGTCCGCCGATACCGGCAAGCGCTACGAGGAATCCCTGGGCGATATGGATGACATCGCCAACGCCTTCGAGTTCTTCGGCACCCTGGCCCAGCACCAGGCCGGCCGCGTAGTCGACCCGCAGGATCCCAACCTGCGCTCGCGCATCGACGCCGAGCCCGTTGGCGTCTGCGGCCTGATTACCCCGTGGAACTACCCGCTGCTGCAGGTCTCCTGGAAGGTGGGCCCTGCCCTGGCCGCCGGCAATACCTTCGTCCTCAAGCAAGCGGAGCTCACCCCGCACACCGCCATGCTGCTCATGGCCGCCCTCAAGGAATGCGGCCTGCCGGACGGCGTAGGCAACCTCATCACCGGCGCTGGCGCTAACTGCGGCAACCCGCTGTCCCAGCACCCAGACGTGGACATGGTCTCCTTCACCGGCGGCTTGGTCACCGGCAAGATCATCGCTAAGAATGCAGCCGAGACCGTCAAGCGCACCGCGCTCGAGCTCGGTGGCAAGAACCCGAACGTCATCTTCGCCGATGCCGACTTCGACGTCGCCGTGGACAACGCCCTCAATGGCGCCTTCTTCCACTCCGGCCAGGTCTGCTCCGCAGGCTCCCGCATCGTCGTGGAAGAGTCCCTGCACGATAAGTTCGTCGACGCCTTGGTAGAGCGCGCCAATAAGATCAAGATCGGCGGCCCGACCGACGAGAAGGCCGAAACCGGCCCGCTCATCTCCGCCGAGCACCGCGAGAAGGTCGCCGCTTACGTAGACAAGGCACGCGAGCAGGGCGCCAAGATCCTTACCGGCGGCCGCGTTGCCACCAGCGAGGACACCAACGGCCAGCACGGCACCGGCACCACCGACCTGGGCGCCGGCGTCTACTACCTGCCGACCATCATTGATGGCGCTACCCGCGAGATGGATTGCGTGCACGACGAGGCCTTCGGCCCGACCGTGACCATCGAGACCTTCACCACCGAGGAGGAGGCCATCGCCATCGCCAACGACACCGAGTACGGCCTGGCTGGCGCCGTCTACACTTCCGACGCCGGCCGCGCCGAGCGCGTTGCCCGCGCCCTGCGCCACGGCACCATCTGGATCAACGACTTCCACCCGTACCTGCCGCAGGCAGAGTGGGGCGGCTACAAGCAGTCCGGCAACGGTCGCGAGCTTGGCCCCACCGGCTTGGCCGAGTACCAGGAGCACAAGCACGTGTACCAGAACCTCTCCCCTGCCGCGTGGGATCAGTTCGGCCTGCAGTAACTAAGCCAGCCACATAACAGTCAGCCCCTGCGCTCTTTGAACTGGCCCCCGAAAGTTGGACTGGTTTAATTCTAGGCGGTTAGGGCTTCAAGGGTCTGATTTCGATATTGCATC